>DATBKV010000264.1:0-48496 GCA_036555745.1 Xanthobacteraceae bacterium | reverse complement strand
GATCGCGGCCGGAAGCATGCCGTAGAGCTTGGACACGTTGTAGTCGACGTCGGCGATCATCGGGTAGTTGGGGGCAAAGCCCTGGGTCTCCTTGATGTCCTTGGCCCAGCCGGCGTGGTTGTCGACCGGATCGACGGACAGCCCGATGATCTTGACGCCGCGCTTGTCGAATTCCGGCTTGATCTTGGCCATGTAGCCGAGCTCGGTCGTGCAGACCGGGGTGTAATCCTTGGGATGCGAGAACAGCACCGCCCACTTGTCGCCGATCCAATCGTGAAAGCGGATCTTGCCTTCGGTCGTGACCGCTTCGAAGTCCGGAGCAGTATCGTTGATTGCCAAAGTCATCACTCACCTCCGTCGCCTGAAAACCTTCACTCGCGGGGGGCGGCAATATAGTGAATGGTCCCGGTCGCGGCCAGTGCTCGCGCCGATAGCGCGCGGCTATGAAAGCGCAATTCGGCGTCGTCGGCCAACGAGGGAAGGATTGCACCGCGCACGCGGCGTGCCGGGGAAGATTGTTGCATGCGCGGGCGCATCGAAGCCGCGCGCGGCGCGCATGCGCTTCAACCGAGCGACGGCAGCGCGGCGACGATTTCGGCGCGCCGGTGCTCGTACCAGGGTGGCAGCTTGATCGCGCTGCCCAGGGCCGCTTTCGGCTCATCGACGGTGAAGCCGGGATCATCGGTCGCAATCTCGAACAGCACGCCGCCGGGCTCGCGAAAGTAGACGGAGCGGAAATAGCAGCGGTCGATCTGCTCGGTCGGCGCTAGACCGTACGCCTTCACCGCGAGGACCGCCCTGGCCTGAGCCCCGTCATCCGCGGCCCGAAAAGCCACATGGTGGATGGAGCCAGCTCCCTGATGGCCGGCGGAAGCAACCGTGCGCACGTCGATGACGGTGGCGAGCTCGTCGACCGGCGCGCGGTAGCGCGCGACGCCGCCGTCGTGTCCATCGGCCTGGAAACCGAACGCGGCGCTGAGCACCTGCGCCGTCGGTTCGGCGGCGGCGAGGGTGAGCGTGATCCCGCGCAAGCCGCGCACGGCATGCTCGCGCGGCACATCCCCGCTCGACCATCCCGCGATCGCGGCGGCGCCGTCGACACCAACGAGCGCAACCCGCATGCCGTCAGGATCGCGCAGCGCAAGCACGCCCTCGCCGAAACGTTCGTGCGCGGCATCGTGCGCGATGCCGCGCGTCGCCAGCCGCTGTGCCCAGTAGCCGAGCGAGACTCGCGGAATCATGAACGCGACTTCGCTCGCCATGCCGGCGCCCTCGCGACCGCTCGCGAGCTCGTCCCACACAAAGAAGGTGAGCACGGAGCCCGGTCGGCCAGTCTCGTCGCCGTAGTAGAGATGCCAAGTGTCCGGCCGGTCGAAATTGACGGTCTTCTTGATCAGCCGCAGGCCGAGGTCGTCAGTGTAAAACCTCACGTTGCGCTTGCCGTCGCGACAAATCGCCGTGACGTGATGGAGGCCGGCGCTCATCACAAATTCCTGATCCTGCCGCAGCGCACACACTCGGCAGTCGGTAAGTTTCTACGCGCGATGCGCTTGAATGCGGAGCAATTCTTCGTGAGTCCGGGGGATTTTCCGTTGCTGCCGCAACTTCGCCACATCGGTGGCGTGAGCGTGATGCGCTCGCGGGCTGGAGTCGATCGAACCGAAGCGGCGTGGTCGACGACTAATGCACAAGCCGTGAGGGAACCCTGATCCCGCGGCGGCGTTGCCGTCGCAGTTTCCTCAACGAGTGATCCGGAAGGTCCCAAGACGGGACAGGAGCGCGTCAATGATCGCTGGTTCCGAGCCATCGGCCGGCACCGGTCTCGCCGCGTTGATCGCGGCGATCAAACGGTCGCCCATCCTGGTGCGGCTGAGCGAGCGCGTGTGGCGGGCGCGGGAATGGGCGCGCATCCGCAAATCGCCCGAGGTGGACGCCTACGTTCTCGCCTGGATCGCCAGCCACGTTCCCCCCGAGCGGCGCAGGCCCCGCTGGTTTATGTGACGGTTGGCGCATCGCCCCTTCGTCCGCAGCCTTTCGTGCATGTTCGCGACCCGACACGCTGATCCGCGTCGAAGCGGGGGGCGGCGATCTTTGCCGCCGTCGCGACCGGCATGGTCAGCAAGGCGGCCATGAGCCGCTGTTGACTTTTGTGCTGCCCCGCAGCAAAGGCTGAAACTGGCCGAGCTCGCGGGATGTCATCGCCGCATGTTCAAGCGAATTCTGATCGCCAACCGCGGCGAGATCGCGTGTCGAATCATCAAGACCGCGCGCCGCCTGGGGATCGAGACCGTCGCGGTCTACTCCGAAGCCGACCGCGATGCGCTGCACGTGGAGATGGCCGATACCGCGGTGCCGATCGGTCCGGCGCCGGCGTCTGAAAGCTACCTCGTCATCGACAACATCGTCGCCGCCTGCAAGGCGAGCGGGGCCGAAGCAGTACATCCGGGCTACGGCTTTCTGTCCGAGCGCGAGGCGTTTCCCAGGGCGCTGGCGAAGACGGGCATCGTCTTCATCGGGCCCAATGCGCGGGCGATCGCCGCCATGGGCGACAAGATCGCGAGCAAGAAGGTTGCGGCGAAGGCGGGCGTGTCCACCGTGCCGGGACATCTCGGCACGATCGCCGACGCGCGCCATGCCGTAAAGATCGCCGACGAGATCGGCTATCCCGTGATGATCAAGGCCTCGGCCGGCGGCGGCGGCAAGGGCATGCGCATCGCCCATTCCCGCGCCGAGGTCGCCGAAGGCCTGGCGCGCGCGCGCTCCGAGGCGAAATCCGCCTTCGGCGACGACCGCGTGTTCATCGAGAAATTCATCGCCGAGCCGCGCCATATCGAGATCCAGGTGCTCGGCGACAAGCACGGCAACATCATTCACCTTGGCGAGCGCGAATGCTCGATCCAACGCCGCAATCAGAAGGTCGTCGAGGAAGCGCCGAGCCCGCTGCTCGATGCGGGCACGCGCAAGCAGATGGGCGAGCAGGCAGTCGCGCTCGCCAAGGCGGTGAGCTACGACTCCGCCGGCACCGTGGAGTTCGTCGCCGCTCAGGACAAGAGCTTCTACTTCCTCGAGATGAACACGCGGTTGCAGGTCGAGCATCCCGTCACCGAGCTCGTCACCGGCATCGACTTGGTCGAGCAGATGATCCGCGCGGCGGCGGGCGAGCAGCTCCGGCTCAAGCAGCGCGACGTGAGGCTTACCGGCTGGGCGGTCGAGACCCGCGTCTATGCCGAGGATCCCACGCGCAACTTCCTGCCTTCGGTCGGGCGGCTGGTGCGCTACCGGCCGCCGGCCGAGACGAACGCCGGCGGCGTCACCGTGCGCAACGATACCGGGGTGTACGAAGGCGGCGAGATTTCGCTCTACTACGATCCGATGATCGCCAAGCTCGTGACCCACGCGCCGACGCGCGAGCAGGCGATCGCGGTGCAGGCCGACGCGCTCGACGCGTTCGCGATCGACGGCATCCGCCACAACATCGCGTTTCTGTCCGCGCTGATGCAGCACCCGCGTTTCAAGGCGGGACTGCTCTCGACCGCGTTCCTGGCCGAGGAGTTTCCCGACGGTTTTCATGGCGTGAGCGCGCAAGGCGAAACCGCGCGCGTGCTTGCCGCAGTCGCCGCCGCGGTCGATCTCGTGCTGGGCGACAGGAAGCGGCGGATTTCCGGCCAGCAGCCGGGCTCGGCGGTCACGCGGGAGCGGCGCCGGGCCGTGCGGATCGGCGGGAACGAGCTGGTGCTCGACATCACGCGCGCTGATTCCGCGTCAAACCGCGAGCGGCGCCGGGGAGCGGCGGAGCTGCCGGCGCACGAGCCTGACGGTGATCGGTTCGCGGTGCGGTTCGACGGCGAAGCTAGAGAGCCATGTCTCCTGGTTTCAGCCTGGAAGCCCGGCGATCCCGTGTGGTCCGGCACGATCGACGGTCGGCCAATCTGGGTCGAGGTGCGACCCGCGCTCAACGGCTTCGACCTTTCGCACCGCGGGGTCGAGACTCGCGCCTACGTCTATACCGAGCGCGAGGCGGTGGTGGCGCGGCTGATGCCGGCGAAGAGGGCAGCCGATACCGGCAAAGCGGTGCGCTGCCCGATGCCGGGCCTCGTCGTTTCCATCGCGGTGCGCGAGGGGCAGGAGGTCAAGGCGGGCGAGACGCTCGCCGTGGTCGAGGCCATGAAGATGGAGAACGTGCTGCGCGCCGAGCGCGACGGGGTGGTCAAGGCGATCAAGGCGAAGCCGGGCGACAGCCTCGCGGTCGACGCAGTGATCATGGAGTTCGCGTGAGTGGCCCCTGATTCTTTATGAACCAGCCGTAACCCCGGTGGGCCTGATCGCGCCAAGGGCATTTGCGGGAGCTGCGTGTGCTGCTCCGCTTCGAGCGGCCTCTCCGATCACGGACAGGGCGCGCACAACGCCACCTCGATTTGCGGCTACCGGAGCGGGATGACTTTTCGAATCGTCATCCCGCTTTAGCTTATTGCTGGAGCATGATCTTTTTCGAAAACCGGTACCCACTTTCCGGGATCATGCTTTACGCCACCGGCCGGCGGCCGCCGATCGCCCCGAAGATCGCGGCGATCAGGAACAGGACGAGTGCGACGAAGAACACGATCTTGGCGATCTCCACCGCCGCCCCGGCGATGCCGCCGAAGCCGAGCACGGCGGCGATGAGGGCGATGATCAGAAGCGTGACGACCAGGTTGAGCATGACGGACCTCTCACAACATTCGTTGCATTCGTTGGCTGCGTTCAACCGGGCGCCAGCCGGCCTTCGGCGTCGCGCAGTTGTCCGCCGAGCATGCCGCCCAGCGTCGCGGCGGCGGCGCCGAACAAGAGCGACATGAAGGTCCAGAACGAGAAGTAGGCGCCAGCCTTGGCGGCCTTATCAGCGGTCTCTTTCACCGCTGCGCGCGCCTTGGCTTCGACGTCGGCGACGCGCCGCTCCGCTTGATCAGGAGGGAGCCCGGTGCGGGCGGAGACGAGCTGCGCGAGGTAGGTGCGGTCGCCGTCATCGAGCCGGCCTTCGCTGATGCTGCGCAAGAGCACGCGCGAGGCCTCGGCGCGCGTCTCGGGACTGAGCGCCGGCTGCGCCCCGGCGGGGGCGACGCCGACGGTATCGGCTGGCCGCGCTCCGTTGGCAGTGGCGGGCGTCGGGCCGGGACGGAACAGCAGGTCGACGAAGTAGTCCGTGGTCGCTGTGCCGGTTGCCGCCGTGCTCGTCGCTGCCGCCTGATCGCGCGTGGCCGCGGCGGTGACGGCGCCGGCGGCGGCTCGCGTGGTCGCACTGGCCGCGAAGTAGGCCAACAGCGCCAACGCCGCGGCCATCACCACCGCGCCGATCGCCCACACGAGAAAACCCTGCGCCGCGTCGCGGAACGTGGTTTCGCCGAGAACTCCGTCATAGGCCGGGCTGCGCAGCCGCCCGGCCAGATAGCCGCCGGTGGCAAAGCCCATGGCTTGCGCCATGACCAGCCAGACCGCCGCCGCCGCCGTAAGGCTGGTTGCGGACGGGCCGGAGCCGTAGGGCGAGGCAAACGATAGCCCGATCCCGGAGCCCAGCGCCGCGATGATGTAGGTCACCGCGACTGCCGCGAATGTTCCGGCAATAGCCGCGCTCCACGAGAATGGCGTGCGGCTGCCGTCGGCTCGCGTGGGAACATAAACGTCGCGTTCGACAATGGTTGTATTGGTCATAGCAAGCTCCTTCGCGGACTCTGACCGCGAGCCGCCCCTTGCCTCAGTTTTTTCACAAACTCACAACCATGGCGCGGGGATTAAGTTCCCCCTGGGGCCTGGGCGAAATCGGTTTCCGCTGCCGGGCGCGCCGCGGACCCTTGTCCCTGGGCAGAAGCGTCAGGGGTCGTTGCATCAGCTTGAGCCAGGTTGGTGGCCTCGTGCTGCACCGCATGCGAGACGCCCGGGCCTGCACGCGCTGCAACACGGCAGCGGATCATGCCTGAGGACGACCCGCCGGGAGGAGCGTGAATTTGCCTTCGGGGCGTGCCACCATCCGCCCTCGGGATGGGATCGCTCGCACTCTTGCTTTCGGCCGCTGGCCGTGTCGGGCGCCGGCCATTCGCGCTCGGCATCTTAGTCGTCTATGCCACGGCGCTGCTTTCACAAATCCTGCTGTCTCCAGCCGTGACGCTGCGGGCGGGATTGGTGCCGTTCGCGCTCGCGCAGGCGTTCGCGATCTGGTCCTGGTACTGCCTGCACGCCAAGCGGCTGCGCGACGCCGGCCGCGACCCAGGTGCGGCCGTCGCCATCGCCGTCCTCTACGCGTTGGCCATCGTGCTGCTCCTTCTCATCCTCGCTTTGATGCTGCCGTCTGCCGACCTCCCCGGGCCGGGCGCGGCGGATGGGATGCTGATTGCAGTCCGCCGGCTCGCGGGCGCGATCGGCCGTCCCGACCTCGGGTTGTTCGGCTACGTCGTCGCCGGCATTGCCGCGCTCGCGATCATGCCCATGCTGCTTGCGGTGGGCTTTTCGGTCTGGGCCGGGACGCTCCGCTCCGCCGCGGCGCTCAGGGGCGCGGCTCGATAGGTTCGGGATTGCGCCTGCTCGGGACGCGCACGGGATTGCGCTTGCTCGCGGTTCTGTTAAGCGAGGCACCGCGATGCTGCACTTCGCCTATGGCTCGAACATGAGCCGCGCGCTGATGCGGGTGCGTTGCCCGGCCGCCGCGCCAGTCGGGGTCGCGACCTTGCCGGGCTGGCGTTTCGTCATCAATCCCGACGGCCTCGGCTCGATCGCGCCGCAGCCGGGCGCACGCGTACACGGCGTCCTGTGGCGGCTCAGCGCACGCGATCTCGCCGCCCTCAACGCCTACGAAAGCGTGGCCTCCGCCTTATACGTGCGCCGTCACCTGCCGGTGCGCTGCGGCGAGCGGCAGACCGCGGCGCTGGTCTATGTCGCGCGCCGGCAAGGGGAGGGCAGGCCGCGGCCCGGCTATATCGACCTGGTGGTGTCGGCCTCGCGCGATTGGAATCTGCCTGAGCGTTACGTGCAGTCGCTCATGCGCTGGGCGCCATCGGCTTGGCGCGGCGTGCGTGCGCCGGACACGGGAGAGCTGGCATGAGCGAGCGCGCGAAAGCGCACGTCGCCCGCCGCATCGTCATCCGCGGTCGCGTGCAAGGCGTCGGCTATCGCGCCTTTGTCGAGCGCGAAGCACTCGGTCGCGGTCTCACGGGCTGGGTGCGGAACTGTCGCGACAATAGCGTGGAGGCGGTGCTGGCGGGGCAGTCCGGGCTGGTTGCCGATCTGATTGCGGCGTGCCGGCGCGGGCCGTTCAATGCGCGCGTCGACAGTATCGACGAGCGGGCGGCAACGCCGGACGAGCTCGCGCTCCGCGGCGGCGAGCAATTCGCGGTGCTGCGGTCGATTTAGATTTTTGATTTCGCGCATGTCCATATTGAAAAACCGGTGGCCACTTTTGCGGGACGCGCGCTAGCGGGCTTCGACGCGCGCAGGCGGCTGTGCGACATCGGCGCGCCCGCGCTCGCGCCCCACCTCCGAAGCTGGCACGGCCGGCCCGAACAGCGGCTCGAACTCGCGCCGCAGCGTCGCGTCGACCTCGGAGAGCGTCACCGTGCACCCGAGGTCGGCGAGGCTGGTCACGCCGTAGCGCGGATCGCGCACGCCGCACGGCACGATGCCGGCGTAGTGCGAGAGCTCGCAGTCGACGTTGAGCGCGATTCCGTGCAGCGTCACCCAGCGTTTGATGCGCACCCCGATCGCCGCGATCTTATCCTCATGTCCGGGCGCCTTATCCGGGCGCGGCACCCATACGCCGATGCGGTCCTCGCGCCGTTCGCCGGCGACGCCGAAGCGCGACAGCGCGCGGATGATCCATTCCTCGAGCGCGGCGACGAAGCAGCGCACGTCGCCGCCGCGCCGCTTGAGATCGAGCATCAGGTAGGCGATGCGTTGTCCGGGGCCATGATAGGTGAGCTGGCCGCCGCGGCCGGCGGCGTGCACGGGGAAGCGCGCAGCGATAAGGTCTTCGGGCCGGGCACTGGTCCCGGCGGTGTAGAGCGGGGGATGTTCGACGAGCCAGACGAGCTCCGCTGCGGCGCCCTGCGCCACCGCCGCGGCGCGCGCGTCCATGGCCGCGAGCGCGGCCTCATACGCCACCAAGCCGTCGCCGACCCGCCATTCCGCCGCGGCTGAGCCCGGCGGCGGAACAAGCCTGGTCGTCACCTTGTCGCGTGCGCTGTTCACTCTCAGTCATCCGGTGTGCGAGTGCCGCTTCGGTCCCACGCGGGATGCAGCCAACGTGCCGATGCGCGGCCTCGCAAGTCAAGGAAGTTGCCTACGGCCTCATAGATAAGTGTCGGATGTCCGGGCGTGAGGCGCACGGCCGGGCCGGCTGGCGCAGACGGGAAGGACCCTTGTTCCCCGAGGGGTGATTTGTTACATCGAGCGCCGTCGCTACAACGCGGGGCCACAGTGCCCGCGTTCACTCCCATCTGCGGTCGTGGCGGAATTGGTAGACGCACTAGCTTGAGGTGCTAGCGGGGCGACCCGTGGAGGTTCGAGTCCTCTCGACCGCACCACTGCGCAGGCACGCGCAGACATGTCGCAAGGCGACCACGCGCCGGAGCGGCAGGCCTGAGCCCGGACGCAAAACCTCGGATGCCATGCGAAGCGGCGGTTGGCGAGCCGCCTGCGAACGGAGTGTCGCTGCGCTGGTCTGGATATCGCCACTGGCCGGCGCCATCCTGCGACTGCGCGAGCACATGCGGTTTCGGCGCCTGCTTGCTCGATTCAGAACGATTCAGGCCCGCTGCAGGGACCCCGCGCGCGGCTTGCGCTAGGCTCCAGCGCGGCGCAAAGCGCTCGCGCGGGAGAAAGCCTTCATGCTCGAGATCAGGCGGCGCGAGTTCGTCGTGGCGCTGGGTGGCGCCGCGGCCTGGCCGCTCGCCGCGCGCGGGCAGGACGTGGCGGTCCCGGTGGTCGGGTTTCTCAGCACGCGGGCGCAGGACGAAAGCGCCCATCTCTCGGCGGCGTTCCGCCGCGGCTTGGCTGAAACCGGCTATAGCGAGGGCCGCAACGTCGCGATCCAGTACCGCTGGGCCGATGGCCGCTACGACCGGCTGCCGGCGTTGGCAGCGGAGCTCGCGCGCCGCCCGGTGACGGTACTGGCCGCGGTCGGCGGCCAGCCCGCGGCCTCGGCGGCCAAGGCTGCGACCGCCACGATCCCGATCGTGGCCGCGTTCAGCACCGATCCGGTGGCTGCCGGGCTCGTGGAAAGCCTCAGCCGGCCAGCCGGCAACGTCACCGGGGTGAGCAACCTGAGCACAGCGATGGAGCCCAAGCGGCTCAGCCTGCTGCGCGAGCTGGTGCGCCCCGCCGCACGCATGGGCGTTCTGCTCAATCCGACCTTCCCGCCGGCTTCCGACCAGCTCAGCGAGATCGACGCGGCGGCGCGCTCGATCGGGCAGCCGCTCGAGGTGCTGCGGGCCAGCACCGATGACGAGCTTGCGGCGGCGTTCGCAACGATCGCGCAGCAACGGATTCGCGCGCTGCTGGTGGCCTCCGACCCGTTCTTCAATAGCCGCCGCGCGCGGCTCGCGGAGCTTGCCGCGAGCGCGGCAGTGCCCGCGATGTACGGCTTTCGCGACTATGTCGTTGCCGGCGGCCTGATGAGCTACGGGATCGATCTTGCTGACGTGTACCGCCAAGTCGGCCTCTACGCCGGGCGCATCCTCAAGGGTGCCAAGCTTGCCGAGCTGCCGGTGCTGCAGCCGATCAAGTTCGAGTTCGTGCTCAACCTCAAGACCGCAAAGACGCTCGGCATCAAATTCCCCGACGACCTGCTCTCGCTTGCGGACGAGGTGATCGAGTGAGGCGCCGCGAGCTCCTGCTGGCTCTCGGCGGCGCGGCTGCAGCTTTGCTGCTGTGGCCGCTCGCGGCGCGCGCCCAGCAGGGCGAGCGCATGCGTCGGGTCGCAATGCTGTTCCCGGCCTCGGACACGCCGGGCTTGCGCGAGCTGGTCCAGGCGCTTGCCAAGCTCGGCTATGCCGAAGGGCGCAACATCGCTTATGACGTGCGCGCCGCCGAGGGTCGGACCGACCAGCTGCCCCGTCTCGCGCGCGAGCTGGTCGCCGGCAAACCCGACGTGGTCGTCTCCGCCACCACGCCGGCCGTGCGCGCGCTCACCGCCGCGACCCGCGATATTCCCATCGTTCTGGCGCTGATCGGCGATCCGGTCGCGCTCGGTCTGACGCAAAGCATCGCGCGCCCGACCGGCAACGTGACCGGCTTCACCACCAACAATGAGACCGTCGCCGCCAAACGCCTCGAGCTGCTGCGCGAGATGATCCCCTCGGCGCGCAAGCTGGCGCTGCTGTGGGTGCCGGAGAACGCCCAGCATCGGCTGGTGGTCGAACGAACGCGTCACGCCGCCGCCCGATTGGACGTCGAGCTGCTGTCGCTGCCGGTGACGAACGCGGAGGATATCGCGCCGGCGATCGCCAAGGCAGAAAAGGAGCGGACGGCCGGCCTGCTGATCGCCGCGGATCCGCTCACCGTCAGGAATCGCCGCACCATCATCGACGAATGCCTCCTGCGCGATCTGCCGGCCATGCACAATTATTCGTTCGAGGTGCGGGACGGCGCCCTAATGTCCTACGGCAGCGACGTGGGCGAGGACTATGGCCGCGCCGCGATCTACGTCGACCGCATATTGAAGGGTGCCGGCGTCGCCGAGTTGCCCTTTCAGGAGCCCACGCAGATCGGGCTTGCCATCAATCTGCGGACCGCGCGCGCGATGCGGCTGACGGTTCCGCCGTCGCTCTTGATCCGCGCGGATGAAGTGATCGAGTGACGCGCCCTAGCGTCCCGATTCCGAAGTTCGCATCATTCTGCGGCCCCACCAGGCAGGGCCTTCAGTCGCAAACTTGCACCCGGGTGCGAACCCAGCGGTAGCCGTCCCACACCGGACGGCCGCGGGTCCAGTAGCACTGCGGCTCCATGTAGACCGGCGCCGGCGCGACATAGACCGGCGCGGGGCGCGACGCCATGGCGGAGCCGACGATGGCGCCCACCGCGAAACCCCCGAGCAGGCCAGCGGCGACGTCGCCGCTGCCAGCATGCGCATGATCGGCGGCGGCGAGGGCCGAGATGGTGATCGCGGCAACAAAGGTGGCCTTGGTCATGGGCTGATCTCCGGGCAGAGCGGTTGCGCGCGTTGGAGCTGCGCGATCCGCTGATGGCGCCAGACCTAGGACCGAAGCGTTAACGCAGGCTTACGCGCGCAGGCTCGTCACCGATGCGAGACCTGGATGCGGGGCCAGCGCGGCCATGGCCGGTCAAGCGCGCCAGCATTGGTGTAAGATGATTTTGCGCGCCACCGGAGGAGGAGCGAATGCCTTCCATCGCGATTGCCGTCCTGGTTGCGGCCGCCTTGCAGCTGGGAGCCATGCCGGCGTCGGCGGCGCCCGCCGCGGCCGTGCCCATTGCGCAGGCCGCGGCCGCAACGAGCGCGCTGACGGCGGCGCGCTGTTGGTGCAAGCGGCGCGACTGGCGCTGCCATTGCCGGCTGTGGGCTTGCTGGTGAGTGGGGCCTAATCCCTGCGGCGGCTCAACCTCTGCCGCGCCGTCGCGCGCCTTCGAGCTCGCGCCGGATCGAGGCTTAGCGGACCTGCGGCGAGGCGAGATTGGTCGGGTGGCGCGCTACGCTCAGCTGATGGCCGTAGGCGCGCTGGCGGGCGGGCGGCGCGCCGAAGAACCAGCCGAAGGGATGCTGCGCTGTCGATCGCGCTCGGGACGGCCGTCGCGCCGCGACCCTGTGCTTTTCGATGGGCTTCTCCGTCGGGCCAAGGTGGAACGGACGGGAATACTTGAAATTGTAGGCCGCCGGCACCGGCAGTATCTGCCCCTCGACCGGCACCGCATAGGACGCCGCGCCCGGCCACGGCGTGATCGCCGGCCGTGCCGCCTCGCCGTCGCTCGCGGCCTGGCGCTCGAAAGTCTGCGCCAGCGCCACCTTGGGCGCCGAGCCCACAAACTCGATGCCGAAGCTCGCCGGAGCCGGCGCGGCCAGCGCCGTCTCGGCGGGTTCGGCGCCCACCACCGGCAGGAGGCGCGGCCAGACATTGGTCCCGCGCTCGTGGCGCGCCGCCCACAGCTCGGGCTCCGCCACCGTCTCCGGCCGATCGGGGGTCGCAGGCACCACGTGCACGATCTTGAAGCCGCGCGCCTTGAGCTCCTTGAGGATGTCCGGGAGCGCGAGCGCGGTGGCGGCGTGGATGTCGTGCAGCAGCAATATGCCTTTGCCGCGCGCCTCGAGGCGGCTGATGGCGCGGCGCGTGATCTCGCGGTTGTTGATGTGGGTCCAGTCGTCGGCCATCACGTCCACGCTCCACGCCATGACGTTGTGCGCGGTGAGGTATTGCTCGACCGCGGTCTGGCGCAACAGGCCGGGAAAGCGAAAGAACGGCGCCACCGCCTTGGGATCTCCCAGCGCGGCGCGTAGCGCGTCGAAGCCGCCTTCGATCTCCTGCGCGGCGTGGTCGACCGACATCTTGTGGAAGGTGAAGGGGTGGGTCAGGCTATGATTCGCGACGGTGTGGCCTTCGTTGTAGACGCGACGCACCGTCGCGGGGTAGGCCTGCACCATGCGGCCGACCATGAAGAAGGTCGCCTTCACGCACTCCGACGCCAGCGTATCGAGGATGCGGTTGGTGTAGGCCGGCAACGGTCCATCGTCGAAGGTCAGCACCACCTCGTGGTCCTTGAGCGGCAACGATTCCGGATATTGCGCGCTGCCGACGCGCGGGTGCTCGCTCGGATCGACCACGAGCGTGCGGCTGACGCCGAGCGCATCCGGCGGGCATTCGGCGGCGCGCGCCGCGCCCAGGCCAATGACCGATGCCAGCACGAAACATGCCGCGACCGCGCTGCGCATATTCCTCACCATTATAGCGTTGTAAGCGGCCTCGGCCGACGCCCTGCCCAAATCGTAAATCATCTCTTCACTCTACCCGAACACTAGGGGGAGGCAAATTAATGACTCCTTAATGGCTGTGGGTCGTGAACGATTCGTTCACCCTGTGGCGCCGCCGCCACGCTAAGGAAGCGGGACGCTCGCGTCACCATCCGCCGGGGTGGGCCGGGGCAGTGCGCCGGGGGGGCCACACGTCTCCCGCTTAGTCGGATCCGTGTCCTAGATGCGGTGCAGCGCGCAGCGCTTGCGGAGCGGTTACACCGCTGATCCGGGACCGCCAGCATGGCGGTGCTGTTTTCCCTCCAGCGACAACCATGGGTGTTTGCAACGGTCCCGGGTCCGCAGCGCCTTATTCCGCTTTGCTCCATGCTGCGCGCGCCCGCGACCCGCGATTGCTGCTGCGCTGCGCCCGGGACATGCGCGGCGAACGCTCCATTGCGATTGCTAGTGCAAAACCCGGGGCGTACAAGCCGATGCGCTCGCGTCAGGGGTCGCACAGGGCTTCGCATGGACGAAAAGCTCGAATCGCTCGAAGAGCAAGGCCCCACGGCGGCTCCGCTCGCCTTGCGCGACGAGCACGGAGCGGTGCGCGCCGACTACGTTGAGCGGGTTGCGCAGGCAATTGCGGGCAACGAGACGGCGGCGCTGCGCGAGTTGGTCGGCGACCTGCACGAAGCCGACGCCGGCGACCTGATCGAGGCGCTCGAGCCGGAACTGCGACCGCGCCTGGTCGGCCTGATGGGGCACGATTTCCATTTCTCCGCCCTGACCCAGGTCGACGACGCGGTGCGCGAGGAGATCCTCGAGGAACTGCCGACTGAGGCGGTGGCCGAGGGAGTGCGCGAACTCGATTCCGACGACGCCGTGTTCATCCTCGAGGACCTGCCGAAGGAGGAGCAGGTCGAGATCCTGGAGCGCCTGCCGCCCGCCGAGCGGGTGACCTTGGCACGCAGTCTGCTTTATCCCGAGAACTCGGCCGGACGCATCATGCAGACCGAGTTGATTGCCGTGCCGCCGGCCTGGACGGTCGGGCAGGTGATCGATCACTTGCGCGAGACCGAGGATCTGCCCGAGCGGTTCTGGGAGCTCTACGTCGTCGAGGCCGACCGCAAGCTTAACGGAGCGGTGGCGCTCGATCGGCTGTTGCGCACCAAGCGCCCGGTGCCGATCGAGCAATTGCTCGAGGAGGACCTGCATTCGGTCGAGGCCACGGACGACCGGGCCGACGTCGCGCGCCTGTTCGAGCGCTATGACCTGGTCGCAGCGCCCGTCGTCGATCGCGAGCGGCTGGTCGGCGTCATCACCTTCGACGACATCGTCGATGTGATCGAGGAGGAGGCGGAGGAGGAGATCAAGGCGCTCGGCGGCGTGCGGCGCGAGGAGGAATTGTCGGACCCGGTCTGGACCATCGCGCGCGGCCGCTTCAACTGGCTGCTGGTCAATCTGGCTACCGCGTTCCTGGCCTCCTCGGTGCTCGGCCTGTTTGAGGGCCAGCTCGAGAAGATGGTGGCGCTGGCGGTGCTGGCGCCGATCGTGGCGAGCCAGGGCGGCAACGCCGCGACCCAGACCATGACGGTGGCGGTGCGCGCGCTCGCCACCCGGGAGCTGTCGAGCGCCAACGCCGCCCGCATCATTCTGCGCGAGGTGCTGGTCGGGCTGGTCAACGGCGTCGCTTTCGCGGTGATCACCGGGGTCGCGGCGGCGGCCTGGTTCAAGGTGCCGGACCTCGGCCTGGTGATCGGGCTGGCGATGATCTGCAACCTGCTGGCTGCGGCGCTCGGCGGCATTCTGGTGCCACTCGTGCTCTATCGCTTCCGAGCCGACCCGGCCGTGTCGTCGGGCGTGTTCGTGACCACGGTCACCGATGTGGTCGGATTCTTCTCCTTTCTCGGCATTGCCACGCTGTGGTTCGGACTCAAATGACGCGGCTGAGGGTGCAATGCATCGGATGAGTCAGTGACCCGGAAGCCAATGGCCGACTAGGTCGATGGCCGCCACTCCAATGGGCCGTCGCGGCGCAAGCTCCTTGGCCGACGCGCGGGAATCACGTATCCCCTCCGCATGCTGCGGGTCCGACTGAAGGCCGACGGCCGCGTCGTCGAAATCCTGCCCGATGGCAGCGAGCAGCCGCTGCCGGCCCGCCTTGCGGCGATGGCGGAGCAGATGCGCCGGCCCGCAGGGTCCGCCGATGCCGCCTACGCCCGCGGCGTGCGCGCGCGCACCGGATTGACCCAGGCCGAGTTCGCCGCCCGCATCGAGGTCCCGCTCGAGACCGTGCGCAACTGGGAGCAGGGCAAACGCTCGCCGCGCGGTCCCGCGCGCGCGCTGCTCAAGCTGATCGACAAGGCGCCTGCAGCGGCGTTTGCGGTGCTCGGCCCGGACGGCGGAAAGGCAAAATCAGCATAGCCCCAGAGGCTGCGGGCGGGACGCGTCAGGCCGTGCGTGGCGTGCGTCTCGGCGCCGCGATCCAGGTGAGCGCGGCCATGACTATGAGTGTGCCGAGATAGGCGACGAGCTGCAGCTCGGTCGGCCGGTCGGTGTAGCCCACCAGCGTACGCAGCAGCCGGCCGAGCATGCCGTCCTGCGGCAGCCAGCTCGAGCTGTCCCACAAGCGCCGGCCGAGCACGCTGATCAGGCCGGCGGCGTCGAGATACTGCGCGGCCTGCGCCGCCATCCCGGCGGCGAGCAGTGCGATCAGGATGCTGGTGACCGCGAAGATGTGGCGCGGCGGAATGCTCAGCAACCCATAATAGGTCAAGGCGGTGAACGCCGCCCCGGCGGCCAGCCCGAGCAGCCCTCCCGTGAACAATAGCGAGCCGGAAGTGCCCGCCGCGAGAATGCCGTAGAGGAACAGCACGACCTCCGAGCCTTCGCGCAGCACCGCAAGTCCGACCACCACCGAGAGCGCGGTCATCGGCCGGCTGCCGGCGCTGACCGCGGCGCCGACGGCGGCCATCTCGGCTGCCATCTCGCGGCCATGGCGCGCCATCCAGGCATTGTGCCACATCAGCATCACCACGGCGGCGCCGAGCACGCTGGCATTGAACAGCTCCTGGCCCGCGCCTTCGAAGGCATTGGTAATGGCTTCCGCGAACAGGGCGACGATGCCGGCCCCGAGCGCGCCCGCGAGCACGCCGATGCTGACCCAGGCGCCGCGGCCGGGCAGGCCGCGGGTTGCCGCCAGCACAATGCCGATGATCAGCCCGGCCTCGATCACTTCGCGAAAGACGATGATGAGCGAGCCCAGCATCCCGCTACTCCGCGATCACCACGCCCTTGGCGGTGTCGGCATGGAATTCGCCGATGAACTCGTAGCGGCCGGGATCGAGCGGCCCGACCCGGACGAGGCCCCTGGACTTGCCGGGGATGACCTTCTCCACCTTGAGTGCGGTGCTGTCGAATTCCTCCGGCGTCGCATCCTCGTTGCTCACGTAGATCGACACGCGCTTGCCGGCAGGAATCCGGATCTCCGCCGGCTCGAACTTGTGGCCGCGGATCACGAGGTTGAATTCCTGAGCCAGCGCGCCGACGCTCGGCAGAGTGAGCGCCATCAACGCCAGCGCGACCAAACCCGCGTGCATCATGTTTCCGGTCGGTGACATTGTGAGATATGAAAGACTTTGGCCGCGACGGCGCAAGTGCCTTGTCGCATTGAATCGTTCTAATCTCGGGGCCCCCGAGGGTCACAAGACCGGTTGGCATATCCCGCGTAGGCGGGGCATCCAGTACTCGCCGCGGCGGGGTCGATCGGAAATGAGCGGCGCCTGCCTCTGGAATTCTGGATCACCCGCCTTCGCGGGTGATGACAGTCGAGAGAGATCGGGCACGACTCGCAGGAGGTAGGACAATGGAAGTTGTCGAAGCCAACGGCGCGAAGATCCCGGCGATCGGCCTTGGCACCATGACGCTGCAGGGCGCGGTCTGCGTCGACGCGGTGCGCACCGCGCTCAAGCTCGGCTACCGCCACATCGATACCGCCGAGCGCTACCGCAACGAGGCCGAGGTGGGGGAAGGACTGCGGCAGGGGCTCGCGGACGCCGGGCTCAAGCGCGAGGAGGTCTTCGTCACCACCAAGGTCTATCACGACAAGCTCGCCGCCGACGATTTCCAGCGCTCGTTCGATGACAGCCTCGCCAAGCTGAAATTGCCGTGGGTCGACCTGTTGCTCATTCACTGGCCGAACCCGGCGGTTCCGCTCGCGGAGACGCTCGGGGTTCTCTGCAAGGCCAGGCGCGACGGACGCGCCCGCCACGTGGGGGTTGCCAACTTCACCACCGCGCTGCTGCGCGATGCGGTCAAGCTCGCGAGCGAGCCGCTGGTGACCAACCAGATCGAGGTGCATCCGTTCATCGATCAGGACAAGGTGCTCGCCGCCTGCCGCGGCTACGGGATGGCGGTGACCGCCTATTGCCCGCTCGCGCGCGGCAAGGTGCCGGGCAACGCCGTGCTCGAGCGCATCGGCGCGGCGCGCGGCAAGAGCGCGGCGCAGGTCGCGCTGCGCTACCTCGTGCAGCGCGGCATCGTGCCGATCCCCCGCACCGCGACGCCCGCCCACCTCGCCGCCAACCTGGCGGTGTTCGATTTCAAGCTCGACGATGCGCAGATGGCCGAGATCGGCAAGCTCAAAGTGGCCGGCGCGCGTGTGGTCAACCCGCCGCACGCCCCGAAGTGGGACGATTGACATGGGGGCGGCGACCACATGACCGCGACCTCCGCGATTCCTGTGTTCGAAGCGCAGGGCGCGCGCATCCCGGCGATCGGTCTCGGCACCTGGGACCTGCGCGGACGCACCTGCGCGCGCATGGTCGAAGAGGCGCTGCGGCTCGGCTATCGCCACCTCGACACCGCCGAGCTCTACGACAACGAGCGCGAGGTCGGCGCGGGGTTGCGCGCGAGCGGCGTCGCGCGCAAGGACGTGTTCGTCACCACCAAGATCTGGCCGTCGCACTTCGCGCCGCGCGAGCTCGAGCGCTCCGCCGAGGCAAGTCTCTCCCGGCTCGAGCTCGCGCAGGTCGATCTGTTGCTGTTGCACTGGCCAAACCCGCAGATTCCCCTGCGTGAGACGCTTGGCGCACTGTGCAAGCTCAAGCGCGCGGGGCTGGCGCGCCATATCGGGGTGTCGAACTTCACCGTGGCCCTGATCGAGGAGGCGGTGAAGCTCGCCGACGAGCCGCTGGTGTGCAACCAGATCGAGGTGCATCCGTTCATCGACCAGTCGAAGGTGATCGCCGCCTGTCGCCGGCACGCAATGTTAGTGGTGGCCTACAGCCCGATCGCCCGCGGCGGCGTCGGCCGCGACAAGGTGCTCGGGCGCATCGCGGCGGCGCACGGCAAGAGCGCCGCCCAGGTCAGCCTGCGCTTTCTGGTGCAGCGCGGCCTTGCGGTAATCCCGCGCACCAGCCGGGTCGAGCGGCTGAAGGAAAATCTCGCGGTCTTCGATTTCGTGCTGTCCGAGCGCGAGATGGCGGAGATCGCCCGGCTCGCCCATCGCGACGGCCGCATCGTCGACTACGCCTTTTCCGGGTCGCCCGACTGGGACTGACCTTCGACTTTCCCGCAGGTGGGCATTGCGCGTTCTCCCTTCCGTCATACGCATCGGCTGCGTCCGCGCGATACGCAGGCGCGGTCGCTCGCTCGCCTGTGCGGCGCTCATCGCGACCGTGGCGGCGGGCGCGGCATGGCCTCAGCACCTCCTGCCGCGCCCGCGCCCGCAGGCGGCAGCGCCCATGGAGGAGCCGGCGGCCAATCCCGTCCCGGATCCGGAGGCATTGCCCGCGGGCTTCCGCGAGCTTGCCACAAGCGCGGGCGAGCCGCAGATCCCGGGCCTCGCCATCGTTTATCTGCATCCGCTCGGATCGCCGGCCGACGCCAGCCGCTGGCGCAACATCATCGTGCATCAAACCGAAGGCCCGCCGGGCTCCGCGCATGCGCTGGCGCTGCAGCAGTCGAAAAACCCGACCAAGCGCGGCGTGATGATCTGGGTGGAAACCGACGGCACCGTCTACTGGTCAACCGCCGAGACCGCGATCCCCACCCATGGCGACGGCGCCAACCGCAACGACAACAAATACATCGACAATTCGAACACCTACCACAGCGTGATCAAGACCAACTCGATCGGGGTGGAATTCGTCGGCAACTACCCCGACGTCGCCGCACCTGCGACGGGTGCGCAGGTGCAGGCGTGGCTGCTCCTGGTGCGGTTCCTGCAGGAGCGCTACCGCATTTCGCCTGAGCACATCTATGCCCACAACTGGATCGATTATAAGGACCACCGCTACTGCGAAGGCTGTGCGCTCGCCACCCTCGCGCGCAGGCTCGGCTACGAGCCAGGAAAACATGCGGCGAAGGAAGCGAAGTAAGCAGCGTGAGGAAATCGCGCAGCTGTCGTCTCCGCCACATGGTGCCGTCATCGCAGCCTCTGGAATTTGGGCCCCCTCTTTCGCGGGGGCGACACGTTTGTGATGCTGGAGAGTTACATCACTCGCGAGTGTGATGCTGGAGAGTTACGTCTTTCGCGAGCATGACAACGATCACGCAGAGCATCGATTATGAGTCCCACGAATTCGGATGCCGCCCTCGTCCTGCTCTCGGGCGGACAGGATTCGACCGTGTGCCTGGCCTGGGCGCTCGCGCGTTTCGCGCGGGTCGAGACGATCGGCTTCGACTACGGGCAGCGCCATCGCGCCGAGCTCGATGCGCGCACGCGCGTGCGCCAGCACATGACCGCACTGCGCGCGGATTGGGCCGAGCGGCTGCGCGAGGATCACCTCGTGCGCCTCGATGCGCTCGCCGCCATCTCCGAAACCGCGCTGACGCGCGAGCTGGCGATCGAAATCGGCGACAGCGGCCTGCCCACGACCTTCGTCCCCGGCCGCAACCTCGTGTTCCTGACCTTCGCCGGCGCGCTCGCCTATCGGCGCAGTATCAGGCATCTCGTCGCCGGCATGTGCGAGACCGATTTCTCCGGCTATCCCGACTGCCGCGACGACGCCATCAAGGCGATGCAGCTCGCGCTCAACCTCGGCATGGAGCGCCGCTTCGTGATCCATACGCCGCTGATGTGGATCGATAAGGCGGCGACCTTCGCGCTCGCGCAGGATCTCGGCGGGAGCGCGTTTCTGGACCTGCTGGTCGAGGACACTCACACCTGCTATTTCGGCGACCGCTCGCAGCGCCACGACTGGGGCTACGGTTGCGGGCAATGCCCGGCCTGTCGGCTGCGCGCCGAGGGCTTTGCCAGGTGGAAGTCCGCGCGATGACGGCGACCGACAACCGGCGCAGGGGCGAGGGGCTGGTCTTTCTCGTCCTGTTTGCGCTCACGATTCCGGCGGCGAACTGGCTGATCGGACATGCCGGAACCGCATGCGCGCCGGGCGGACCCTGCCTGATCCCGGTGGCGCCCGGCGTGATGGCGCCCTCCGGCGTGATCATGGCGGGGAGCGCGCTCGTGCTGCGCGACCTGCTCCAGCGCCGGCTCGGGCTTGCGGCCTCGTCGCTGGCGATCCTCGCGGGCGCGGGGCTGTCCGCGCTCTTGGCGCCGCCCGCGCTGGTGATCGCATCGCTGGCCGCCTTCCTGCTCTCCGAATTCGCCGATCTCGCGGTCTACACCCCGCTCGCCCGGCGCCGCCTGATCGTGGCCGTGGCGGCCTCGGGCGCGGTGGGACTGGTTGTGGACTCGATCGTGTTCCTGTGGCTTGCCTTCGGCTCGCTCGAATTCCTGCCGGGACAGATCGTCGGCAAGGCGTGGATGGTTTTGTTGTCGCTTCCGTTGGTGGCGTGGCTGCGCCGGCGCGACCATCGGCTCGGCCTCGTGCCGGCCTGACCCTGCGCTGCTTGCATGCCTGCCGAGATCGGCTGCCCAAGAGGTTTGCGATGAGTGCTGCTCTCTACGACACGCTGCGCACGATCACCACCGCGACCATCACCACGATGCTGCTGAAGAAGGGCATCCGCCGCTGCTGGATGCGCGGACCGAAGCCGCTCGCCGCCGGTGCCGCGCGCCTCGCCGGTCCGGCCTTCACGCTGCGCTTCGTGCCGGCGCGCGAGGATCTCGCCACCCCGGAAAGCTGGGCCAAGCCGATCTCCACCCGCGCCGCCATCGAGGATATGCCGGAGGGCGCGATCGCGGTTGCCGACGCCATGGGCATCACCTCGGCTGGCATCTTCGGCGACATCCTGGTGATGCGCATGGCGCGCCGCAACGTCGCGGCCTTGGTCACCGACGGCGCCGTCCGCGACCAGGTAGGTGTGCTCGCGACTGGGCTGCCAGTGTGGTGCGCCGGCGCCGCCGCGCCGGCCTCGGTCAATGGCCTCACCTTCGTCGGCTGGCAGGAGCCGATCGGCTGCGGCGGCTGTGCGGTCTTTCCGGGAGACGTCATCGTCTGCGACGGTGACGGCGCGGTCGTGGTCCCGCAGGATCTTGTCGGCTTCGTCGCGGAGGAGGGCGCCGAGCACGAGCGCATGGAGAGCTTCATCGTCGAGGAGGTCGAGCGCGGCGCCAAGCTTCCCGGCCTCTACCCCATGAACGACGAGGCCAAGGCGCGCTACGCCGCCTGGAAGAAGCGCTGAGCCGACCGACGCACTCGCGAGCGCGCGCATGTTCTTCGTCATTTCGAAAATTTTCGGCTTCTTCGCCATCCCGTCCAATCTCGTCATGTCGATCGGAATCGTCGGCCTCCTGCTGCTGCCGACGCGCTTTGCGCGGGCCGGGAAGCGGCTCGCCTTCGCGAGCTTGATCGCCCTGGCGATCCTCGGGCTTTCGCCTCTCGGCAACATGTTGATCCTTCCGCTCGAGGACCGCTTTCCGCCCTGGTCCGACGCGCACGGGGCGCCCGATGGCATCGTCGTGCTCGGCGGCGCGATCTCGCCCGATATCTCGGCGGCGCGCAACGAGGTCGCGCTCAACGAGTCGGCCGAGCGGCTGACCGTGGCGGCCGAGCTGGCATTGCGCTATCCCGGGGCGCGCATCGTGTTCTCCGGCGGCAGCGGCGCGCTGATCTTCGGGGAGGGCAACGAGGCCGAATTCGCCGCGCGCGTGTTCGAGAGCTTCGGCATACCGCGCGGACGCGTCATCCTCGAGGATCGTTCGCGCAACACGCTCGAGAACGCGATCCTGTCCAAGGACCTGGCGCGGCCGCAGCCGGGCCAGCGCTGGCTTCTGGTGACGTCCGCCTACCACATGCCGCGCGCGATCGGCATCTTCCGCAAGGCCGGCTTCGATGTCGAGCCTTATCCGGTCGACTGGCGCACGCGCGGCATCGAGGACGTTTGGCGGCCGTTCTTCACCGTCGGTGACGGCCTGCGGCGCACCGACACCGCCGTGCGCGAATGGGTGGGGCTTGCCGCCTATTGGCTCATGGGCATGAGCTCGGCGCCGTTTCCCGGGCCCGCCCGCGATTGAAACGTCGTGATCGAAGTGCCGGGCACGGTGTCCGGCCGCGGATGCGCGCAGGCTTGGCTTGACGGCCCAGGCAAAAGCGGCTCCCACTTTCCTCCATTGCGAACACGGAACAGCAAGCGATGACGCAAAACATCACCACCCACGTGGCCGCGCTGGTGGCGGCGGCCGAGCGCGCGATCGAGACGCTCTCCGTGCGCGAGGCGCTCGCGCTGCACGGCCGCGACGACGTCGTGTTCGTCGACCTGCGCGACATTCGCGAGCTCAACCGTGAAGGCCGCGTGCCCGGTGCGTTCCACTGCCCGCGCGGGATGCTGGAATTCTGGATCGATCCCGAGAGCAAGTATCACAAGGGCGTCTTCGCCGAGGACAAGCGCTTCGTGTTCTTCTGCGCGGCCGGACAGCGCTCGGCGCTGGCGGCGGATACCGCGCAGCGCATGGGCCTAAAGCCGGTCGCTCACATCGCTGGCGGCTTCGGCGCCTGGAAAGCGGCCGGCGGCCCGGTCGACGCACCGCCCGTCCCGCACAGGCCCTAGAGCCGGCCCATGGCGCCCACGCTCGTCATCGGGAACAAAAACTACTCGTCATGGTCGTTGCGGCCGTGGATCGCGATGAAGGTTGCAGGCATCGCATTCGAGGAACAGGTGATCTCGCTCGACGCTCCCGACTTCAAGGCTCGGGTGAGCGAGGTTTCCGGCACCGGCAAGGTGCCGGCGCTGGTCGATGGGCAGGTGCGGGTCTGGGAATCGCTAGCCATCCTGGAATATCTGGCGGAGCGGTTTCCGAATGCACGGCTCTGGCCGGACGATCCGGCGGCGCGCGCGCAGGCCCGCGCCATCGCCGCGGAAATGCACGCCGGCTTCGTGCCGCTGCGCCGCCATCTGCCCATGAACATGTGGCGGCCGGTCATCCGCCGCGAGCTCACGCCGGAGGTGCAGGCCAATGTGCGACGCATCGACGCGATGTGGACGGATTGTCGCACGCGCCACGCCGCCGGCGGCGCTTTCCTGTTCGGCGGCTTCGGTGCCGCCGATGCCATGTATGCGCCGGTCGTGGCGCGCTTCCACACCTACGCCGTCGAGGTCTCGCCGCTGGCGCGCGCCTATATGGACGCGACAATGGGGCTCCCGGCCTGGCGCGAATGGCGCACGGCGGCGGTCACAGAGCCATGGGTGCTGCCCGAAGACGAGGTGGATTGGCCGACCGTCATGCGCGCATGACGGTCGCGGCGTCGTGTCGGCAGCGCCGCGAGCCGCGACGCCAAGGCCAAAAAAATGTCGAGGATGTGTATTGATTCCGACGCAGGGACGAAAGAAATTCCCGCCGGGGACGATAACCAATAGAACCACCGGTCCTGCCGCCCCTTGATCCTTTCGGTCCGCCGGGAGGCCTCATTCAAAATAGCAAAACCCAAGCCAGATCATCTGCTTTCCTGCGTGGAGCGCTCATCATGCGATATCGCGTTATCGCCTTATTCTCGGCCGTGCTTTCGGCCCTCGCCGTGCTCGGCATTGCAGCCGGGGCGGAGGAGGCCAAGAACGACGTCAAAGGCCTTTTCCTGCTGACCGACTATCCGGCGGTGACGCTGCGTCCGGGGAGCACCTCCTCGATCAATCTCAAGCTGCAGAACTACGGCCTCCCGCCCGAGCGGCTGGCGTTGTCGGTCACCGGCGTGCCGGCCGGCTGGACGGCAACCCTGATCGGCAACGGGCAGCCGGTCGCCGCGGCGCTGCCGCCCACCAACGGCAGCGTTTCACTCGAGCTGCGCCTGGACGTGCCGAAGGATGCCCCGGTCGGCACCACCAGCCTGACGGTGAATGCGAAGGGCCCGTCGACCAACGCCTCGCTGCCGGTCGCGGTGACGCTCGCGACCGATCTGCCGGCCAAGCTCACGCTCACGCCGCAGCTTCCCGAGCTGCGCGGCACCTCCAAGTCAAGCTTCGAGTTTCAACTCGGCATCAAGAACGAGAGCGGCAAGAAGGTCCTGGTGAGCCTGGCCGCGCAGGCGCCGCAGAATTTCGACGCCACCTTCACCGAGCAGTACGGCAGCCAGGAGCTCAACGCACTCCCGCTCGATCCCGGCCAGTCAAAGGACGTCAAGCTCAAGGTACGTCCGCCGAACACGATCGCCGCCGGCAAGTACAAGGTGACGGCCAAGGTTTCGGCCGAGGACGCGACCGCCACCGCCGACCTCGTGCTCGACATCACCGGGCAGCCCAAGATCGACATCGCCGGCCGCGAGGGCGTGCTCAGCGCCCGCGCCGTCGCCGGACAGGAGGCCTCGATCCCGGTGATCCTCACCAATTCCGGGACCGCGGCGGCCGAGCAGGTCGAGCTCTCGGGCACCGCGCCCACCGGCTGGAAGGTGAACTTCGAGCCCAAGACCATCGACCGCATCGCCCCCAACGAGAACAAGGAGGTGCAGGCCCTGGTCACGCCGGCTCCCAAGGCGGTGGCGGGCGACTACGTCACCACCGTACGCGCCAATTCGCGCGGGGAATCGGCCTCGCAGTCGTTTCGGGTGGCGGTCACCACCTCCACCCTGTGGGGCATCGTCGGGATCGCGCTCATCGGCGGCGCGCTGCTCGTGATGATCGGCGCCGTGGTATGGTTCGGACGACGATGAGCGACAACGTCATCACGGCGCAGAAGCTCACCAAGCGCTACAACGGCGTCGCCGTCGTCAACGGCATCTCGTTCGCGGTGGCGCGCGGGGAGATTTTCGGTCTGCTCGGTCCGAACGGCGCCGGCAAGACCACCACCATCCTGATGCTGCTCGGGCTGACCGACATCTCGGAGGGGGAGGCGCGCGTGCTCGGCCATGACCCCGAGCGCGAGCCGCTCGCGGTGAAGCGCCAGGTCGGCTACCTGCCGGATCAGGTCGGCTTCTACGACAACCTCACCGCCGCGGAGAATCTGCGTTACACCGCGCGGCTGATGGGGCTCGAGCGCGACGCGCGCGAGCACAAGATCGCCTCCGCGCTTGGGCACGCCGGTCTTGCCGACGTCACCGACAAGCGGGTGGCGACCTTCTCGCGCGGCATGCGCCAGCGGCTCGGGCTCGCCGAGATCCTCATGAAGGAGGCGCAGATCGCGATCCTCGACGAACCGACCTCCGGCCTCGATCCGCAGGCCACGGTGGAGCTGCTCAACATCATTCGCGATCTCAAGCATCGCGGGGTGAGCGTGCTGTTGTCCTCGCACCTGCTCGAGCGGGTGCAAAGCGTCTGCGACCGGGTCGCCTTGTTCAGCCAGGGCAACATCGCGCTGATCGGCTCGGTTTCGGAGCTCGGCCGCCAGGTGCTCGGCGGCGGCTTCCGCGTCGAGGTGGAGGCGGAAGGGCAGGGACTCGCCGGCCGCATCGCGGCGATCCCGGGCGTGCAGCGGGTCGAGACCGCGGCGCCCAATCGCCTGCTGCTGCACGCCGATCGCGACGTCCGCCCGGAGGCGGCGGCGGCGGTGGTCGCGGCCGGGGGGCGGCTGCTGCGGCTCTCGGTCGAGGAGCCGTCGCTGGAGGCGATCTACACCGGCTACTTCAAGACCCACGAAGGAGAGCGGCATGCGGCGTGAAGGCTCGGCCCTGCACGGCTTCGGGGTCGTGACGATCAAGGAGATTGCCGACCACTTCACCAGCATTCTGGTGGTCGTGCTGGTCGTGCTGATCGTGGCGACCGCCGTCGCTGTCGTGCGCGGCGCCATCGACCAGATCAAGGAGATCACGGCCGAGGATCCGTTCCTGTTCCTGCGGCTGTTCACCCGCGGCGGGCCGCTCCCGCTGGTCGCGCTGCTCTCGTTCCTGGTCCCGCTGGTCGCGATCGGGCTCGGCTTCGACGCGGTCAACGGCGAGCACAACCGGCGCACGCTCTCGCGCATCCTGTCGCAGCCGATCTACCGCGATGCGCTGCTGTTCGGGAAATTCAGCGCCGGTCTGTTCACGCTGGCGGTGAGCCTGATCGTGCTCTGGCTGATGGTGATTGGGCTCGGGCTGGTCGGGCTTGGGATACCGCCCAATGCCGAGGAGATGGCGCGCGCACTCGTCCTGCTGCTGGTGACAATCGCTTACGCCGGCTTCTGGTTCGCGCTGGCTCTGCTGTTCTCCGTCATATTCCGCTCGGCGGCCACCGCGGCGCTGGTGTCGCTCGGGGTGTGGCTGTTCCTCACCATCCTGTGGCCGCTGTTCTCGCCGGCGCTGGCGGACGCGGTCACCACCGCCGGCGACGTCCTCGGTGTCCTCGACACGCGACAGATGTTCGCGCGGCTGTCGCCGAGCGTGCTGTTCAATGAGATCGTGGCGGTGGTGCTCGACCCGTCAGTACGCTCCACCCAGCAGTCGATGCTCGCTGCCCTCGGCCTCGCCCTGCTCGAGCGGGGAGCGATCCCCGATGCGCCGATTCCGCTCCTGCAAAGCGTGCTGATCGTGTGGCCGCAGATCGTGGGCCTGGTGGGCGGTACGATCATGCTGTTCGTCGTCGCCTATATCGTGTTTCAGCGGCAGGAGGTGCGCGCCTGAGCGCGCGCCATCCCCAGTTTCCACTCGGCGAAGTTCGGGCAAGATGAAGGGGCGGCCCTGCCGGGCCGCCCCTTCGCTGTGCGCAGCGCGAGGTCAGACCGCGAGCACCGCGACGATGTGGTGGCCGTGGTCGACGATGACGATCTGATCGCCGACCACGAAATACATGTATTCACGCCATGCCGGATGGATCTCCCAGATCACGCGCGGCACCGCCACGACCCGCACGCTGCTCGGCACCGCGGTGCCGACGCTGAGCGAGAAATTGACGTTGTTGACGCGCGGCGCGTGGCCGCCGGCCAGCACGCTCTGCCTGATCTTGGTGCGCTGCTCGCTGTTCAGCGTCACATTGTTGCCGCCGCCGGTCTGGCCCTGCTGCGCCTGACCCTGCGGGGCGGCGCCGGTCTGCCCTTGCTGGCCCTGCTGTCGTTGCGGCGCTTGACCCTGCGTCTGCTCGCGCTGCATTTGTCGCGGGCTCTGGCTTTGCCCTTGGCCAGTGGTCTGCTCGCGGTTGCGCTGGCTGCGCTGCGATTTGCTCTTCTCCGCGCCCTGCTCGCGCTGCGGCGCCTGCCCCGTGGTCTCCTTCTGACCACGCCGCATGGTGCGCTCCTGCGCCTGCCCGGGCTGCGCGTGCTCGCCGCGGCGCATTTGCGGAGACTGATGCTCCTGCGCAGCGGCGCCACCTTGCGCCGCACCTGACTCGCGCCCGCCGCCACCCGGCATGTTTTGCGCTGATGCCAGCGCTACGCTTGCCAACAGCGCGGCAGTGCCGATTAGAAGTTTGCTCCTCATTGGAACGATCCTCTGTTTTGTCCCCGCGCGCCGTGCGATCCGGCTCATAAAAAAACAAGCAAGGCAGCGCACAGTTCCGTACTGCGAGCGCCTTTAGGCTGTGGAAAGAACCAAGCGCTTCTGAACGTGCGTTCATTAATGCGCAACCACGCACGACTGGCGGCGGGATTGCGGATGCCCCGGTTCCGTAGGAACGGAGGTTTCCATGGGAACGGTGCGCGGCTTACCGAGTTGTCCGTTACACGACCGGAAGAGCGCTATGACCTATCGCGCCTATAGCGGTCCGCGCGGATCGGAATCGATTGCTCCGCGCGAGAAGGATCGGCTGCTTAACAAGGAATTCGACACGCTTGACACGGCGCTCGCATGGGCGCGCCATCTCGGATAGGGCGGCCGGGTCGCGCTCCTGATTGAGGGCGATGACGGTACGTGCCTGGGCAAGCGAGAGATTGCGAACGCGTTGCATCACGGGGAGGGGGCGCTGCGCTGAGCGGCATCTGAGGACCACCCCCTTCGCTGCCGGGAAATTTCCCATAAGGCTTAGCTGCGGCCCACCCCGATCCGAATCGCGGAACCGGTGAGTTGTTCTTCAATTTTCGCCCAGCCGGGCATGGCCGCTATGACGGCCGCGCGGCAGCCAAGAATCAGATCGAGCTTGCTGCCGCAACATATTGATTGTCTGCAATAATATTTCCTAGCTTTGCGGGCGAGGCCAAAAGCGGAATTTTTAAGGCAAGGACCGATTTCGCTGCTATATTGGCCGCGTTCGGGGGAAGCACTGCTCGCAACGAGCAGAAGTCCAAGTGGTCTGAGTTTCAGGAGAGCCGCGTTGAAAGAACACAAGTATCAGATCGGAGAGACCGTCTACTTCACTTCACGCCCGATCGGCCATATGGCGGCCAACAGCACCTACCAGGTCGTCCGGCTGCTTCCCTCCGACGGTGCCGATTACCAATATCGCATCAAGAGCGCCGCCGAGGCGTTCGAGCGCGTGGCGCGCGAAAGCCAGCTGGAATATTCCCCCTGAGGTCGTGACGTAGCGAAAAGCGACGGAATCGGGCGGGGGTGGCGACTGCCGCCCCCGTGGGCCATACTGCCCCGCACGGGGTGGTAGCTGCTCATGGTCGATGGTTTTGCCGGCTCGGTTCTGGAGGGCGCCGTGGAGGTGCCGGCGTGGGCTCTCCTCGCGGGGGTAGCGCTCATTCTTGCGGCGTTCGCGCTTGTGCGCGCGCGCTTCGACAGCCCGGGCGCGGCGCTCGCGCAGGCCGCCATCGTGGTCATCGCCGTCGGGACCGGGTGGTGGGCACTCGATCATTTCGCCCGCCGGGATATCGCCGCGGAGCGCCGCGCGTTCGAGGCGCGCGCGTTCGAGTTGGCGGCGCGCGCCTTGGCGCCCGGCTCGGCGCTGGCTTGTCTCGACCCGCTCGCCGGGGACGCCGTAGAGGATGCCTGCGAGCGGGCGGTGTTCGCCAGTCCGGAGGCGACGGCGGCGGCCGTCGCCTATGTCGAGGCGCAACTCGCGCTGCTGGCCGCGGCTGGCGCGCCGGCCGCGCGTGCCAGCGCGAGTTCCCCCGCCGCCCGTCTGCGCCGCGCGCTCGAGGCCGATCGCTTCGGCATCGTTGCCCACGTGCTGGCCGCGCGCGACGACTGCACGGTGGAGCGCTGCGACGCCTTTGCCTTGCTGCAGGATAAGAGCCGCATCAGCGTCAACCTCGCCGAGCGCCCATTCGAGTCTTACGTGGAGAGCCACAAGGCGGGCTGGCCGACGGGCGCCGCTCGCCCTGTGGCCGGCAATCTGCCGCCGGTTGCGTCGGTGCCCCCGGATGGCGCTCCCAAGGCACCGAACAATCTCTACTTTCCCTCTGCCAAGTCGATCCCGCCGGTCAATATCATGACGGCCGAGCCGCCCGGGGCCCGTGATGCCACCACCGCCGGGCAGGCCGGCACCACGCGCAAACCTGCCCAGAGCGCGGTGCCGGCGCACCCGCCGGGCCCGCCCGCCGCGCCCTCGCATGCGGCTCCGGTGCCGCTCGCGCCGGCGCAATAGCGCGTTTCTGCGGATAAGCTCGCTAGCACCATCGGCGCGCGCGGCTGGCGCTGCTATCATTCGGTTGCAATCAGCTCGGCAATATCGCTCGTGCCCCTTCACCTCATCAAGCTTTGCGTCGGCTGCGACTCGGTTCAGGAGCTCGACGACTGGATTCGCACGAAGCTGCGCGATCGCAGGAAGCGCGGGCTTTCGCGCGAGCACATGCACCGGACGCGCATGGTGCCCAAGCGCGCCGACGAGCTGCGCGACGGCGGCTCGCTCTATTGGGTGATCCGCGGAGAGCTGATGTGCCGGCAGCGGCTGATCGACGTGCGCCCGTTCGTCGACAAGGAGGGCGTGGGTCGCTGCTATCTTGTGCTGGAGCCCAAGCTCGTGCTGGTCGAGCCGCGGCCGTGGCGGGCGTTCCAGGGCTGGCGCTATCTCGGTCACCAGGAGGCGCCGCGCGATCTCGACCGCGCTGCCCCGGGCGCCCGCAACATGCCGGAGGCGCTGCGGCGCGAGTTGCGCGAGCTCGGCCTGCTGTAGCGCGCCTGCTGGGGCGGCTGCGCTAGCGTGCAAGCTCGACACCGGCAGCGACCACCTGATGCGGCGGTGAAGAAGCAGCGGCGGGAGCAGGCCCGATCACACCGCGACGTTGTCGATCAGCCGCGTTTTGCCGATGCGGGCGGCTGCCAGCAGGCGGATCGGGCCTTCCTGGATCGAGCCGATCGGTTGCAGCGTTTCGGCATGGCGGGCTTCGAGATAGTCAAGCGTGAAACCGGCGCGCTCAATCGCCGCGCCGCCCTCGTCGAGCACCCGCGCGGGCAGCGCGCCGCGCGCGAGCTTGGCGGCACAATCCTTGAGCGCCAGGTACAAGGCCGGCGCGGCCGCGCGCTCGCGCGCGCTCAAATAGCTGTTGCGCGATGAAAGCGCCAGGCCGTCGCGCTCGCGCACGGTCGGCACGCCGACGATTCTGACCGGCAGATCGAGATCCTCAACCAGCCGCGCAATCACCTTGAGCTGCTGGTAGTCCTTCTCGCCGAACAGCGCGATGTCGGGCGCGCACTGGATCACGAGCTTTGCGACCACCGTTGCCACGCCGGAGAAGAAATGCGGACGAAACTTGTCCTCGAGGCCGGCCACGGCCGGCCCGGCTGGCACGATGCGGGTTGCGAATCCGGGCGGGTACATCACCGCAGCGGCGGGCGCCCAGACCAGATCGACCGCAAGCTCCGCGAGCGCCGCGAGATCGGCGTCGAAGCTGCGCGGATAGCTCGCAAAATCCTCATGCGGCGCAAACTGCGCCGGGTTGACGAAAATCGACACCATTACGCGCGCCGCGCGCCGCCGCGCCGCGCGCACCAGCGCGAGATGGCCGGCATGCAGCGCGCCCATGGTCGGCACCAGTGCGATCCGCTCGCCTGCCGTGCGCCATCGCAGGACGGCACCGCGCAATGCCGGCATCGTGCGCACGACTCGGGGGGCCATGGGGCGGACATTCATCGAGAGACGCGGACGCAGCGCAAGTTAGCAAAGCGCGCTTGGCGAGACCACGCACGGCGGCGCCGGCAGCGCCCCGTCAAGTGCAGGCATTGCGCGGAGCGCGAGACATGGCCACCTTATGTCGCGGGCGGGTTGCGGCCCGCTGAGGGTGGCCAAGACCGATGGCGGACGATCATAAGCAGGGACCGGCACCGGGGCGCGAGCGCGCCCCGGCGGCGCCATCCACCCGCGCCGAGATCGACGCTTTCCTGGCCAAGGTCAAAGGCCTTGCGCCGTCTCCCGAAGCCGCGCGACGCGGACGACTGATCTTCGCACTCGACGCCACCATGAGCCGGCAACCGACGTGGGACACGGCCTGCCGTCTGCAGGCCGACATGTTTCGGGAGGCCGCTGCGATCGGCGGGCTGGACGTGCAGCTCGTCTATTATCGTGGGCTCGGGGAATGCCGCGCCTCGCGCTGGGTGTCGCAGGCCGACCGGCTCGCCGCCTTGATGGAGCGAATCGACTGCCGCGGCGGCCACACCCAGATCGCCAAGATCATCGCCCATGCCAAGCGCGAGAGCCGGGCCACGCGCGTGCAGGCGCTCGTCTTCGTCGGTGATGCCATGGAGGAGAAGCTCGACGATCTCTGCCATGCGGCCGGCGAGCTCGGGCTGCTCGCGCTGCCGGCCTTCATGTTCCAGGAGGGCGACGACCCGGTTACCGAGCAGGCCTTTCGCGAGATTGCGCGGCTCACGCGCGGCGCCTATTGCCGCTTCGATCCCGGCGCGGCGCACCAGCTTGCCGAGCTGTTGCGCGCGGCCGCAGCCTATGCCGCCGGCGGCATGCGCGCGCTCGCGGATCTGTGCGCCCGGCGCGAGCAGGGCGCGGTCAAACTGCTGGCGCAGATGAGATCCTGATGGCCACCGTCCTCTTCGGCCTGGTGATCCTGGCGCTGGCCTTGTGGGCGCTCAACGCCTTCACCAAGGTCAACCCGCAAGTCGCCGCGGTGGTGCTCAAGACCGGCGGCGGCCTGGGGGCACTCGCGGTGGCCGGTGTGCTTGGCCTGCGCGGCCGGCTCGATATCGCCGTTCCGCTCGGTCTGACCGGGCTGGGATTGCTCGGCTGGCTGCCATGGAGCCTGCCGGGCATCGGGGCGCGCACACGCAAGAGTGCCGGCCAGGTATCACAGGTGCGCTCCGCCTTCCTCGAGATGGAGCTCGATCACGACAGCGGCGCGATGCATGGCCGCCTTCTGGCGGGGCGGCACGCGGGTTCGGCGCTCGACGCACTCGATGTCGCCACGCTTACCGCCTTGCTCGGCGAGATGGATGCCGAAAGCCGCACGCTACTGGCGGCGTATCTTGACCGCCGGGAACCCCGCTGGCGTGAGGACGCGCAAGCGGATGCGGCAGCGGGGCCGCGCCGGGCCAGCGGCAAAATGACGGAGGAGGAGGCCTATCAGATTCTTGGCGTGCAGCCGGGGGCGAGCGCGGACGAGATCGGTCGCGCCCACCGCGGGCTCATGAAGAAACTGCACCCCGACCAAGGGGGGTCGACATATCTCGCCGCCCGCGTGAACGAAGCCAAAGAGGTGCTTCTGCGCCGGCATCGCTGAGCTCCTTAGCTCCACGCATCATGGCGGCTCCGGTTCGACGCGGTCTGTCTGTCGGCGCGCGACGTCAGTTCTTGATGGTGACGCATTCGACGTCGTTCTTCTTGAGATATTTGCAGGCGGCTTCCGCCTTGTCCTTGTCGAGCCCGGCGAAGCGCGCGCGATAGAAGGTGGTGCCGCCCTTCTCGACGGTTTCGGTGAAGGCCTCCGCGCTGGCGAGCATTTTCGAGGCCTTCGACTTGACCTTGGCAAGGCGTTGCTGGGCCTCGTGCTCGGCCGGATAGGCGCCGACCTGGATGATCCAGCCGCTGTGGTGCTGCGGCTTGGCCGCAGGCTCGGCGTGCGCGGGCGCCGGCGCGGGCTGCGCCGCCGCGGTGACGGCGGCAGGGGCGACGGCGGCGGATGGGGCAGGGGACGGTGCCCGTTCCTCCTTCACGGCAACCATCGCAGGGACTGCCGGCGCCGCGGGCGCGGGCTGCACCGATACGGCCGCGGCAGGCTTCGGGGCGGCAGGCTGAGGCCTTGCGGCGGGAGCCACAGTGGCGGGCGCCGTCGGCTCCGGCTGCTCTGCTGCGATGGCTACCGACGGCTGAACGGCGGCGGCGACCAGGACCGGCTGAGCCTCCGCAGCCGGCAACGCCGGCAGGTGCAGCGGCGCGCGCGCGGTGGCCTGTGCGCCCGCCCTGACCGTAAGCGTCTTGACCAGGACGGGATGGATCGGCTCGGTCGAGCCGATCATGGGGCCGCCCGCCGCCGACGCTGCGCTCGCCTCCGTGCGCGCGACCGCCGGCTCGGCTCGCGCGGCGGTGAAGCGCACCGGGATGCTGGTCGCGCTGGCGACGGCATAGCGCGGCTTAGCCTTGGCCGCGCTCTTGACGTCGGGTTTCGACTCGGGCTCGGACTCGGCCTTGGCCGCGACCTTCGGCTCCGGCTTGGGCTCGGCCTTCGCCGCCACCTTCGGCTCGGTTTTGAGCTGCGGCACGGCCGCCTCGGCGATCACCGGCGCGGTCCGCTTGACCGACGCCTGTGCGATCTTCTCGCTGATGAGCTCGCGCATGCGCGCGTCGCGGCTGGCGCCGCTGCTTCCGCCCATGACCACGGCCACGACATAGCGGTTGCCGCGATGGACCGAGGTCACCAGGTTGAACCCCGAGGCGTTGGTGTAGCCGGTCTTGATGCCGTCGACGCCGTCGACCTTGCCGAGCAGATGATTGTGGTTGGCGATCGACTGGCCGCGGAAGGTGAAGGAGCGGATGGAGAAGTATTTATAGTAGCGCGGGAAGCGTTCCTGAATGGCGCGGCCGAGCACGGATTGGTCGCGCGCGGTGGTCACCTGGGCATCGCTCGGCAGGCCGGAGGCGTTCTTGTAGACGGTGCGGCTCATGCCGAGCGCGTGCGCCTTGCGTGTCATCAGCTTGGCGAACTCCGCTTCGTCGCCGGCGATCGCCTCCGCCACCACGACCGCGGCGTCGTTGGCCGAGCGCGTGACCATGCCCTTGATCGCGTCCTCCACCGCCAGCGTGCTTCCCGGCTTGAGCCCGAGCTTGGTTGGATCTTGCCCGGCCGCTTCGGAGGAAACCTTGAGCGGAGTGTCGAGCTTGAGTTTGCCGGCCTCGAGCTGCTCGAACAGCAGATAGAGCGTCATGATCTTGGTCAGCGAGGCGGGATGGCGTTCCGCGTCCGGATTGGTCGAGTGCAGGACCACGCCGGAATTGGCGTCGACGACAATGTCCGCGTAAGGCGCGGCTTGGACTGGATGGCTTGATATGGAGACAACAGCGGCGACAAAACCGAACACGCCCCAACGAAGCCCATCACGGGCTCCGGTCCGGATCCGCAGCATGGTATTCCCCCCGTCCCTCGTTCCCCTGCGCGCGCCGTGCGGTGCGCCGACACCCCTGTCGTGCCGAGGTTGCGGTATTGGACGAGGCAAAAAGGGCGGTTTTCTGAAGTTTTCCCGGCCTTTTCTGGCGTCGTTGCGCGTCTCGCCCCCTGCAGGCGGCTCAATTCCCGCCGCCACTTGCCTGCGGCACGAGTGCGCAGCCTAAACCGACGGCGCTTGCGGAACCGTTAAGCGCGGTATGTGGCCCCCTTTATGCTGCAATGCAAAATATCCCTTGACGTTTTTGTGCAATGCAATATATTTCTGCCGACCCGCGACACGCGGGCAAATCCACACGAAATCGGCGGGGCCGCCGGAGGTTGCAACAATGGTCAAGGGCATCGATGAAATGCAGCAGTTAGGAAAGGATCAGATGGACGCGGCGATGAAATCGTTCGGCGCGCTTTCGAAGAGCATGCAGGCGATCGCGCTCGAGATGGCGGACTACTCGAAAAAGCTGTTCGAACAGGGAAGCGCTGCGACCGAGAAACTGATCGGCGCAAAGTCACTCGACAAGGCAATCGAGGTGCAGAGCGACTACGCCAAGAGCGCCTACGAGGGTTTTGTCGCGCAGGCGACTAGACTGGGAGATCTCTACGCCGATCTTGCCAAGGAAGCGTATAAGCCGTTCGAAAATCAATTCGGCAAGTCCGCCGGAATGAAGTGAACGCGCCCGCGAGGCGGCGCCACAGCGGCCCGGCCTGCGGCAGGGCCGGGTTTCGAGCTCCGCCCGCGCGGCCGTGGGCGCAATTTCTTTCACACTGCTAGTCCCGCGAGAGCTCACCCCGATCGCTTCGGCGGCGCTGTCAGGCCCTCGGCGGCTCGCTACGGGCGCTGGGTCGGCAACCGCGCTGCGCCTGGCAATGGCGCGGGCGACGGCGGGCAGATCGCACAGCCCCGCGGCTTGGGGAAATCCTTTCAAAGAAAGTCGTTGTCGATCGCTGCGATCAGGCGTCGCGGGGCGAATCCGCAATTTTCCGCCGCCTTGCCGCGAATTGTCCGCAATGCGTCGCAATCTTTCCAGGCGCGGGCGGTCGGCACGCGGTCTGCTGTAATTTGCTGAGCGCGGGTCCGCACACGCGCCAGTCGGGAGAAAAACGACGATCTGGAACCAGAGCGGCACCATCCGTATGATGTAGGGGGGCGCGTTTCTCTCCTCACCAGCGCTGATGCCCGAAGTGACCATGAATCGAAGGCCGACCGAACCGAATGCAAGCGCCGCGGGCAGGCCGCCCGCGCCACGCCTTGCCAATGGGGACAATAACAAGCGTCGCGGACCGGGGGCGCCCGGGACCGCGGTCATCACCAAGACCCGGCCGCGCACCAAGCGGCCCAGCCTTTACCGGGTGCTGCTGCTCAACGACGACTACACGCCGATGGAGTTCGTGGTGCACGTGCTCGAGCGGTTCTTCAACAAGGACCACGAAACCGCCCATCGAATCATGATGCATGTGCACCAGCACGGGATCGGCGAGTGCGGGGTTTATACCTACGAGGTGGCCGAGACCAAGGTGACGCAAGTCATGGATTTTGCCCGCAAACACCAGCATCCGCTCCAGTGCGTGATGGAGAAGAAGTGACCGAAGATGGAAAAGCGGGAACGCCGGGGCTATATAACGCGTTGACACGAGACCTGACATGCCGACGTTTTCGCGCAATCTCGAACAGTCCCTCCACCGCGCGCTGGCGCTCGCCAACGAGCGCCATCACGAATACGCCACGCTCGAACACCTCCTGCTTGCGCTGATCGACGATCAGGACGCGGCCGCCGTCATGCGGGCGTGCAACGTCGATCTCGACAAGCTGCGGCGCAGCCTCACAGCCTATCTCGAAAGCGAGCTCGAAAACCTGGTGAGCGACGGCAACGACGATTCCAAGCCGACCGCCGGGTTCCAGCGCGTCATCCAGCGCGCCGTCATCCATGTGCAGTCCTCGGGACGGGAGGAGGTCACCGGCGCCAATGTGCTGGTGGCCATCTTCGCCGAGCGCGAGAGCCATGCCGCCTATTTCCTGCAGGAGCAGGACATGACTCGCTACGACGCCGTGAACTACATCAGTCACGGCATCGCCAAGCGGCCGGGGATGTCAGAAGCGCGGCCGGTGCGCGGCGCCGAGGAGGAGACCGACTCCAAGACCGGCGACGAGTCGAAGAAGAAGGGCGACGCGCTCGAGGCCTATTGCATCAATCTCAATCGCAAGGCGCGCGAAGGCCGCATCGATCCGCTGATTGGACGCGAGGCCGAGATCAACCGCACTATCCAGGTGCTGTGCCGGCGGCAGAAGAACAACCCGCTGTTCGTCGGTGACGCCGGCGTCGGCAAGACTGCGATCGCCGAGGGGCTCGCCCGCCGCATCGTGCATGGCGAGGTGCCGGACGTACTCAAGAACGCGACCGTGTTCTCGCTCGACATGGGCACGCTGCTCGCGGGCACGCGCTATCGCGGCGATTTCGAGGAGCGCCTCAAGCAGGTCATCAAGGAGCTCGAGGCCTATCCCGGCGCGATCATGTTCATCGACGAGATCCACACCGTAATCGGCGCCGGCGCCACCTCGGGCGGGGCGATGGATGCCTCCAACCTGCTCAAGCCCGCGCTCGCCTCGGGCACGCTGCGCTGTATCGGCTCGACCACCTACAAGGAATACCGGCAATACTTCGAGAAGGATCGCGCGCTCGTGCGCCGGTTTCAGAAGATCGACGTCAACGAGCCGACGGTTCCCGACGCGATCGAGATCCTCAAGGGCCTCAAGCCCTATTTCGAGGATTATCACAAGCTCAAATACACCAGCGAGGCGATCAAGGCGGCGGTCGAGCTGTCCGCGCGCTACATCCACGACCGCAAGCTTCCGGACAAGGCGATCGACGTGATCGACGAATCCGGCGCGGCGCAGATGCTGCTGCCGGAGAGCCGGCGCAAGAAGACGATCGGCCTCAAGGAGATCGAGACCACGATCGCAACCATGGCGCGGATCCCGCCCAAGACCGTGTCGAAGGACGATGCGGTGGTGCTGCAGCATCTCGACCAGACTCTGAAGCAGGTGGTGTACGGCCAGGACAAGGCGATTGCCGCGCTCGCCGCATCGATCAAGCTCGCGCGCGCGGGCCTGCGCGAGCCGGAGAAGCCGATCGGCTGCTACCTGTTCTCCGGTCCGACCGGGGTGGGCAAGACCGAAGTGGCCAAGCAGCTCTCGACCGCGCTCGGGGTGGAGATGATCCGCTTCGACATGTCGGAATACATGGAGCGGCACACCGTCTCCCGCCTGATCGGCGCCCCGCCCGGCTATGTCGGGTTCGACCAGGGCGGGCTGCTCACCGACGGCGTCGACCAGCACCCGCATTGCGTCCTGCTGCTCGACGAGATCGAGAAGGCGCATCCGGATCTGTTCAACGTGCTGCTGCAGATCATGGATCACGGCAAGCTCACCGATCACAACGGCAAGCAGGTCGACTTCCGCAACGTTATCCTGATCATGACCACCAATGCCGGGGCAGCCGATCTCGCACGCCAAGCCTACGGCTTCACGCGCATCAAGCGCGAGGGCGACGACCTCGAGGCGATCAACCGGCTGTTCGCTCCGGAATTCCGCAATCGGCTGGACGCCATCATCACCTTCGCGCATCTCACGCCCGAGATCATCGCCAAAGTGGTGGAAAAATTCGTGCTGCAGCTCGAGGCGCAGCTCGGCGACCGCGACGTCACCATCGAGCTCTCGGAAGAGGCCACCAAGTGGCTGATCGAGCACGGCTATGACGAGCAGATGGGAGCGCGCCCGATGGCGCGGCTGATCCAGGAGCACATCAAGAAGACGCTCGCCGACGAGGTCCTGTTCGGCAAGCTCAAGTCCGGCGGCCACGTGCGCGTCATCACCGTGAAGGACGAAATCGGCGTGGAGAAACTCGGTTTCGAGTATCTCGACGGCCCGGTCACGCCCAAGCCGGATAAGATCCCCGACGTCAAGCCCAAGCGCCGAAGTCCGCGGCGCAAGCCGTCGGGCCCCAGAGGCGGTCCGCCGTCCCCACGCGGCTCGGTGCCGAAGGTGCCGCTCGTCAAGGTCTGAACCCTCCGCGGCAGCCGCGGATCAGAGCCCGTCCCCGGCTCCTGCCAGCGAGGCGGTTCCGCCTGCGCGCCCGCATCCGCTTGCGTAATCTGCCGCGCTCCAGCGACTGCCATCGCTCCGCCTGTTATCGGCAGCACGCTGGTGTACACAGGCGAGTGGTGGCCAACGTCCTGCTTGCCCCGGATCAACTTCCCCTTCGCCAAGGCGCCCCGCGGTTCTTTGCGCTTGCCACGAGCCGCGCCGCGCGCGTTGATTCGCGACGCGAGGGGAATGTAAGATCGCGATTCAGCAGCGGAAGCGGGGGAGGAAAATGAGCGACACCCACATCCTGCGGCTCGGCGGCATCAGCGGCCTGTTGTTCGTGATCCTATTCATCCCCTCCTATCTTTCGCCTCCGGACTCGCCTGGCTTCACGTCGAGCGTGCAGCAGGTGCTCGACCATTTCACCACGCGGCGCGACGAGATCCTGACCCTCAACGGGGTGGTGCTGGTCTTCGCCGGCTTTTTCTTCATCTGGTTCCTCGGCGTCCTGCACAGCGTGCTGCAGGACGTCGAGCGCGTCGGGTACGGCTTCTCCTCGGTCGCGCTGACCGGCGGGCTGCTGTTCGTGGTGCTGATGCTGGCGGGGGCCGCGGTCGAAATCGTGCACCCTGCGGCGCAGGCCCGCTTCACGAATTTCCGCCCGGACGCGCAGCTTGGCCTGCTGTCCTACGCGCTCGCCGGCTGGATGTATCGCTTCTGCTTCGTCGGCATGGCGGCGCTGATCGGCGCTACGTCGGTGGTTGCGCTGCGCACCCGGTTGTTTCCCACCTGGTTCGCCTGGGCCGGCTTGGTCTGCGCTGCCTTCGCGCTGCTGCGGTATTTCGGCCCGCTGAGCGGATGGCTGGCGCTCGCTTGGGTCGCGGTGGTGTCCGTTCTCATGTTGGCCGGCGCGGTGGGTCGTGCGCTCGCCGCCGCGCGCGCCTGATCGCCGTTCCAAGTCGGCGTCATCCGTGGCGCGTTCCTCAGCCGCGTCATCCCGCGCGGTCGCAACGAGGCGGTGCGGCGCTCGGTTGAGCGGATAGCTCTGGATGATGCGGGTCACCGCGCGGCGGAGCTGCCCTGAGCAAAGCGCGATTGCGCCGGCGGCATCGCCGTGGGACAGGGTTTTGGCAAGCCCATGCTGTCCGCGCCCGCCGACCCACCGCAACCTTCAGCGACCGCCGCCTTCCTCGCCGGCTTTCAGGCCGCATGGCAATCGGTGCTCGCCTATGTGCTGATCGGAACCTATGTCGGTATCGCGGCGCTGGCGCACGATTTCGGGTTCAGCCTGTGGTGGGTGGCGGCCTCGACCGCGCTGGTCTGGGCGGGGCCGGCGCAGGTGATCCTGATCTCGGCGCTCGGCGCGGGCGCGACCGCGCTCGAGACCGCGCTGGCCGTCGGCCTGAGCAGCGCGCGGCTGTTGCCCATGGTCATCTCGCTGCTGCCTCTGCTCAAGGGGCCACGCAGCTCCGGTCGCGCGCTCGTGCTGCCCGCCCATCTCACCGCGGTGAGCATGTGGATCGAGGCGCTGCGCCATCTGCCGACCTGGCCGCGCGCAACGCGGATCCCGTTTGCCAACGGGCTCGGGCTCGGCTTCATGGTGGCGGCGCAGATCGGCGGTGCCCTCGGCTACTATCTGGCGGGCTCGCTGCCGCCGGTGCTGACCGCGGGCCTGCTGTTCCTCACGCCGATGTCGTTTCTGATCTCGACCACCCGCAACTGCCGCCTGCTCTCGGATTGGCTGGCGCTCGCGCTCGGTCTCCTGCTCGGGCCGCTGTTCGCGGCCTGGCATCTGGAGCTTGATCTGTTGTGGACGGGACTTGCGGGCGGGTCGCTGGCCTACGCGGTCGGCCGTTTGCGCGCGAGGCGCGCATGAGTGAGCTGCACGCCTACGCGCTGCTGCTGCTGGTCGGATTTCTTCCCAACGAGATCTGGCGCATGCTCGGTCTCCTCGTGGTGCGCGGGATCGACGAGGAGTCCGAGTTTTTCATGTGGGCGCGTAGCGTCGCGGTCGCCGTGCTCGCGGGCGTGATCGCCAAGATCGTCGCCTTTCCTCCGGGAGCGTTGGCGAGCCTGCCGCCGGGGCTGCGCCTCGGCGCGATCGCGTGCGGATTCCTGGCCTTCCTGGTGCTGCGCCGATCCGTGCTCGCGGGAGTCGCGGCCGGCGAGGCCGTGCTCATGCTCGGCGCGCTGGCATACGGCATCTGAGCATCGGGCCGCCCCGGAGTGCGCACCGGTTTTTTCCGACAAGGACATGCGCAAAATAAAGCGAGCGCATCCCGATTCGATCCCAATCGGGATAGTTCTAGCGGGTCGCGCGCGGGCGCCGAATTACGAGTGCTGCGACCACCGCGAGCGGCGCCGCCACGATGCTGCCGGCGGCGAAGATCGTGGACAGCGGCAGGCCGAGCAACCCGTGCAGCGGTCCGATTCCGAACGCGGCGGCGCCATAACCGAGCTGATAGAACGCGATGAGTCCACCCGCCATCACCGCCGAAAGCGCTGGAAACTCGTCGCCGCCGAAGCTGATGCTCAGCGGCAAGAATCCCGAGCACGCGAGTCCGGCGATTCCAAATACCACGATCGCCGTGTCCTCGTCCTGCACGTGGGCGGCGAGCTGGAACACGACCAGCAGCAGGACTGGCAGCGCCGCATAAATCCATCGTGCCGGCACATAGCGGGAGACCGCGGCGATGAGCACGCGTCCCACCGTCACCATCACCCAGAACGCGGCCAGCGCGAAGGAAGCGCCCCGCGCCGAGATGCCCCGCTCGCCCTGGAGATAGAAGATCACCCAATTGCCATTCAGCGTCTCGAGCGTTCCGTAAAGAAACACGGCCGCGGCGTAGAGCCAGAACCGGCGCGGCAGGTCGCGCCAGCCGATCTGCGTCGCGGCGCCAGCGCCCGCCGTCGTCGAAGCGGTGAGCGGCTCGGCCGCGGCGAACACCATGAGCACCACGAGGATGCCCGCCATCACCGCCGGCAGCAGCCACCAGGCGCCCAGCGCGACGACGGTTGCGACCAGCACCGGCGCCAGCGCCGTGCCCAATCCCAATAGCGCGTTGAGCGCCAGAACCGCCCGATCGGTTCGGGTCGGAAAGAACGCCTCGGCATAAGTATTGAGCGCCATGACGGTGGCGCCAAAGCCGAGACCGAGCATCGCGGTGGCGAGCAGTAGCACGGCGAAAGCGCTATCGGGCAGGCCCAGCAGCAGCCGACTTGCGGCGAGCAGCGCCATGGAGGCGAAATTGGCGGCGAATCCCCCCAGCAGCACCCGGCGCAGGCTCCAGCGCCGCGCCAGTTTGGGCGCCAGGCCGGAAGCGAGAATGGCGAGCACGACCTGCGGGACGAACATCGCTCCATAGCGGGTGCTGTCGAAGCCGAACCCGTCGGGACTCGTGAAGATCGAGCTGGCCGCGGGGAAGGTGACCAGCGCCAAGCCCTGCACGACGGCGGCGAAGTAGACCAGGCCGATCTCGGCACCGTTCGCCGGCACAGGCGCGCGCAGGCCGCGGCTGCCGCCAGCGGCACTTGCGCGGCGATCCGAAAGCTCATCCGCGGGCGTCATCGGCGCGGCCGGCGGCTCACGTCATCCTCTGCAACAGGTGATCGCCCACGCGAATGGCATTGGCGATCACGGTGAGCGACGGGTTCACGGCCCCGATGCTCACGAAAAAGCTCGCGTCGACGACATAGAGATTGTCGAGCTCATGTGCCTTGCAGTTGCGGTCGAGCACCGAGGTCCTCGCGTCGTCGCCGAAGCGGCACGTCCCGACCTGATGGGCGCAGCCGGCGATCGGAACATCAGTCTTCATGTAGATGTCGCGCGGGATCAGATGGTCGGGATGCATGCCGAGATGGCCCAGCATCGATTTGAGCTTGTCGTAGAGCTTGCGCCTGGGCACCTGGTTGTTGGGCGTGTAGCTCAATGTGAGCTTGCCGGAGCCGTCGACGGTTACGCGGTTGTCGGGATCGGGCAGGTCTTCGGTCGTCAGCCAGAAATCCACCGCGTGGCGGGCGAGATCATCGAGCAGGCCCATCGGCAGCAGCGCGGTCTCCAGCGGCTTCTCGCCCCGATACATCGGGCCCAGCGACTTGCCGATCATCTGGATGTTGCCCATCGGATGCTCGAATCCCTCCATGCCGAAGTAGAAGTCGTTGAGCGCGAGGGTCTTCTGGAACATGGTCGGATTCGGCTCGCGTGAGACCGCGAGCACGGCCTGGCTGTTGTGGAACATGTAGTTGCGCCCCACCTGATCGGATCCGTTGGCGAGCCCCTTGGGATGTTTGTCGCTGGCCGACATCAGCAGCAGCCTGGCCGAATTGGCGGCGCCGCATGACACCACGACGATATCGCCGCGCAGGGTGTCGCGCTTGCCCTCGACCTCCGCGATGACCGCGGCCACCGCGGTGCCCTCCGGATTGGTCTCCAGCTTCACCGCTTTGGCGTTGCGCAGCAGCGTCACGTTGGGAAACTCGAGCGCGGGACGCACCGCCACCACCTCCGCGTCCGACTTGGCGTGCACCAGGCATGGAAAGCCGTCGCAGGTCTGACAGCGGATGCACGTGCTGTACGCCATGTTGCTCTCGTCGAGCATCACAGCGGACGGAGCCGGGAACGGATGGTAGCCGGCCGCCGCCAGATCGTCGTAGAGCTGTTGAATGCGCGGCTCGTTGGAGACCGGCGGGCAAGGGTAGGGGCCGCTGGCCGGAGGCTCGGTCGGGTCGCGACCGCGCAAGCCATGGACGTGGTACAGCTGTTCGGCCCTGGCGTAATACGGCTCGAACTCGTCATAGCCGAGTGGCCAGGCCGGGGAGACGCCGTCGTAATGGCGCAGCTCGCCGAAATCCCGCTCCCGCAGGCGATAAAGCGCGGCGCCGAACATCTTGGTTGCGCCGCCGACGAAATAGTGCACCTGCGGCTGGAACGGGCGGCCATCGCGGTCATACCAGGTCTCGGGCGAGACGTAGCGGTTGCGCTCGAACACCGCGGCCGCATCCCAGTTCAACGCCTCGCGCTTGAGCCAGTCGCCGCGCTCCAGGATCAGGATGCTCTTGCCGGACGGCGCGAGCTGCCTGGCGAGCGTGCCGCCGCCGGCGCCGCTGCCGACGATGATGATGTCGAAGCGTTTGTCCATGGCTGACCGCGCTGAAACGCGCGCCTCCGAAATGAGATCAGCGCCACTGGCATGCGCAAACCGCCAGCGCCGCGCCGGGGCGCGGGAAGATTGGCCAATGCGCGGCGCTGCTTTGGGTCATCTCGACAGCATCCGCTTCACAGGCCGACGCTGCCCTGCATGATGCCGCCGTCAGCGAACACGGTGGTCGCAGTGAGATAGCTCGCGCCCTCGCCCGCGAGGAATCCGACCACGCTGGCGATCTCTTGCGGGCGCGCCATGCGCCCGAGCGGGATCGCCGCGTCCAATTTCGCGAGCTTGGCGGGATCATCCATCGTGCTCAGATTGATCGGAGTCGCCACCGCGCCTGGACCGACGCCCACCACGAGGATGTTGTGGCGGGCGAGCTCGACGCCGGCCGTGCGCGTGAGCATGCGCACGCCGCCTTTGGCCAGGCAATAGGCGGTATTGCCGGGCATCGGCCAGTCTTCGTGCACCGAGGTGATGTTGATGATGCGGCCGCCGCCGCCCTGCTTGATCATTTGTTTGGCCGCGATCTGAGTGCCGAAGAAGGCGCTCTTGAGGTTGACGGCCATTACCTTGTCGTACTGAGCCTCGCTGGTATCGAGCACTGACGTGCGCGTCTCGATGCCGGCATTGTTCACCATGATGTCGAGCCGGCCGAATTTGTCGACCGCGGCATCGACCATCCTCTGCAGGTCGGCGATCCTGCTGACGTCGGCTTTGACGCCGGTGGCCTGGTCTCCAAGTTTGGCGATCTGCTGCTCGAGCGCCTCGGTGGCCTCCGGATGAAACAGATAGTCGATGACGATGCGGGCGCCCTGCCGGGCGAGCTCGAGAACAATCGCCTGACCGATTCCGCTGTTGCCGCCGGTGACGATCGCAACCTTGTCCTTCAATGCCATGAACGTGCCTCGCTGCGGTTCCGATCGGTTTGGATTCTCACGCCATTTCTCATGCCATGAAGCGGCGGAAGCGCGATCCGGTTCCACCGTGCAGGCGTTCGCCTCGCTTGCGCGCAAGCGCCCGCTCGTCGCCACCGGCCGGCAAGACAGTCCGCGCCGCAAGCCTCCACGCGCTGCGACGGAGGCGCAACCGCGCCTGGACACGATGTCGCAGCCCGGGCGCAGCTTCCCGCCGATCCAGCGAAACGGTGCGCGCACACGGCCGGCCTACCGCGGTCTCAAAGTCAAGGCGCCGCGCAGCGACTGCATGCGCGCGTCCGCGGCGATATAGAGAAAGCCCCCCGCCAGGCCGATGTTTTTGAGGAAGGGCCAGAAATTGTTGTTCCACGCGTCGCCGTTGAATGGAAAGCTCCAGAAATTGTGGAACAGCACCGCGGTGGCGATCACGTAGAAGATGAACAGCAGCGCCGCCTGCCGGCGATAGAAATCGAGCAGGATGCACAGCGGACCGAAGATCTCGAGCATGCCGCCGAGCACCAGCAGCAGCACCGCGATCGCGGGCGGCAGCGGTATCCATCCGTGCGCAGCTTGCGCCATTGCGGACTGATAATCGAAGATCTTGTTCAACGCACTGAACGGGAAGATCAGAACCAGGCACAGCCTGGCGATGAAAGAGAGCGCTTGATCCTGGGGCGTCATGGAGATTTTGCTCGTGTGCCGGAAAATCGGGGAGCGCGCGCCGCTATTCTTCCACCAGGCGTAGCGCGTGGCCGTTGGGGTCGCGCACCATCACGGCTTTCTTGAAGCCGAGTTGCGCCTGCGCTTCGCGCGGGATGGCTACCACGTCGGGCGTGATGAATTGCACCTCGCCTGCCTGGCGCAGCCGCTCGACGAGCGCCGTAATGTCGTCCGTTACCAGCGTCGTCTGCCAGTGCCAGAGATCGTTGGCGCGGGTGTCGATCGGCATCGGGCGGCCGCCCGGCGGGGTCTTGTACTGGAGGAACTCGATATGGGGCGGCGCGGCGGGCGGCAGCATCGGGGTGACCAGGCAGGTGTCGTTGAACAGATTGTCCAGTACGGCCTGCGTCGATCCGGTGTTGAGGGTGACGCCGCCGACCGAAAAGCCCAGCAGATCACGGTAGAACGCTACGCCCTTCTCCGTGCTGCCGACCGTCATCGCGGTATGATCGAGCCCGCGAAACAGCCGGTTGGAGGGTTTGTGCCAATACGCGCTACCTTTACCGGGAGGGAAGTGGATGAGCTCGAGATCGTGGCCCTCGGGATCGCGGAACTTGAGTGCCTCAATGCCCGCCGCCCCGACATTGGATGGCGGGATGGTGATCGGATGCGCGGAAATCTGCTGGACGTTGTTCCGCTGCAGGATCCGATACGCCGCATCCATATCATCGACGACCACCGCCATGTGCTCGAACCAGCCGTCGTTGCTGTAGGAGGGCACGGGAATCGGTCGTCCGGTGGGGGGCGAGACATACTGGGTGAGCTCGACCATCTGCTCGCCGAGCTTGAGATGCACGATCCGCATGTTGGCGTTGAACACGCCCTGAAGGGTGTCGTATTCGCCGCCGACGACGCGGAAGTCGGCGACCTTCTCGAAGCGCAGGACGTTTTCGAAGAAATTCGCCTCCCGTTCCACGTCCGCGACCGTGAACCCGATCATTTCCAGGCGCTGCACGTCGCCGGAGCGGCGCGTCTGTGCCCCGCCGCCGTGCGGCCAGGCGAGCAGAAGCGCAACCAGACCCGCGGCCAGAAGGACCCGGCGCGCCGCCCGCCGGGCGGCGGCCCCGCACATTTGCATCTGCGCAGCCCAACGCGCGCCCGATGCGGCCGCAGCGCCGGCAGCAAGCGCGATCGACCTGTTCATGGCAGCCTCCTCCCATCGGCACCCAATCGTGCGGTCGTATCCCGCCGCCGTCCTCCGCCGGCTGGGCCCGCGCGGCACCCGGCTGACCGGTAGCAGCGCTGCGCGACGCGCCGTGCGCGTCACGCCACCTCCCGCGCATCATGCTTCGATGTCTCGGACGCAGCCTCATTTATCTGGGTGCCGACAATTCCGGTGATCAGCCGCGCCCCGCGCTGGAAGGTGGTGAAATTCCAGGCCCAATTCACCATCACGAGCAGTCGGCTCCTGAAGCCGATGAGAAAATAGATGTGCGCGAAGCACCATAGCACCCAGGCCGGAAAACCGCTGAGCTTGATGCGGCCGATCTGCGCCACCGCGCGGCTGCGTCCGATCGTGGCCAGCATGCCGTAGTCGCGGTAGCGGAACGGCGCGACCGAGCGACCCTTGGCACGGGCGGCGATCACGCGCGCCACATAGGCCCCTTGCTGCTTGGCAACCGGGGCCACGCCCGGCAGCGGCTTGCCGTCGGCGCCGGCGCGCGACGCGGTATCTCCGATGACGAAGATGTGCGGATGGTCGGAAAGCGAAAGATCCGGCTCGACCTTGACCCGTCCGGCACGGTCCTGCTCGGCGCCGAGCCAGTCCTGTGCCGGCGAGGCTTTCACCCCCGCCGCCCACATGATGGTCCTGCTTTCAAGCCGCTCCTGGCCCATTGAGATTCCGTGATCGTCGCATCCGGTCACCCGCGTCCCCAGACGAACCTCGGCGCCCAATTGCGTGAGCGCGCGTTGCGCGAACTCCGACAGCGACCGGTCGAACTCGCTCAGGAGCCGCGCGCCGGCCTCGATGAGCACGATACGCGCCGAGCGCGGATCGATGGTACGGAAGTCGGCTGCCAGCGCGCGCTTGGCGAGCTCGGCGATCGCGCCCGCCAGCTCCACGCCGGTGGCGCCGCCGCCGACCACGACGAAGCTCAACAGCCGCCGGCGCTCGTCGGGGTCGGGCTCGATCTCGGCCTTTTCGAACGCGAGCAGGATGCGACGTCGCAGATAGGTCGCATCATCGATGGTCTTCAGGCCGGGGGCGAACCGCGCCCAGTCGGTGTGCCCGAAATACGCCTGCCGTGCGCCGGTGGCGACCACGAGATAGTCGAACGGGATGCGGCGTCCCTCGGCGATCACCTCGTTGCGGGTGCGGTCGATCGCGGAAACGTTCGCCAGGATCACCCTGACGTTCGGCTGCCGCCGAAACACGGTTCGGATCGGCCCTGCGATGTCGGCCGGCGACAGCGCGGCGGTTGCGACCTGGTAGAGCAACGGCTGGAACAGGTGATAGTTGTAGCGGTCGACCAGCGTGACCTCGAACGGCGCCCTGGCCAGCGCCTTGGCCGCGGCAAGCCCGCCGAACCCGGCGCCGATGATGACCACGCGAGACCCCGGGGTCGCGACGCTGGCAGCCATGCGGGATCTCCGAAGCTTCGCCTGACGCGACTCAGTCCGGGCGCTGCCGGCCGGCAGCCGCGATGGGGCGGGTGGCGCGCACGCCGGCGGCATCGCCCCCTCGCTCACGCTCGATCCCGCACGTGCTGTGAACCGCCCAGGCGCGTCCCGGTTCCGCCGGCGCCGCCGGCGGAATTGTCGCAAGCGGCAAGGGTGGGCGAGCGCGACGGCGGCATTGACCCATTTCGATCGCGCCGTGGATAGTGGCGCGCATGTTGCCTGTGCGTGCAAGGGTGCGCGGGCGGACACAATGCCGCGCCCCCAGCCGGGCCGGAAAGCGGTGGCGGAACCAACCGCGGTGTGGGACTTTGTCTCCCAGGGGCGGCGTATGCGCATGCAAGGCGTCCTGCCGCTGAACGCTGCCGA
>DATBKV010000263.1:0-15141 GCA_036555745.1 Xanthobacteraceae bacterium | reverse complement strand
GGCCCGGGTTGACCGCGTGTCCGCAGTTGAGCGCCAGCACCATGCGATGCACCTTGACCTTGCCGCGGTCGCTCACCGAGACTTCGGCCACCGCCGCCGAGTAGCTGCCGTAGCCCATGAACTGCGCAATGCCGCGATGGACGCCGGGCAGCAGCGGCTTGCCCCAGTCGCCCTTTTCCGCCGCGGCCTCGAGCACGGCGAGATGCTTGGGGAACGGCCCCATCAGCGCGCGGCGGAACGCGAGCGGATCCTTGCCGGCGGCCCGCGCCACCTCGTCGATGAAGCACTCCATGTAGACCGCGTTCGGATTGGTGTTGACGCCACGCCACGGACCGACCGGCACGTGCGTGTTGCGCATGGCGTATTCGATCAGCAGGTTGGGCACGGCGTAGCCGAGTTGCGCATCGCCGGGCTCCTCCCACAGCCCCTGCAGCTGGCGCCGGTCGATGCCGTTGGCGATCGCGCCCTGGTTCAAGGTGGCGTTGATCGACTGGCCCGACACGCGCGCGTGCAGCCCGACGAGATTGCCCTCGGCATCGAGCCCCGCCGTCAGGCGGCACTGCGAGATCGGGCGGTAGAAGTCGTGCGCCTGGTCCTCCTCGCGGCTCCAGATCAGCTTGATCGGCACCTCGGGAAACTCCTTGGCGATCGCCACCGCCTGGCGCAGGAAGTCCTGCGTGCCGCCGCGGCGGCCGAAGCCGCCGCCGAGGTCGATGCGATACACGTCGCATTTCGCGAGCGGCATGCCGGAGCCTTCCGACAGCGCCGCGAGCGAGGCCTCGACGTTCTGGCTCGGCACCCAGGCCTCGGCCTTCTCCGCCGAGAGCCGCACCGTGGCGTTCATCGGCTCCATGGTCGCATGCGCAAGGAAGGGCGTGGCGTAGACCGCCTCGACCTTCTTGGCGGCGGTAGCGATGGCTTTGAGCGCGTCGCCGTTCTGGCGCGAGCCGTTGGTGGCGGCGGCGGTGAGGCCCTCCTTGAGGTGCTCGGCGATGCTCGCGTCCGATTGCGTCGCGCCGGCGCCCTCGTCCCACGTGATCGGCAGGGCTTCGAGCGCCGTTTTCGCGTGCCACCAGGTGTCGGCGACGACCGCCATCGCGCTGTCCTTGACCTTCACCACCTTGCGCACGCCGGGCATGCCGGCGACCTTCGCCGCGTCGTAGCTCTTCACTTTGCCGCCGAAGACGGGGCAATCCTTGATCGCGGCGCACAGCATGCCGGGCAGTCTGACGTCGATGGCGTAGACCTTGCTGCCGTTGAGCTTGGGGGCGGTGTCGAGCCGCTTGAGCGGCTTGCCGGCAATCTTCCAATCCTTGGGATCCTTGAGCTTGATGCTCTTGGGATCGGGCGGCTCGAGCCGGGCGGCCGCCGCCGCAACCTTGCCGTAGCTCACCGAGCGGCCGGAGGCGGCGTGGCTGATGACGCCGTTCGCCACGGTGAGCTCGCCGACCGGCACGTTCCATTCATTGGCCGCCGCCTGCAGCAACATGATGCGGGCGGCCGCGCCGCCGCGGCGCACATAATCCTGCGAGATGCGGATGCCGCGGCTGCCGCCGGTTCCCATCTCGCCCCAGGCGCGTTTGCGGGCGAGGTTGGCGCCCGGCGTGATCTGCTCGGTCGCCACCTTGCTCCAGTCGCATTCGAGCTCCTCGGCGACGAGCTGGGCGAGCCCGGTCAGCGTGCCCTGTCCCATCTCCGAGCGCGCGATGCGGATCACGCAGGTGTCATCGGGCTTGATCGCGACCCAGATGTTGACCTCGGTCCCGCCGGCCGCGTCGTTCTGCGCCGCGGCCTCACCGAAGCCGGCGGGCAGGTTGAAGCCGAGCGCGAGCCCGCCGCCGGCGGCGGCGGAGCCGATCACGAAATTGCGGCGAGAGAGCTTCGCGGCCTTGCCGCGGATGATCGTGTTCACGGTGCGCCTCCTCAGGTCTTCGAGCTTTCGCTCGCCGCCATGTGCACGGCGGCGCGCACGCGCTGATAGGTCCCGCAGCGGCAGATGTTGGTCATCGCCGCGTCGATGTCGTCGTCGCTCGGCTTCGGCGTGCGCTTGAGCAGCGCCGCCGCGGCCATGATCTGGCCGGACTGGCAATAGCCGCACTGCGGCACGTCGAGCGCCCCCCACGCCTTCTGCACGGGATGCGAGCTCGTCGCAGAGAGGCCCTCGATGGTGACGATCCGGTCGGTATCGCGCAGGTCCCCAACCCGGATCGAGCAGGAGCGTTGCACCTCGTCGTTGATGTGCACGGAGCAGGCGCCGCATTGCGCGATGCCGCAGCCGTATTTCGTGCCGGTGAGACCGACCTGCTCGCGGATAACCCACAGGAGCGGAGTGTCGGCCTCGACCTCCACCTCGCGGACGCTGCCGTTGATGTTGAGCTTTGCCATGCGCTTCCTCTCGCCAATTACTTCGACGCGCATCGAACCGCCGACCGCCCCGGCGCGCCGGGCGCGAGCGGATTAGAGCGAATTCAGAATGCTTCCCAGATCGTTGAGAAGCATAGCGCATTTCGCGCGGCCTGCCTACGGCGCTTGCGCGCAAGGGCGTTAGTGCGGGCAGGGCATGCGATCACGCCGCGCGCGTCAGCGTTTTCGTAATTCGCAATTCGGCGAGCGTCGAAGGCGTCGCGCGCGCTGGCGGCCTACTCCTGCGCCAGCGGCGGCAGGTTGAGCGCGGCGTCGACCAGCGCTGTCGCGCGCTTGAAGTCGAAGTTGCGATAGACGTTCTGCTTCACCAGGAACGAGGCGCCGCCGTAGAATTTTTCGTACTGCTGGTGGCGGCTGCCGAATTCCGAGCCGATGAAGTCCCAGGCGAGCCGCATCAGCGCGACTCGCTGCTTGGCGTCGGTCGAGGCCGAGCGCATGTAGCGCTCGACGTCGGGCGCGGTGGCGGCGCTCTCGAAGTCATGCAGCGAGGAAGGCAGCGTAATCATGGCGGAGCCGGCGAGCTCGCGGATGATCTCGAGCATGCGGCCGTTGAGCTCGGACTGCAGCGCCATCGCGGAGTAGAGCGCGGTCTTGGACGGCCACAGCACGCCGTCCTGGTCGATCGGCGCCATGGTCTCGTGCGCGAGCAGCATGGTCTCGTAGACCGACACCAGCGCGGCAAGCTCGCCCATCATGATCTGCACGGCGGGATTGGCGACGTTGCCGGTCATCTCGTTCATGCGCTGCGCGATGCCGATCATGAAACGCAGCTTGGTGACGTAGCGTACTTGCGCCTGATGGTTGCCGTAGAGGTGCGAGGGCGTCTTCCACCACTGGTCGCGCGAGATCTCGACGTTGCGATAGATGAACACCTGCTCCCACGGCACGAACACGTTGTCGAACACCACATAGCTGTCGCTCTCGTCGAAGCGGCTCGAGAGCGGATAGTCGAAGGCGTTGGTGGCGATGCTGGCAAACGGCCGGCGCGGATAGAGCTTGACCCCGGGCGCGTTGACCGCAACCGCCAGGCAGTTGGCGTAGTTCTCGTCGCCGGGCTGCAGCGGATGGATGCAGCTCAAATGAATGAGGTCCGCGATGGGGCCGCCGGTGGCGAGCTGCTGCGCACCGGAGATGACGATGCCGTCGTCACGCTCCTTGACCACGCCGGCGTAGAGCGCGGGGTCGCTCTGCTTGTGCGCCGGCTTGCTGCGGTCGATCTGCGGCGGCACGATCGCGTAGGCGGCGTAGAGATGGTTGTCGCGCATGTGCTCGTAGAACGCGACCACGTTGTCCGCGAACTTCTGCCCGCCGGCCGCCAGCACGGCGGGCGTGGCGGCGTAGCCGCAGAAGAAGCCGGCGACGTGGTCGGGCGTGCGTCCCATCAGGCCGAAGGTCGATTCGGCCCACCTTTCCGAGAACAGCCGGCGCGCGCGCAGGTCGGCATGGCTGCGCGGGATCTGGTAGGCGCGCAGCACCGGCTGGCCGGTCTTGGGCGAGACGAAGGTCATGCGCTCGCGGTTTTCCGGCGCCGCCGCGATGTCGTAGAGCCGCGCGACCGCGCGCGCCGCCTCGCGAAAGGCGACGTGGCGGGTGACGTCCTTGACGCACTCGCCATCGACGAACACCTGCCGTCCATCGTTGAGCGAGCGAAGATATTCGGAACCGGTTCGCATCTGAGTTCGACCTTCAACCTTTGGCGCCGCCGGCGATGAGCTCGACCAGTTTCTGCGGTGTGACCGGCGTCTGCGCGATGCGGACGCCGAAGGGCTGCAACGCATCCTCGATGGCGGAGATGACCGCCGCAGCCGTGGGAATGGTACTGGCCTCGCCGGCGCCCTTGGCGCCGAGCGGGTTGAGCGGCGAGGGCGTTTGTTTGTAGAGCACCTCGATCGCCGGCACGTCGGTGGCACCAGGCAGCAGATAGTCGGCGAAGGTGGTCGTCACCGGCTGGCCGCTGTCATCGTAGCCCATCCATTCCAGCAGCGCATTGCCGATGCCATGCGCGACGGCGCCGCGCACCTGGCCGTCGACCAGCATCGGATTGATCAGCGTTCCGGAGTCCTGCAGCGCGACATAGTTGACGAGCTTGACGCCGCCGGTGCCGGGATCGACCTCGACCTCGGCCACGTGGCAGGCATTGGCGTAGGCGAGCGCATCGGTGCGCCAGTTGACGGTGGCTTCGAGACCGGGATCGATGTCGGAAGGAAAGCCGTAGCCGGGCGCGCCCTTGAGAATGCGCGCGAGCTCGCCGAGCTTGACCGAAAGCTGCGGCGCGCCGACGACGCGCACCTCGCCGGCCGCGATCTCGAGATCGTGCTCGGCGGCCTCGAGCACGTGACTCGCGAGCTTCTTGGCCTTGTCGGCAACGGCGCGCGCGGCCAGCAGCACGGATGATCCGGCGGTCACGGTCTGCCGGCTGGCGAAAGCGCCGAGCCCGAGCGATACGCCGCCGGTGTCGCCTGGCACCACGACGATGTCCTCGGCCCGCAGCCCGAGCTCGCCGGCGCAGATCTGCGCGAGCGCGGTGCGCAAGCCCTGGCCGATCGCAGCGGCGCCGGTGAGCACCGTCACGCGTCCCGTGTTCGAGACCCGTACCACGCCGGACTCGAACGGGCCGCGCCCGGTGCCCTTGATGCCGTGGGCGAGCCCGATGCCGATGTAGCGGCCCCGCTCGCGCGCGATGGCCTGGCGGCGTGCAAAATCCTGCCAGCCGGCGGCGGCGAGGACCTGCGCCTGGCAGGCCGGATAGTCGCCGCTGTCGTAGCGCATGCTCGCGCCCGAGCGCGCCTTCAGCGGCTTGGTGTAGGGCATCTTCTCTGCTGGGATCAGATTGCGCGCCCGCAGCTCGGCACGATCGAGCTGCAATTCGCGCGCGAGGCCGTCCATCAGCCGCTCCATGGCGAAGGCCGCCTGCGGATAGCCGGCGCCGCGTACCGAGGAGACCGGCGTCTTGTTGGTCGCGACCACGCTGACATCGATCGACAGCGCGGGAAGCAGGTAGGGCCCGCTCAGCATGGATGCCGAGTTGTAGGGGATATTGACGTCCTGCAGCGCATAGGCGCCGAGATCGTGGATCAGTTGGCCGCGCACGCCCAACAGCTTGGCGTCGGCGCCGACCGCGACCTCGACCGACCAATACTGGTCGCGCTCCTGTGCGGCGTTGGTGAAGTGCTCGCGCCGATCCTCGACCCATTTGACCGAGCGGCGAAGAAGCTTGGCGGCGGCCGCCACCGCGATGTCTTCCGGGTAGACGCAAAGCTTGGGGCCGAAGCCGCCGCCGACGTCGGGAGTGGCGACGCGCAGCCGGCTCTCGTCGAAATCGAGCAGCGCGGTGAGAGACTGGAAGAGGTCATGCGCCTTCTGCGTGGACGCCCAGACCACCATGGCGTCGTCGCGCCACTCGGCGACGATGCCGCGGCCTTCGATCGGATGGGCGGCGCCGCGATGCTGCCAGAGCTGCTCCCGGAACACGTGCGCGGCCGCGCCGAAGGCGGCCTCGACGTCGCCGTAGGCGACCTTGTAGGCGGCGGCGAGGTTGCTGTTGAGCTCGCGCCGGACAGCCGGCGCGCCCACGCCGACCGCGCGGCGGCAGTCCGAAACTGCCGGCAGCAGGTCGTAGTCGACGGCGACCTGCGCGGCGGCGTCCTCGGCAATATAGCGGTCCTCGGCAAGCACGAGCGCCACCGCCTCGCCGACATAGGACACTTCGCCGTCGGCCAGCGCGAACGACCAGTAGCGCTCGAGCGGCGTGCCGGAATTGGAATGGCGCAGCATCCGCCGCTGGGCGAGCACCGATGCGAGATCGTCGAGCGTGAGCACGGCATGAACGCCGGGCAGCTCGCGCGCGCTTTGCGCGTCGACGCTGCGGATCGCGGCGTGCGGATGCGGGCTGCGCACGAATGCCGCGTGCAACATGTCGGGGAACGCGATGTCGTCGACGAAGCGGCCCTTGCCGACGAGCAGGGGTCCATCCTCGAGGCGAGGCGTGCGCGCTCCGATCAATCCGGCCATCTCGCGGCTTTATTCCGACACGGCCTTGGCGGCTTTCGCGATGACGTCCTTGGGCGTGGCGTAGGCGTCCGCCAGCAGCGCGTCGAGCTTGGCCGCGCCGACCGGATGGACTTCGAAGTCGAGCCGCTGCGCCTCGGCGAGAAAATCCGGGTCCGCGGTCGTGCGCTCGAACGCCGTGATCAGCGCCGCGCGGCGATCAGGGGGAATTCCCGGCGGGGCCGCGAACGGTCGCGCCATGGCTTGTCCGATCAGCATCAGGTCGAGAATCTTGGCCTGCTCCGGCGTCTTCGCGAGCTCGCTCGCCGACGGCACGTCTGGCAGTTCCGGCTGCTTGCGGATGCCCGCCTGCACCAGGACATTGGCCTTGTTGCCCGTGAGCCAATGCGGATAGCGGCCCTTGAGCGTGCTCCAGGACAGCCCGCACAGGCCGTCGACCTCGCCGCGCTCGGTCGCCAGCTGGATCTCGTTGGTGCCGGGATAGCCGGTCACGACCTTGATCTTGGCGCCGAACACATTGCGGTAGAGCAGCGCGAAGATGTTCGGATCGGAGCCGGCGCCCTCGCCACCGAAGGTCGCCGGAGTGGTCATGAGCTCCTGGAAGGTCTTCACCGGCGCGTCGTGGCGCGTGACGCACAGGGTCACCTCGTCGGTGACGCTGCCGAGCCAGGTGAAGTTCCTGCTGTCGAACTCGGCCTTGCCAAGGAGCGGCGCGATACCCTGGCTGCGCGAGAACGTGCCGATGACGGTGCCGTCCTTCGGCGCCACGGAATAAAGGTAGGTGGCCGCCTTGAGGCTGCCGGCGCCGGTCATGTTCTGCGGCACCACGCTCGGGTTGCCGGGAATGTGCTTGCCGAGATGGCGCGCCAGCAGCCGGCCATAGGCATCGTAGCCGCCGCCGACGCTGTAGCCGATGAGGAGCGACACCGTCTTGCCTTTGTAGAAGTCCTCGATCTCCGCGCCGGGCGCGGACTGGGCGGCAAGCGCCGCGACGAGCGCTGCGGTTGCAATTGCGTAAGAGCGGATCAGGTGCATGACGCCTTTCAGGTCTCCCCATCATTTGGCCGATCGATCGGACCGGGTTGCGGCGGGTTTCGCGGCTCTCAACCCATCCTACGAAACCTTGTCGAACAGCCGCGGAAATTTCGCGCGCAGCCGCTTGCGCAGGTCGGTGCTGACGTCGACGGTGACGGGGAAGGTTCCCTTGAGCTTCTTGTCGTAGGGAATGCAGGCGTCGATCAGAATGCGGTTGTTGAAATTGCCGGGGAGGAACAGCGGATCGCGTTTCGAGGCCCAGGCCTTCTGGATGGTGTCGATGTCGGTGAGTGGATCGAAGCGGGTGCACATCGCCCACAGCACCTGGTCGAGATCGCCGGCGTCGATGTCGTCGTCGACCACCACCGTCCACTTGCCGGCATAGGCGCCGCCCTGGCAGGAGGCCGCGATGTGCAACGCCTGGCGCGCATGGCCGGGATAGCGCTGGCGGATCTGGATGGCGGTGAAGCGGGTGGCGGGGCCGGCCTCGTGGTTCCAGACGCCGAGCACCTCGGGGACGCCGCAGGCCTCGAGCGCGCGCCAGATCTGTGCCGCGCCGGCGATGCCTTTGAGCAGCCCGGTCTCGTCGACCGGCTTGTGCTGGGGCGCGCAGGTGAGGATCGGATCGTTGCGGTGGAGGATGGTCTTGACGTTGACGTAGGGCCGCTCCTGCGTGTCGTCGGAGTAGTAGCCCATCCATTCCCCGAACGGCCCTTCCGGCCTGAGCTGACCCGGCACGGTCTCGCCTTCGATCGCGATCTCGCAGTCGGCCGGGATCGGGAAGCCGGTATAGGGGCCGCGCACCACGTCGATCGGCGCGCCGCGCAGCCCGCCGGCGATGTCCATCTCGCCGATCTCAGGGAGCGGGCTCGATGACAGCATGAACAGCAGCGGATCCTGCCCGCACAGGATCACGACCTTCATCGGCTGTCCGCGCTCGAAATATTTGTCGCGATGGATGCGGCCGTGCTTGCCTTCGGTGATCTGGCAGCCGACGGTCCGGCCGTCGTAGACCTGGCTGCGATAGGCGCCGAGATTGAACCAGCCGGTGTCGGGGTCCTGCGTCATCACGCAATCGGCGGTGCCGATGAAGCGCGCCTTGTCGAGCTCGTGATGGCGCGGCACCGGAAACTTCAGCACGTCGACGTCGTCGCCTTCGACCACATTCTCGAAGATCGGCCCGTCGTTCACGAAGCGCGGCGGCAGCGGCTTCAGATCCTGCATGCGGGCGTGATAGTTCTGCACGACGTCGGCTTTGCGGTCGTATTCGAGCGGAAGGCCGAGCGTCAGCGCAATGCGGCGCACGGAGGAGAGCTGGCCGTACAGCGTGCGGTAACCAGCGGGATAGCCGGGCACGTTGTCGAATAGGATCGCAGGCGCGCTGCCACGGCTCTTCTCCGTGAGCATGTGTGTGACCGCGCCCATCTCGACGTCCCAGTGAGCGCCGTCGACCTTGCGCAACTCGCCGAGCTTGTCGACCTCATCGAGCCAGCCGCGCAGTCCGCGATATTGCATCCGCTGCTTGGTGATCGTTTCGCCGTCGACGCGCGCCATTGAGTTCTCCGCGGTCAAGCGCCAACAGCAGCATCACGCACTGCCGATCGCGCCGTGCACGGCCGCGATTGTATCGCTCGCGCGACGAATTCCACAAGCATCGCGGCAGTGCGGCGCGTGGTGATGTGCGTCAGTCGAGGTGTCTACGCGGCATGATGCAGGCCGGATGATCGCGTCCGCCGTGCGCCTCACTCGATCAGATAGATCGGGCTGGTCCAGGCCTGATGCCCGTCGGCCTGGGTCACGCGCAGATAGACCGGGAGGTCGCCGCCGCCCGGGAATACGACCGTGTGCTCGAGCTTGACGCGCCGGCTCCAGTCGGCCTCGGGCAGGCGGTAGACGCTCAGCTTGCGACCAAGCCCGCCGCCCTCGAAGGCAACCGCCTCCTCGGCGAGCGCGGCTAGGTCGACCTCGCCCGCGACCACGTTGGTTTCGATCGCCAGCGTGCCGGTGTCCGCGGTCTCCAGCCACAGATCGATCCCGGCGAGATTGCCGGTGGTGACCGAGGTCCACGCGAGGGCCGTGCCGGCCGCGAGCTCCAGCGGCTTGCGCTCGGGATTGAGGAAGTTGACCGGCGCAAAGCGCGTCCAGCGATTGCCCGCGAGCCGCAACTTCCCCTGCCACTGCGTCTCGCGGCCGCGGCCGCGATATTCGGCGCCCTGCCACAGCACGCGCACGCGGCGGCCGAGCTCGGCGGCGCCATAGGGCTTGATCGAGCGCACCAGGCGCGGGCCGTGCAGCACGTCGACGCGCTCGATCGGCGCGGTGCCGATGACCTCGGCCGCAAGCCGCATCGGCACGCGGCCGGGCCGGACGATGTCGCCCATCAGCGCGTGCCGGACCGCAAACTCCTCCGCTTGTGCAAGCTGCGGGTCCTCCGAAAATCCGGTGACGGGCTGATCGAACGCGGCGGCGAGATCGATGAACGCTCGCGTGCCGGTCGTGCCGTAATGTCGGCGCCGACGCAGCGCCTCGAACAGGGCGTCGCGCGTGAGCTCGGGCATGAAATAACAGGTGAGCCCGCCGATCGCGCCGAAGGTCGAGGCGCCCGGGCTGGTGGCGCCGGGACGGCCCTTGTGGTCGTCGCTGTGGCAGACCACCCCGACCCGGTAGCCGTGCTCGAACGCGTCGTGCAGCAGCCACTCGAACGTGCCCCAGGTCGAGTGCACCTCCACGCTGCGCTCCAGGCGCCCGTCGTGAGCGAACTTGATGTCGGCGTAGCGCCCGCCGACGTGGGCGATGACCACCGCATCCTCGCCGTCGAGCGCGCGGAACAGTTCGTCCGCGGTATGGATCGCCGCGGTCGAGGTGCGGCCCTGGACCAAAATGTGCGAGGAGCGACGGATCGGGCGGCCTTCGCGGCGGAAGAAGATGTTGCGGTCGCCGCCCATGCCGGTATTGCCCGACCATTCGTACCCTGGCAGGCAGAGGAAGCGGCCGGGCGCATCGAACTCCGCGGTGAGCCGGTTGAGCTCGGCCCAGAACGCGTCGGTGATCTGGAAGTCGTTGCCCTGGTGGCCGACGATGTCGATGAAAGCCTTGTCGCGCGCGTAGCGGAAATAGCTCTCCGCGCTGCCCATGCCGATGGTCTCGCCGCTCTGCCCGTGCAGATCGCCCCAGTAGCGCCGCGGCTGTGCAACCTCGACCACGCGCAGCGGATTGGCGCGGGCGAGCTCGCTGCCGTCCTCTCCGTCGAGGCGCAGCTCGACATCGCCGGGCTCCGCGACGATCAGATTGTCGAGCACGCGCGGACCATCGCCGCGGTTGATGGTGACGCTCGCCGGCACGCCCCGGATCGGTCGCGACGGTTTCAGCGTGAGGCGCTGCTCGGCGTGCTCGGTCGGGTTGCCCCAGATGTCCTCGGCGAGGATTGCCACGCGGAACGGCTCGCCCACTTGCACGAGCGACGGCCAGATCGCCTTCCACCGCGCCGCCGGGCCCGGCACCAGCGCAAAGCCCGGTTGCCGCGGCAGCTCCGTGAACTCGTAGGTGGCGAAGGCGTCGACCGAGGTCCTGAGCTCGACCCGCTCCTCGCAGTTGGTCTGCAGGCGGAAGCCGGGCGAGCCCTGGCGGCGATCGCCGAGACGGATCGTAAGCCTGTCGCCGGCGCGCAGATAGCCGCGGCCCACGCGCACGAGCAGCGTGTTGGCGTACGGCCGGATATTGAGCCGGTCGAACCAGACCTCGAGCTTGGCGCCGTTGCTCGCTTCCACGGTGGTGAAGTTCGCGGCCGCGGGCTTGTCGAACTGCGGCTTGCTCATGTCGGAGGTCGTCCGCCAGGAGACCTTCAGCATGCCGGTATCGTCGATGCCGAATGTGCCGGCGGTGTAGGTCAAGGCCAGCTCGACGTAGGACCCCGCGACAAATGGACCGGACGGCGCGAGGGCGATCGAGCCCATGTGCTCGGGCAGATAGGTGGAGAACGGCATGACCGGCTGATATTGCAGAAGCCCGATGTTTGGCGGTTTTACCAGCCGCCCCTCGATTTCGAAATCGCCGTGGACGGATCGTAGAGCTTTGCCCCCGGCTCGCCGGTGGGTTGCGGTGAGCGGGTGGAATCGGCGCGGAAGAATACTCTGTCGCAGCGCGTCTGCTAGCCCTGCGGGACCGCGGCCGATAGGATGGGCGGACGGCCGCGGAATGAAGTCGCAGGGCCATTTTTGAATGAAACCGCAAGCGATCATCGCGCTGCTGGTGCTGGTCCTGACCGTCCCCATGGCCGCGGCGCAGGACTGGCCGAGCCGGCCGGTGCGGTTCATTGTGCCGTTTCCGCCGGGCGGGTCGACCGACGTCGGCGCGCGGGTGATCGCCGAGCACCTGTCACACGTGCTCGCGCAGCAAATCGTCGTCGAGAACAAGTCAGGCGCCAGCGGCAATATCGGGGTCGAGGCTGCCGCCAGGAGCGCGGCGGACGGCTATACAGTCCTCATCGCGCCCGATCAGGTGTCCAGTGCGCCGCACGTGTTCAAGGTGAGCTTCGATCCGCTGAAGGATTTGGTCGCTGTCATCCAGCTGTCGCGCCAGCCCGTGGTGCTGGCGGTGCATCCCTCCCTCGGCGTGAGCTCGTTGACGGAGTTGATTGCGCTGGCGAAAGCGCATCCCGGCATGAGCTTTGCGACCTCGGGCATCGGCTCGCAGCAGCAGTTCGTGGCGGAGTGGTTCGCGAAGATCGCCGGCATCAAGCTCGAGCACGTGCCCTATCGCGGCGGCGGCCAGGCCATCAACGATCTCGTCGCCGGCCACGTCAAAATCGCTTCCCTCGGATCCTCCCCGGTGATTCCGCACTACAGGGCCGGGACCTTGCGGCTGTTGGCGCAATCCACCCAGACGCGCTCGCCGAGCCTGCCGGACGTTCCGACCTATCAGGAGGCGGGCGTCGCCGGACTGGTGCTCGATCAGTGGCTCGGCGTGTTCGTGCCGGCCGGCACGCCGGCGGCGATCGTCGCTCGCTTGAATTCCGAGATCGACAAATCTCTCACCGAGCCGGCGATCCGCGAAAGCTTCCTGCAGTCCGCCCAGGAGCCGGTTGGCGGCAGTGCCGAGCAGTTTGCGCGGCTCGTCCGCGACGATTTTGCGAAATACGGGCGTCTGGTAAAGGAGCTCGACATCAAGCTCAAGTAGTCGAAGCGGGCAACGGCGCAGCGACGAGACCGCGCCGTCCGTTGCCCGCAGATCGGCTGACCGGAGGAGGAAGCGAATGCGCGTGTTGGCTTTGACTGTTGTCGCCATTGCTGTGCTGACCGGCGCCGGCGCCGATGCCGGCGCTCAGGAGCCCTATCCGAGTCGGCCGATCACCATCGTCGTGCCGTTCGCCGCGGGCGGGCCGACCGACGTGCTGGCGCGCCTTCTCGGCCAGCACATGAGCCAGACGCTCGGCCAGCAGATCGTCATCGAGAACGTGACCGGCGGCGGCGGCTCGATCGGCGCGGCGCGCGTCGCCAAGGCCGCGCCGGACGGCTACACGCTGGTGATGGGCAATCTCGGCACCCACGCCGCCGCGGTCGGGCTCTACAAGAACTTGTCCTACGATCCGCGCGTGGATTTCGAGCCGGTGATGCTGGTCGCGAGCACCCCGATGGTGCTGGTCGTGCGCAAGACGCTGGCGACGAATACGCTCAAGGATTTCATCGCCTATGCCAAGGCCAATCCGCACAAGCTCACCTTCGGCAGCGCCGGAACCGGCTCGATTTCGCATCTCACTTATCTCCTGTTCACCCACCTCACCAAGACCGAAATCGAGCATGTGCCGTACCGCGGCCTGTCCCAGAGCGTGAACGATCTTCTCTCCGGACAGATCGATTTCATGTTCGACCAGGTCGTCTCGGCCACGCCGCATATCCGGGCCGGCGGCGTGAAGCCGATCGTGGTGACCGCGGACAAGCGGGCGGCGGCCATCCCGGAGGTGCCGTCATCGACCGAAGCCGGCCTGCCGGAGCTGCAGACCACCGCCTGGACGGCGCTGTTCTTTCCCAAGGCGACGCCGCAGGCGATGGTCGAGCGCGTCAATGCGGCGGTCGACAAGGCGATGCGCGACGAGACCGTGGCCAAGCGCTTGGCCGAGCTCGGCGCCGATCTGCCACCCGACGCGCAGCGCAAGCCGCAGGCGCTCGGGCATCTGGTGCGCGCCGAGATCGACAAGTGGACGCCGCTGATCGAGGCCGCCGGCGCCGGCGGCAACTAGCGCGCATGCCGATTGGCTCGATCGCGATGCCCTCAGCGTCTTGGTTCTGCGCAAGTCCTGATCGGCAAACGGGCAGCCAGTTTCCCGGAACACGCGCTAGATGAGGTTGACCGCCGAGGAGCAGGCGATGCGGGCCGGCGAGCTCGGGCCGGCGCGACGGTGGGCGATCGAGCACCAGATCAAGGTCGGGCGCTATCTCGGCGCGGCCGACTTCGTCGCGGTGTCGCAGGCCCACATCATGGCCGACACCGAGTCGCTCGGCGCGGCCGGGGTCGAGTGGCTCGAAGCCATGGCCGGCCTGCCGCCGGCGCAGCGGCGCGTGCGCATTCCAACCATCACCGATCCGCGCGGCACCGACTTCGCGGCCGCGCATCGGCTCAAGCAGCAGGACTGGATGCTCGCGCTCGAGCGGCGCGTGATCGCCGCATTCGAGGCGCTCGGCGTGCTGATGACCGATACCTGCATCAACTACCAGACCATCATGCCGCCGGTGCGCGGCGAGCACGTCGCCTATGGCGACACCGGCGTCGTGATCTATTGCAACAGTGTTTGCGGCGCGCGCTCGAATTTCGAGGGCGGTCCGTCGGCGTTGAGCGCCGGGCTCACCGGGCGCACCCCGCGCTACGGCTATCATTTGGACGAGCGGCGGCGGGCGACACTGACCGTCGACGCGAGCGTCACCCCGCGCGCGCTCAATGAGTGGGGTGCGTTGGGCGCAATCGTCGGGCGACTGGCCGGGGACTATTGGCAGGTGCCGGTCGTCACCGGCCTCGAGCGCGTGCCCAGCTCCGACGAGCTCAAGCATTTCGGCGCCGCGCTCGCCAGCTACGGCTCGGTCGCGCTGTTCCACCTGGCCGGGATCACGCCCGAGGCGCGGCGGCTCGACGACGTGCTCCCGCCGGGGCGCAGCTTGCCCAGCCACGACATCGGCGCAGCCGAGATCCGCGCGTTTCAGCAAGACTATGTCCGGGCGGTCGCGGCCGTCGACCTCGTGGTGTTCTCGGCGCCGCAATTGAGCCTCGTCGAGATGGCGCAGGTCGCGGACCTGCTCGACGGCCGGCGCGCGACCATTCCGCTGCTGGTGGTGACGAGCCCGCAGGTCAAGCCCGACGCCGATCGCCTGGGCTTGACCGCGCGCATCGAGGCCGCCGGAGCGAGCGTGCTCGCGGGCATGTGCTTCTATCAGAGCTACGCGCGGGAAATGGCCGAGGCGAACGGCTGGCAGCGGCTGGCGACGAACTCGGCCAAGCTCGTCAACATCATCGGGGGCTACGGCTACCAGCCTGCATTGCTCTCGATGGAGGCCTGCATCGATGCCGCCTGCAGCGGCGGCCGGATCGCGTCATGAGCGGCCAGACCAGCAGCAGGACCTTCTTCGCCACCGCCGGCATGGGAGCCCGGGTCCAAGGGCGGGCGCTCGTGGCCAAGGATGGGTTCTC
>DATBKV010000262.1:0-6162 GCA_036555745.1 Xanthobacteraceae bacterium | reverse complement strand
TCGGCAATGAAACGATCGGCGCGGTCGGCGTGAGCGGGTCGAGCGCGGAGGGCGACGAGAAATGCGCGCTCGCTGGCGTTGCCAAGGTGGCGGACCAGTTGAAGTGATCCGCTGCCTCGCATGCACTGATTGACGAAGGCGTCCGCATGCCGCGCTGACGATGGCAACGCCGGCGGAATTGGCGTGATGCCCGCGCCTGTCGCGGGCATCACTGTTTGAAACGAATCAAAGTAGAGCCGCATCGTCCGGGGCAGTCAGCTCAGCCCGAAACGGCGATCGCGTTCCCCCCGCCGCGCGCACCTTCCGATACCGCTTCAAGTTCCCGAGTTCCCGAGTTTCCCGCAGTTCCCGCGCGCCTGCGCGCGGAACCGGGGCGGGGGCCAAGCAATTATTGCGGCACGGATCGCGGGGGGAAAATAGGACAGCGTCGCTGCCCTTTTTTCGCCCTCATTAGCAGCAAGTGCTCGGCCGCTCAAAGCGGCCGAGGAAATGGCCTCGTGTCGCAACGAAAGGAGGGCGTAGTGAACGGTAGATTGATCCTGCTTCTGACTTCGATCTCGGCCTGCCAGTTTGTTCCTTTCCATCTCACGCCGGCATCCGCAGCGGACCAGACCGGCGTTGCATCGGTCTACGCCTACGAAAGCGGCAATCGCACCGCGAGCGGACAAAAGATAAATCCCGGAGCTCTCACCGCCGCCCACCGCAGCCTGCCGTTCGGCAGCAAGGTAAGAGTCACCAACAAGCGCAATGGGCGCTCGGTGGTGGTCACCATCAACGATCGCGGGCCGTTCGTGCGCGGACGGGTCATCGACGTCTCGCCCGCGGCGGCGCATGCGCTTGGCTTCTCGGGCCTGACGCAGGTCACGCTCGATCGCGGCGGATAGACGCGCGGCGGCGCTTCAACGCTCGGGAGCGCTGACCTCGATCGGCGCGCAATTGCGGCGGCCGGACAGAACGCAATCCTGATTCTTGCGCATCTGCGCGATCTGTAAGGCGAGCCACACGCCAGCGAGCGCCAGCACGACGGTGAAGAGTAATGCCGCGACATTGACCGCCATGCGGTGGCGGTAATCGTCGTCGTGCTCTCCGCCTTCGTATTTCGCGAGCCCCTCTACCGGCGGCGTCGACGGCGCGCGTGCCGTCCGGCGCCAGCCGTCCGCGCGCCGAGGCCGGAATGGGACGACCCGCTGGTCGTCGTCGTCGTTAGCTTGAGATGTGTCGGGTTGCATACTGAGAGCCGCGTATGCAGGCCTCTATCGGCGCGCCGACAGCGGATTTCAAGCGAAACCCGTCGTAGCTCCTGCAACCGTGATTTGCATCTTTACGATAGGGGCAGGAGGTCCCCAGGGTTGAACGAAAAATTTGCCTCCGAAAGGCGAAAGTTCCTTGCCGGCGTTCTCGCTTGCGGTTAAGTTTATAAAAAATTTACGACAGGGTCTCGGGCGACGCCCTGTCTTCCAGAGGAATGCGAACTTCCGAATAAGAAAAGCTGCCAACAGGGGCGGCGGGGTGCGTGCGCGCAACCCCAGATGATTCCGGCATCGAAGCGCCGGAAGGGAGAATACGTCCGAGCCCGCAAATGAGCGACGCTCTGTCAGCCCTGCTGCATTTCTCCGAGCACGATTCGTCGTGGCTCGCGCAATTCTTTTCGCTTGTGTTCCTGCCGTTCGCGCATGAGGACCTCGCCATCGTCCTTGGCGGCTACATCGTGGTGAACAACATCATGCCCATCGGCGTGGTGGTGCTGTGCATCTACGGCGGCATGGTTGCGAGCGACTTCGTCTTGTACGGGATCGGTGCCGGCGCCCGCTACGTACCCTGGCTCACGCGCCTGGCGGTCAATGACCGCGTGCGCGGGTTCGCCGACGTGCTCAAGCGCAATCTGTTCGGTCTGATGGCGCTGTGCCGGGTGGTGCCCGGAGTCGTGTTCGTCGCCTTCATCGCCTGCGGCTGGACGCGCGTACCGCTCGCGCGCTTCACCATGGCAAGCCTGTTGGTGTCGGCGCTCTATCTTCCGCTCATGCTCTGCATCGTCGTCTTTTTCGGCGACGCGCTTGACGAGCGCGCCGGGTTGTGGACCTGGCCGTTCCTGCTCTGCGTCCTGGTTGCGGTCGGCTTCCTGCGCCGACAGGTCTTCACCTTCCAGGACCAACGCGAATCAGACGCGAACGCTGCCTGTGCAACCGGCCGCCTTGGCAAGCCGGCGGCCCGCGGTCGCGCCCGCGTGGCGCGGCGCATGCCGTCCGGGCTGTTCTATTTGCCGCTGGTCCTGAGCTGGGTCTGCTTTGCCATCCGATACCGGTCGCTGACGTTGCCCACGTTGGTAAATCCTTGCCATCCCGCCGGCGGGCCGCGGACCGAATCGAAGAGCGCCTACCTGCTCGATGTCGCCGGCGGCGAGCGGCGCTGGATCGCCGATTGGGTGAGCGCGACGCGCGGCGGCGCCGGCACGCTCTATGCCGACCTCGAGCGCGTGCGCCAATCTTTGGGTGCGGCGGGCCTGACATTTCCGTTGGTCGCCAAGGCCGACGTCGGTCGGTGCAGCGCCTGCCGCATCGACGACGTGACGCAGCTACGCGATTATCTCCGTCATTTCCCGCCAGGCGAGAAGCTGGTTCTGCAGCGCTTGGCGACGCACGCGGAAAAAGCATCCGTGCTCTACGCCCGCCTGCCGGGCGCGCCGCACGGCCGGGTGCTCGCGTTGGCTCTTTATGCTGACGGGTTTTGCCGCGAGGGTCGTCGGCACATCACCCCGCAGCTCGAGGCGCGCATCGACGCGATCGCCTGCAGCATGCGCGAGTTCCACTACGGACACTTCCATCTGCGCTTCGCTTCGATCGATGCGCTTATGCGCGGGGAGGATTTTGCGATCGTGGAGATCAGCGGCCTCGGCGGGACGCTCGAGCGCGCTTGGCTGCCCTCCATGCCGCTGGCCGAGATCTATCGCCGCCTCATTGATCAGCAGCGCATCATGTTCCTGATTGGGGACAAGAATCGCGCGCGCGGCTTCGCGCCGGTGGGGTGCGCCGACGTGCTGAAATCGCTGCTGCGTCACAGCCAGCTCGGCCGCCGCGATCCGGTCTCCGCCTGAGCAAACCGCCGCGCGCGGCCTTGCGAGTGCGATGGACGCCGCCACGCGGCGGTCGTAGACTGAAAAAATGCCCAACCGCATCTGCCGCCGACTCCTTGCGCTGGCACTCGCTTATGTGCTCGCGCTCGATCCGGTGCTGCCCGCGCTGTCGGCTGCGGCCTTGATCGGCGATATCGGTGGACCGGGCGGGGGCGAAATCTGCGCGAGCAAGTGGCCGCGGGCGGGCTCGAGCGCCGACAGCCCGCTCGATCACGGGCGTTGTTGTGCGACTGGCGCCGGCTGCGTGATGGCGGGCTGCGCCGCCGCCCTACCGGCCGCGGATGTTGGCAGCGCCATCATCCTCGCATTGCACTCCGCGCCGCCGCTCGTTCCGGTCCGCGGCGCGGCAGCGTTGCCGCGCACCAGCCGGGCGAACTCGGCGCGTGCTCCCCCGCGCGCGTGACAAGCTGCATTCCTTCGCACCTCATCATACGCATGACGGCGCCCGCGGGTTGCCGTTCGCCATGGAGCAAAGCAATGAAGCGCATCGTTCTTGTTCTCGCTCTCGCGCTCTCGAGTTGGACGGCTTATGCCGTCGCCGAGGACTACACCGCCGGCACCATCGAAATCGACAACCCCTGGGCACGCGCGACCCCCAAGGGCGCGACCGTCGCTGGCGCCTACATGACCATCAAGAACAAAGGCACCGCCCCTGACCGGCTGGTCGGCGGATCCGTCGCGGTGGCCAATAAGTTCCAGGTCCACCAGATGCTGATGGAGAAGGGCATCGCCAAGATGCGTCCGGTGGAAGGCGGGCTCGAGATCAAGCCCGGCGAAAGCGTTCAGCTCAAGCCTGGATCCTATCACGTGATGCTGATGGGACTAAAACAGCCGCTCGAAAAAGGCCAGAAGATCAAGGGCACGCTGCAGTTCGAGAAGGCCGGCAAGGTCGACATCGAATACACGGTCGAGCCGGCCGGAGCGGGCACGCCGGGGGCGATGTCGCCGGGCATGCCAGGGATGGGTGGACAGCAGCATTAAGGCGCGCTGCGCCGCGCCTCCTCAGCGCGGGCGGCGCAGCGCGTTCACCAGCCGATCGTCTTGGGTAGCCACAGCGCCAGCTGGGGGAAGAGGAAGCAGAGCACGAGGGCGACGAGCTGCATGGCCACGAACGGCACGATCCCCCGGTAGATGTCGCCGGTGCTGACCTCCGGCGGCGCAACGCCGCGCAGAAAGAACAGCGCCCACCCGAACGGGGGCGTCAGGAACGACGTCTGCAGGTTTACGCAGATCAGTGTCGCCAGCCAGACCATGTCGACGTTTGCCGCGATGAATATCGGCAGGAACAGGGGCACCGCGATGTAGGAGATCTCGATCCATTCGATGAAAAATCCGAGAACGAAGATGATGAGCATCAGGAACCAGATCGCGCCGCTGGTGCCGCCCGGCAGGAACGCGAAGAAGTCCTGAACCAGCTTTTCACCCCGCAGGCCGCGGAAAGCGAGCGAGAACGCCTGCGCGCACATCAGGATGAACATCATCATGCCGGTGATTCGGGTGGTAGTGTAGGTAGTGTCGCGCAGAACGGTCCATGACATGCGCCCGCCGATGGCGGTGACGACGATGGCGCCCAACGCGCCCATGGAAGCAGCCTCGGTCGGTGCCGCGATCCCTCCGATGATGGAGCCGAGCACGGCGCCGACCAGCGCGAGCGGCGGCAGAACCACCCGCAGCAGCTTGCCGGCGAGCTCGGTGCTCGAGACCAGTGCGCGCTCTTCCTTGGGGACTGCCGGAACCAGCTGCGGACGCAGGAAACCCAGCCCAAGAAGATAGAACACATAGATTCCGGCAAGCATCAGTCCCGGGATCATTGCGGCCGCGAACAGCGTGCCGACCGACTCGTTGAGAATATCGGCGAGCAAGATCAGGATCAGGCTCGGCGGAATAATCTGGCCCAGCGTCCCGGATGCGCAGATGATCCCGCACGCCAGCCCCTTGTCGTATTTCCGGCGTAGCAAGGTCGGCAGGGTGAGCAGGCCGAGCGTCACCACCGTCGCGCCGACGATGCCGGTGGTGGCTCCCATCAGCACGCCGACGACGATGATGCCGATGCCGAGCCCGCCGCGCAGGCTGCCGGCGGCATGGGCGATCACCTCCATCAAGTCTTCCGCCAGCCGCGATTTTTCCAGCATCACGCCCATGAAGACGAACAGCGGCATTGCGATCAGCGTGTAATTGGTCACCACGCCGTAGATGCGGCTGGGCAGCAGATGGAACAGCAGCGGTCCGAATCCGATGTAGCCGAACAACAGCCCGGCGGTCGCCAGCGTGACGGCAACGGGAATGCCGGCCAGCAGCAGGACGAAGAACGAAACGAGCATCAGAATCGCGAGAATCTCGTTCAGCGGCATTACGCGGCTCTCCGCCAGGCGAGACAAAAACGGATGGCGTGTCCGAACGCCTGCACGAACATGAGCGCAAAGCCGATCGGGATGAGACTCTTGAGGATGTAACGGGCCGGTATGCCGCCGGGGTTGGCGGATCCTTCACCGATCGACCACGACTGATCGACGTAGCTGATCGACAGCCAGATCACGATCAGCGAGATCGCCATCAACAGCAGCGCCGACAGGAATTCGACGAAATGCTTGCGCCGCTGCGGAAAGCCCGCAAACAGCACATCGACGCGCACGTGCTCGCCGTGACGCAGCGCATAGGACATCCCGAACAGGCAGATCGGCGCCATCAGGTGCCATTCCAGCTCCTGCGACCAGACCGTGCCGGTGTGGAAGACGTAGCGTAGCAGGACATTGCCGCCCATGACGGCGGCGAGCGCGAAGGACGACCAGGCGGTGACCCGGCCGACGGCATCGATGAAGACGTCGATTCCGTCGGCCAACCGTTCGGCGGACGTCACGTCAACCCTTGAGAATCTTGCTGTGGTAGACGGCCTCGCTGTAGCTCGACCACTTCCGGAATTTCTCCATATACGCCTGGTAGGAATCGTTGACTTTCTTGGTCAGCGGGTCTTTGGCGACGTTTTCCGCGATGATCTTGGCATTGGCTACGCGCAGCGCCTCGACGATCGCGTC
>DATBKV010000261.1:0-12990 GCA_036555745.1 Xanthobacteraceae bacterium | reverse complement strand
CCGGGCGAGCGGTCGATCTCGGTCGCCTGCATGCACTGCTCGGACGCGCCGTGCGCGGCGGTCTGCCCGGTCGACTGCTTCTATCAGACCGAGGAAGGCGTGGTGCTGCACAACAAGGATCTGTGCATCGGCTGTGGCTACTGCTTCTACGCCTGCCCGTTCGGAGCCCCGCAGTATCCGCAAGCCTCCAACTTCGGCACGCGCGGCAAGATGGACAAGTGCACCTTCTGCGCCGGCGGTCCGGAGAAGAACGAAGAGGTGCAGTTCAAGAAGTACGGCCGCAATCGTCTGGCTGAAGGCAAGCTGCCGCTGTGCGCGGAGATGTGCTCGACAAAAGCGCTGCTCGCCGGCGACGGCGACGTGGTGTCTGCGATCTACCGCGAGCGCGTCGTCACCATCAACGACGGCAGGCCGGGCGAGCGCTCGGTCTCCATGGCCTGCATGCACTGCACCGACGCGCCCTGCCAGGCGGTTTGCCCGACCAGCGCCATCTTCACGACCGCGGATGCGGTCGTGCTGCACTCGAAGGACATCTGCATCGGCTGCGGCTATTGCTTCTACGCCTGTCCGTTCGGCGCACCGCAATATCCCAAGGTCAGCAACTTCGGCTCGCGCGGCAAGATGGACAAGTGCACCTATTGCGCGGGCGGACCGGAGCCGGATGGCTCGATGGCGGAGTACGAGAAGTACGGCGCCAACCGCCTGTCCGAAGGCAAGCTGCCGCTGTGCGCGGAGATGTGCTCGACCAAATCGCTGCTGGCCGGCGACGGCGAGATCATTGCGCAGATCTACAAGGAGCGCGTGGTCAAGCGCGGGTACGGCTCCGGCGCCTGGGGCTGGCAGACGGCCTACCGCGAGACCATCGCGTCATAGCGGTGGGCGCGCGCCGCGCGCGCCCGCCGTTCAGTGTCATGCCCGCGTCGCGGGCGTTCGCTAGCTGGCCGACCGATCGGGGGTGAATCGAGCCGGCATGCTGGGTCATCCGCTGCCGCGGAGGATGGCGGCCAACACGGAGGAATGCTCATGGTTCTCAGCCGCGTCCGTTTCATCTTCGGCGCGCTCGCGCTTGCGGTGATCCTCGCCGTTGCGGCTCCCGCCAGCGCGCAGGTGCGCAACCCCGACACCTCGGTCAACCCGACCGCGAGCTCGGTCAAAGAGGAGCAGCTGCTCCAGGAATTCCGGCGGATCCAAGGGCGGGGAACGATTCCCGATACCAGGTCCTACACCATCGAGCAGCCTGCCGGACGCGACTGGCGCCAATTCCATCAGGTGACTCTGCGCTGGATCGGAGCCATTTCGATCCTCGGCATGCTTGTCCTGCTGGTCGTGTTCTATCTCACCCGCGGCATGGTTCGCCTGGAGACGGGACGGTCCGGGCGCGTGCTGGTGCGGTTCTCCATATTCGAGCGCCTGGTGCACTGGATGACCGCGACTTGTTTCATCCTCCTGGCGATCTCCGGCCTCAACATCACCTTCGGCAGGGCGCTGCTGCTGCCGCTGATCGGGCCCGAGGCGTTCACCACCTGGTCGCAATGGGCGAAATACGCGCACAACTATCTAAGCTTCCCGTTCACGCTCGGCGTGTTCCTGATCTTCCTGATGTGGATTGCCTGGAACATCCCGAACCGCGTGGATGTCGAATGGCTCAAGGAAGGCGGCGGCATCGTTGGCCACAAGCATCCGGCCGCTGATCGGTTCAATGCCGGCCAGAAGATGATCTACTGGATCGTCGTCCTTGGCGGCGCCGCAGTCGCGGTCACCGGCTACCTGCTGATGTTCCCGTTCTACGGCACCAACATCGCCGACATGCAGGTCGCGCAGGCCGTGCATGGCGTGGTGGCCCTGTTGTTCGTCGCCGTCATGATCGCCCACATCTATATCGGCACCATCGGCATGGAGGGCGCCTTCGAGGGGATGTGGGACGGCACCGTCGACGTCAACTGGGCAAAGGAGCACCATAGTCGCTGGGCCGAAAAGGAGATCGCCGAGGGCAAGGTGAGCGCGCAGGCGCCACAGGGACGGATGCAGGCGGCGGAGTAGCCGCGCACGCGACGCCGTCCGGTTGCGATCGGGGTCTGCCGTTCACGCCGCGGCAGCGCGCCGAGCCCGTTGCACGTACAGCGCCGAAGCAGGCAAGGGCTGCCGCAAACTACCTCTCCCTTTTGGCGAGGGGAAAGAGGCGGGCGCCCTTGCATGCCCGCGCCACCTGCTATGATGGCGGCATGCGCATCATCGGCCTCGCCGGCTGGAGCGGCTCGGGCAAGACCACGCTGCTCGCCAAGGTAATACCCTGCATCGTCGCCCGCGGGCTCAAGGTCTCAACACTCAAGCACGCCCATCACGCCTTCGACGTCGATCAGCCCGGCAAAGACTCCCACACCCATCGCATGGCGGGTGCAACCGAGGTCCTGGTCAGCTCGGCCAAGCGCTGGGCGCTGGTGCACGAATTGCGCGGGGAGGCCGAGCTCACGCTGGAAGCGCTGCTTCGCCGGCTCAGCCCAGTCGACCTCGTGCTGGTGGAGGGCTACAAGCGCGAATCGCATCCCAAGCTCGAGGTGCACCGCGCCGGCATCTGCAAGCCGCTGCTCTACCCCGACGATCCCGCCATTGTCGCCATCGCCTCGGACGAGCCTCTGCCGTCGGCGCGCGTTCCGGTGGTAGACCTCGACGACGTCGAGCGCGTTGCCGACCTCCTGATCCGTCACGCCGCGCCGCTCCCCGCTGTGGCAGCGCAGGCGGAGGGCGGCTGATGGCGCAGCTCACCGACGACTGCTTCGCGTTCTCGGGCCCGCTGCTGCCGGTCGACGAGGTCGAGCGCATCATCCGCACCCGTGTGATGCCAGTCGCCGAGATCGAGACCGTCGCGCTCAACGCCGCGATCGGGCGCGTGATTGCCCGGGACGTGGTGGCGCCGATCGACCTGCCCCCGTTCGACAATTCCGCGGTCGACGGTTACGCCGTGCGCCATGGCGATCTCGAGAGTGCGAGCGAGACGCGCCTCGCCGTGGTCGAGCGCGTGACCGCGGGCCGCGCCGCGGCGGCCGCGTTGGCGACCGGCGCGGCGGTGCGCATCTTCACCGGGGCGCCGATGCCGGCGGGTGCCGACACCGTGTTCATGCAGGAGGATGTGCGCGCCGAGCGCGACGCGGTGATCGTGCCGCCCGGGCTCAAACCCGGAGCTAACCGCCGCCGGGCCGGCGAGGACGTGCGGGCGGGCGCGATCGTGCTGCCTGCGGGCCGGCGGCTCGCCGCCCAGCACGTCGCGCTCGCGGCGGCGCTGGGCCTTACCGCGCTCGACGTGTTCCGGCGGGTGCGGGTCGCCGTGTTCTCGACCGGCGACGAGATCGTCGAGCCGGGCACGGCGCGTCCGGCCCCGGCATTGTTCGACGCCAACCGCTATCTGCTCGCGGGGCTGCTGGAGCGCCACGGCGCCGCCACCACCGACCTCGGCATCCTGCCGGACGATCCCGAGGAGCTCGCGCGCGCCATCGCGGCCGCGGCGGCGGAGCATGACCTCGTCGTCACCTCGGGCGGCGTGTCCACCGGCGAGGCCGATCACGTGCGGCGCGCGGTCGAGGCTGTCGGACGGCTGGTGTTCTGGCGCGTTGCCATCAAGCCCGGCCGGCCGGTGGCGATGGGCGTGATCGCCGGCCGCGCGGGCGCGAGCGCGGCCTTCGTGGGGCTGCCCGGCAATCCGGCGGCGGTCTATGTCACCTTCGCGCGCGTGGTGCGGCCGCTTCTTCTGCGGCTTGCCGGGGCCGAAGCTGCTCCGCTGGTCGCGCTACCCGTGCGCGCCGCCTTCGGCTACCGCAAGAAGGCCGGGCGGCGCGAATATGTCCGCGTCAAGCTCGCGCGCGGCCCCGACGGCACCATCGACGCCGTCAAGCACGCACAGGAAGGCGCCGGCATCATCACCTCGCTCACCGAGACCGACGGGCTGGTCGAGTTGGCGGAAGACACCACCACAATCGAGCCGGGCTCGACCGTCGGATTTCTGTCCTACGCGGCGCTCGCGGGATAAGCGAGGACGCATCGTCCTTGCCCGCCGCCCGCAGATGGCGGGCGTTCGGCGAGTGCCGCGCTAATCTAGCCGTCGCGCCGCACCGCGGCACGACCGCGTTCAGATGCGTACCGCCGAGGTCGCGAATGCGACGTCGACCGGCTCTTGAACGTGATTGAGCACCACCACCGCGCAAATCGCGAGCACGCCTGCGACAATGCATGCGACAATGAACGTTGGCATGGACGATTCCTCCCGCTTCATTAGGTCGTTTCATATCCCATTATAAACGAAGGCAAACGAGATCAAGGGTTCAAACGTCACACTGTTGCGCCGCGAGACGCTCGGCCTCGGCGGCGTCCGCGGGCGTGTTGACGTTGAAGAACGGGTCGACGGGCGCCGCCGGCCAGTCGGCGATGGCGACGCCGTGGCGCGCGGTCCAGGCTTCGATCTTGTGCAGGTTTTCCTCGAGCAGCGCCGTGCGCAGATCGCCGCGCAGCGCCAGCGGCCACAGCCCGACCACGGGATGGCGCCATTCCCCCGAGCGCGCGCAGGCGAGCGGAGTGCCGGCCGCCCGCCGGGCCGCGCGCAGCCGCGCGACCAGGTCCGCTGGGAGGAACGGACAATCGCCCGGCACGCTCACGATGTCGACGACGCCGGGGGCGTGCGCCGCCGCCCAATCGAGTCCGGCCAGGATGCCGGCCAGCGGGCCGGCGAAATCGGGCACGCTGTCCGCCACCACCGGCAGCCCGGTATCGGCGAAACGGGCGGGGTCGCCGTTGGCATTGATGATGGTCGCATTGCACTGCGGACGCAGCCGTTCCAGCACCCGCGCGAGAATGCTCTGGCCGCCGATGCGGATGCGACTCTTGTCGCCGCCGCCCATGCGGCGCGCCAGCCCGCCGGCGAGCACGACGCCGAGGGGAGGTAGTGCAACCGTCATTTGCCGCCGCAAGCACGGTTACCTTCTCCCCTTGCGGGAGAGGGTGGCGAGCCCGTCGCAGCGAACCGAAGTCGGGGAGGCCTGGTGAGGGGGCCTTTTCCGCCCCTCACCCGCCCTCGCTTCGACGCAAGGGGAGAGAATAAGCTTGGGACGCGTGCTGAGCTCCGCCTCGATTGCTCAATCATCGTGGACCGCCGCCTTGCGCCGATGCCGCGCACTCTCCTCTTCCACGAAGCGCAGATCTTGGTCGAACACGATGCGCTGCTCGCCGGCGAGCGCGACGAAGCGCTTGCCGCGCGCGCGGCCGACCAGCGTGAGGTTGGCCTTGCGCGCGAGTTCGACGCCCCAGGCGGTGAAGCCGGAGCGCGAGACCAGGATCGGAATCCCCATCCGCACGGTCTTGATCACCATCTCTGAGGTGAGGCGGCCGGTGGTGTAGAAGATCTTGTCGTGGGCGGGAACGCGGTGCTTGAACATGTAGCCCGCGATCTTGTCGACGGCGTTGTGGCGGCCGACGTCCTCCATGTAGATGAGGGGGCGTTCCTCCTGCGCCAGGACGCAGCCGTGGATCGCGCCGGCCTCGAGATAAAGCGACGGCGTGGTGTTGATCTTGTTGGTGAGCGCGTAGAGCCAGGAGGTGCGCAGCTCCGCCTTGGGCAACGTGACCGTCTCGAGCGCCTCCATGAGGTCGCCGAACACGGTGCCCTGGGCGCACCCCGAGGTCTGTACCTTCTTCTTCAGCTTCTTCTCGTAATCGGTCTTGCGCTTGGTGCGCACCACCACCACCGCCAGCTCCTCGTCGTAATCGACGCCCGTCACCACGTCGTCGGGCAGCAGCATGTGCTGGTTGATGAGGTAGCCGAGCGCGAGATATTCGGGATAGTCGTTGATCGTCATCGCGGTCACGATCTCCTGGGAATTGAGGAAGATCGTGAGCGCGCGCTCGACTGTCACGCGGGTCTCGATCGCCTGACCGGTCTGGTCCACGCCCGTGACGCGCTCGGTCAGCCGCGGATCGAGCGGATCGGGGCGGATGATGTAGTCGTCCTTCGGCGCGTTCATCTTGCATAATCTAGGTAATTGTCATCGCTCGCGAAAGCGGGCGATCCGGCAATCGCCGGCCTTTGTAAGGGAAGCGTCGGTGATTGCCGGATGCCCGCCTGCGCGGGCATGACACCGGCCTCACCCCGGCAGGAACGCGCTGGCGCCGGTGGCCGCGTCGGTGAGCTTCTCCACCGGCGCACGATAGAGCTCCTCGAGCCGCTCGCGGGTGAGCACGGCGCCGACCGGGCCCTCGGCGATGCGCTCGCCTGCGCGCAGGAGATAGGCGCGGTCGGCCGCGCGCAGCGCGTGGTTGGGATCGTGGGTGGTGAACAGGACGCCGTGGCCGGCGGCAGCGAGGGCGCGCATCTCGCGCATGACCTTGCCCTGGTTGCCGAAGTCCAGGCTGGCGGTGGGCTCGTCGAGCACGACGAACTGCGGCTCCTGCGCCAGCGCGCGCGCCAGCAGCACCAGCTGGCGTTCGCCGCCGGAGATCATGGTATAGGGCCGCGGCGCCAGCTGCGCGATGCCGAATTGCTCGAGCGCACGCGCGGCCACCTTGCGGTCGTGCGCCGAAGGGCGCGCGAACAGCGAGCCGTGGGCGGTGCGTCCCATCAGCACCACACTCTCCACCGTGAAGGCGAAGGTGGGGGTGTGCACCTGCGGCACATAGGCGATCAGCCGTGCGCGCTCGCGGATCGAGATGGTGGCGAGCGCGCGGCTGCCGATCGCCACCGCGCCGGCGCGCGGCGCAAGAATGCCGAGCAGCGTCTTGAGCAACGTGGTCTTGCCGCCGCCGTTGGGGCCGAGCAGCGCCAGCACCTCGCCCTGCGCCAGCGCGAGCTCGAGCCCACGCCCCACCACGCGGTCGCTGTAGCCGATGGTGAGGTCGCGGCCGGCGAGCGTCATGGCGGGGCTCTCACGACCAAGTCCGCTGCATGCCGGCTAGCAGCCAGATGAAGAACGGGGTACCGATCACGGCGGTGAGGATGCCGAGCGGGATCTCGACCGGAGCGGCGGTGCGCGCCAGCGTATCGATGACCAGCAGGTAGCCGGCGCCGAGTAGCGCCGCGGTCGGAATGAGGCGCGGGAAGTCGGGGCCGACCAGCGCGCGCGCGAGGTGCGGCACCACCAGCCCGACCCAGCCGATGATGCCCGAGGTGGCGACGCTTGCGGAGGTGACCAGCGTCGCCGCGGCGACGATCGCAATACGGAGCGGACCAGTGGCGATGCCGAGCGAACGCGCCTCGTCCTCCGGCAGCGACATGACGTTCAACCGCCAGCGCAGGGCCACCAGCACCGCGGTGCCGAGCACAACCGGCACCGTGAGCGGAACGAGATCGGAGGCGGTGGTGGCGGCCAGGCTGCCGAGCAGCCAGAACGTCATGGCCGGAAGCTGGTTGTAGGGATCGGCGAGATATTTCACCAGCCCGATGCCGGCGCCGAGCAGCGCGCCGATGACGACCCCGGTGAGCACCAGCACCAGGATCGGATCACGCGAGCGCAGCACCGACCCGATGAGATAGACGGCAGCGACCGCAAGCAGCCCGCCGCCGAAAGCGAGGCCCTCGATCGCGACCACGCCGAGCGCGAAGTAGATGCCGAACACGGCGCCGAGCGCCGCCCCCGACGAGGCGCCCAGGATGTCGGGGGAGACCAGCGGATTGCGGAACAGCCCCTGGAAGGCGGTGCCGGCGACGGCGAGCGCCGTCCCCACCATCACGGCAGCGACGACTCGCGGCCCGCGCACCAGCAGCACGACGTTATCAACCGCCTCCGGCACCGTGCTCGGCCGCCCGCCGATGCGCGCCAGGACGACCTCGACGAGCTCGGCGAGCGTCACCGGATAGCGCCCGACCGTGAAGGCGACGATCAGCCCGAGCACGAGCACGCCCGAGGCGATGGCGAGGCCGGGAAGGAAGGCGCGGGTCATGAATGCAGGCACTCGAGCGCGGATGTTGGATTACGCGCGGAATAAGTACGAGCCAAGACCGCAACTGCGCGGGCACGCTAACGCAACCTACGAAGCCGCGCTGGATAGGACAAATCAATCCCGTCCCGCAAGCACGCGGTCGAGCTGCGCATCGTCGGGCGTCACGTGATAAAAGCGCGTATAGAAGTCGCGCGTGAGCGCACGCAAATCATCCTGGAAGAGCTCGGGATAGAGGATCTTGCCGAGCCACCACAGCCCGATCAGCCGGTTGACCGACGGCGGGAAGTCAACCCAGCCGAACGGCAGCTTGGGCGAGAGATGCACGCGTCGCGCGCGCACGGCGGCGACTGACGCCCAGGCCGGATCGCTCAGCACGTTGGCCGCGAAATCCCGGTCGATGGTGACGATGACGTCGGGGTCCCAGAGCAGCACCTGCTCGATCGAGACGGTGGCGAGGCCGCCGCGGGTGCCGCCGGCCACGTTGCGCGCAATCAGCTCGATCGTCTCCACGTTGATCGATCCGCCGAGCCCGGTCTCGAGCCCGCGCGGTCCGCGCGCGTAGTAGACGCGCGTCCGCCGCTCCGGGGCGATGGTCGCTACCCGCCCGGCGACCGCATCGATCATGCCTTCGGCATGGCGCGCAAAGACTTCTCCCTGCTCGCGCCGGCCGATCAGGGCGCCGAGCATGCGGTAGCCGCGCGCGATGCCGTCGAATCGGCCGTCGAGCAGCGCGTAGGGGATGCCGGTCTGCTGCTGCACGCGCTCGGCGAGCGACGCATAGGTCGGATTTACGCTGCCGACGTCGAGGATGAGATCGGGCTTGAGCGCGAGCACGACCTCGAGATTGGCGGTGTTGCCGCGCCCGGTGAGGCGGCCCACCTCTGGCCGTGCGCCGGCGTCGGGCAGGAGGAATTCGCGCTCCTCGCTGCGGTTCGCGCGCGGCCAGCCGATGAGCAGCTCCGGAGCGAGCGTATAGAGAAATATCGCGGCTGGCGGTCCCGCCGGAAAGACGCGCCCGACTCGTTCCGGCACCGGCACGACGCGTCCAGCGCCGTCGGTCACGGTGGTCGCGTGCGCCCGCCAGGGCGTCAGGATCGCGGCCGAGAGTTGAGCGAGCAATGCGCGGCGGGTCAGCCTCATGCGGGGACGAATCTAGTCGATCGCGATCATCACGTCGCTCGCCTTGATCACGGCATAGGCGGTCTGACCGGGCGCCAGCTTGAGCTCTTCGGCCGATTCGTTGGTGATCGCAGCGGTGATGAGATGACCACCGATGTCGAGCTTCACGTGCGCGGTGGTCGCGCCCTTTCTGACCTCGACGATCCGGCCCTTGAGCTTGTTGCGGGCACTGATCTTCATTGCAGATCTCCTGGGTGGCGATGCGCGCCGCGACGCGGCGGCTTGCCGGCGGCCGCCGTCCACTCGCTGACGAGCGCTCGCCCGCCACTCGGCGACCTGGCCGCGACAATGACAGCGACGGGCGCCGACGTCACGCCCCCGGCACGGTGGCGTCGGGGAAGAATAGTTGCTGCCCATTGATCTTGTAGTCGGCGATCGCTTTCTGACCTTCCGGCGAGATCAGCCAGTCGATGAAGGCTTGGCCGAGCTCCTTCTTCACGTGCGGATGCTTCTCCGGATTGACCAGAATGACGCCGTACTGGTTGAACATGCGCTTGTCGCCGGCGACCAGGATGTCGAGATCGCCGCGGTTCTTGAACGAGAGCCAGGTGCCGCGGTCGGCGAGCACGTAGGCGTTGGCGGCCGATGCGGTATTGAGCGCCGCGCCCATGCCCTGGCCGATCTCCTTGTACCAGGGACCCTTGTCCTTGCCGATGTCGACGCCGGCGACCTTCCAGAGCGCGAGCTCGGCGCTATGGGTGCCCGAGCGGTCGCCGCGCGAGATGAATGGCGCGCCCTTGGCCTTGATCGCCTTCAACGCCGCGGCCACGTCGGTCATGCCCTTGATGCCGGCGGGATCGCTCTTGGGGCCGATCAGGACGAAGTCGTTGTACATGACCGGATAGCGCTTCACACCGGCGCCTTCGGCGAGGAATTTCTCCTCCTGTGACTTGGCGTGGACGAACACGACGTCGGCATCGCCGCGACGGCCGGTGTCGAGCGCTTGGCCGGTACCCTGCGCCACCACCTTAACGTCGATGCCGGTTTTCGCTTTGAACAGCGGCAGGATGTGTCCGAACAGGCCGGAGTCTTGGGTCGAGGTGGTGGACGCCACCACAATCGATTTGTCCTCGGCGTGCGCTGGCGCGCCGGCGAGCAGCGCGGCGGTCGCGGCTAGAACGAACAAGGTGCGGCGGGTCAGCATGGGGGTCTCCTCTGGATTTGCGTGAGCGAGTTCGAATCCACTCAAACCAGGAGCTCGCCGGCAATGAACCGGCGCGCCTCCTCGCTCCTGGGCGCGTCGAAGAATGCCGCGGCCGGCCCGCTCTCGAGCACTCGGCCGCGATGCATGAACACGATTTCGCCCGCGAGCCGCTTGGCCTCGCCGAGATCATGGGTCGACATGACCACCTTGATCCCGCGCGCGGCGACCGCGCGGATGACGTCCTCCATCGCTTTGGTCGCGGCCGGATCGAGGCTGGCGGTTGGCTCGTCGAGCAAAAGAATCTCCGGCTGCTTGGCCAGCGCGCGCGCCAGCGCCAGGCGTTGTTGCTCGCCACCGGAAAGCTTGCGCGCGGGCCGCTCGCGAAGACCCGCGAGACCGACGAGAGTGGCGAGCTCGTCGAGGCGGGACGCGCGTTTGGCACGCGCCACGCCCGCCGCCGCCAACGCATAGCGGATGTTGCCGCCGGCGCTGCGGCGAAGCATCGTCGGGCGTTGGAACACGATGGCGCGATGCGTTCCAGCCGCATGCTCGCGGCTGCCCCAGGTCACGCGACCGCACGCCTGTGTGACCAGCCCCATGACGAGGCGAAGGAGCGTGGTCTTGCCCGCCCCGTTCGGGCCGATCAGCACGGTCGGCGGTCCGGCCGCGAGTGCGAGCGAGACGCGGTCGAGGATGGTCACGCCGTCGGCGACGACGCTGACCTCTTCGAGCAGGATCGGCAAATCGGTGACGGGCGCGCGCATGCTCATCCCGCGAATCGTTCGGCCGCTTGGCGCAAGCCCCAGGCGATGGCGTTGACTGCGACGACGATCGCGATCAGCACCAGGCCGAGCCCGACCGCGAGCGGTAAGTCTCCCTTGGAGGTCTCCAGCGCGATCGCGGTGGTCATGGTGCGGGTATAGCCTTCGATATTACCGCCGACGATGAGGATCGAGCCGACCTCGGCGGCCGCGCGCCCGAAGCCGGCGAGCAGGGCGGTGACCAGGCTGTAGCGTCCGTCCCAGATCAGAGTGGCGATGCGCCGCAGCGGGCCGACGTTCATCGCCATGAGCTCGTCGCGGTACTCGCTCCAAAGGTCCTCGATGGTCTGCCGCGTGAGCGCCGCGATGATGGGCGCGATGAGCACGGTCTGCGCGATGATCATCGCCTGCGGCGTGAACAGAAGGCCCCACGATCCGAGCGGTCCCGCGCGCGATAGCAAGAGATAAATCGCGAGCCCGACCACCACCGGCGGCAGTCCCATCATCGCATTGAGCATGACGATCACGGCCTCGCGGCCGGGAAAGCGAATCAGGGCGACGCCGGCGCCGAACGGCACCCCGGCGACCGCGGCGAGGCCGGCGGCGGACAGGCTGACCGCGAGCGACAGCTGCACGATCGCCAGCAGCGCGGGATCGCCGGTGAGCACCAGATGAAGGGCCGAAACGTCGTCGGGCACCGGGGGGCCACCTCCCATGCGGATGTTGCATTTCATCGCGACATGGTCAATTTTCGTAAGACGTTCAACTTTGTTCGCTTTGGTTCATATGCCGGACCTGCTGACCACCGAGGAAGCTGCCAGCTATCTGCGGCTGTCCGAGCGCAAGCTCTATGAGCTAGTGGCGGGCGGCGCCGTGCCTTGCACCAAGGTGACGGGCAAGTGGCTGTTTCCGAAGGCCGCGCTCAACCGCTGGCTGGCGGCGGGGCTGGTCATGCCGGGGTTCGCCAGCGCCCCGGCGCCGCCGATCGTGGGCGGCAGCCATGATCCTCTGCTGGAATGGTCGCTGCGCGAGAGCGGAGCGCAGCTCGCTACCCTGCCTGAAGGAAGCGAGGCCGGCCTCAACCGACTCGCGCGCGGCGAGATCGCGGCAGCCGCGATCCATTTGCACCGGCTCGACGGCGACGACGAGAGTGCCAACAGCGAAGCCGTGGCCGGCGCGCCCGGCTTGCATGATGCCGTAGTGATCGCCTTCGCGCGCAGGGAGCAGGGGCTGGTGGTGGCCGCCGGCAATCCGCTCGCGCTGCACGACATTACCGGCATCGCCGCCAAGCGCGCGCGGCTGGCGCTGCGGCCACAGGGCGCGGGCGCGCAGCTGCTGCTGCTTGCGCTGGTGGCGCGCGCCGGGCTGACGCTCGATGCGCTCGCGATCGTGACGCCGGCCTGTCCGACCGGCCCCGACATCGCGCAGGCCGTGCGCTCCGGTCGCGCCGATTGCGGCGTTGCGACGCGCGCGGTGGCGCAAGCTGCCGCCCTCGACTTCGTGCCCCTCACCTGGGAGCGGTTCGATCTGGCGCTGCGCCAGCGCGACTATTTCCGGCCTGCGCTGCAGGGGCTGTTCAAGTTCGTGCGTACCCCAGCGTTCCGGGAACGCGCGAGCGAGCTGTCGGGCTACGACGTCAGCGAAGCCGGCGACGTGCGCTGGGTCGATTGAGGTTGCGCGCTCGCGACGGCCCCACCGACCCAGCGGCGGCGCGGGTTGTCACTCGATGCCGCGCCGCTATATTCGCGGACGCTGTGACATTCCCGGAGGGATGGCCGAGTGGCTTAAGGCGCACGCTTGGAAAGCGTGTATACGGGAAACCGTATCGTGGGTTCGAATCCCACTCCCTCCGCCAAGTGTGTCTTCGCGAAATTTCTCTGGTTCGATTTGACGTAGTGAGAAAGCCCACATTTCGCGGGCATTTCCGAGCAAAGCTCTGGACTTCCGAGTCCGCCGTTATCGTCGCAGGCGTTCTCTCCAGGGCCGTCT
>DATBKV010000260.1:0-4210 GCA_036555745.1 Xanthobacteraceae bacterium | reverse complement strand
GCAAGGAAGTCGAGACCTGCGGCCTGTGCCATGCGCGAAGCGGCGAATTCTCCGAGGATTGGGTTCCCGGCCAGTGGCTGTCCGATACCCATGTGGTCTCGCCGCTTGCCCGCGGGCTCTACCACGCCGACGGGCAGATGCGGGACGAGGTCTACAACTACGGCTCGTTCAAGCAGAGCAGGATGTTCGCGGCCGGCGTCACCTGCAGCGATTGCCACGAGCCGCATGGCGCCAAGCTGCGTGCCGCGGCCGACGGCGTCTGCCTGCAGTGCCACGCCGCCGACAAGTACGCGGCGGTTGCGCACCACCGGCACGCGGCCGTAACTCCGCCGCTCGCCTGCGCCTCCTGCCACATGCCGGTGCGCACCTACATGGTGGTCGATCGCCGGCACGATCACAGCTTCCGCGTCCCGCGTCCGGATCTCTCGGTGAAGCTCGGCACTCCCAATGCCTGCAACGACTGCCACGCCGACAAGTCGCCGCAATGGGCGGCGGCGGCGATCGAGGAATGGCATGGACCCGTGAGAAAGGGGTTCCAACGCTATGCCGAGGCGTTCCACTCGGCCTGGAGCGAAAGCGCCGACGCCGCGGCGCTGCTTGCCGCGGTCGCAGCCGACGGCAACGCGCCGGCGTTCGCGCGCGCGAGCGCGTTGACCGAGCTTGCGCCCTACCTATCGCCTGCGAACATCGGCCTGGCACGGACGGGGCTGTCCGACTCCGATCCCATGGTGCGCATCGGCGCCCTCGCCATGCTCGAACGCGTGCCGGCCGATCAGCTGTGGCCGCTGGTCTCGCCGCTCCTCTCCGACTCCAATCGCGGCGTGCGCATCCGCGCCGCGACGCTGCTCGCCGCGGTCCCGACCGCGCGCCAGCCCGCCGCCGATCGCGAGCGCTTCGAGCAGGCCGCGGCCGAATTCGTGGCCGCGCAGCGCCTCAACGCCGATCGGCCGGAGGCGCGCACCGCGCTCGGGACCTTCTACGCCCGGCGCGGACTTGTCGCCGCGGCGGAGGCCGAGACCGAGTTCAAGGCGGCCCTGCGTCTGAGCCGGCAATTTGCGCCGGCGGCGATCAACCTCGCCGATCTCTACCGCCAGCTCGGCCGCGACGACGAGGGCGAGCGCGCGCTGCGCGCGGCCCTCGACGCCTCGCCGCGCGACGCGGGGCTGCACCATGCGCGCGGGCTTGCGCTCGTTCGCCGCAAGCAAACCGACGAGGCCATCGCCGAGTTGCGGCAAGCGGCCGAGCTCGAGCCGGAGCGCGCGCGCTACGCCTATGTCTACGCGGTCGCGCTCCATTCCGCCGGGCGCGGCGCGGAAGCGCTCGCCGCGCTCAAGGACGCCTTGGCCAGGCACCCGCAGGATCGCGACATCCTCCTCGCCCTCGTCACGTTCAACCGCGATGCCGGCGAGCTTGCCGCTGCGCTCGACTACGCCGGGCAGCTCGCGCGCATCGCGCCGAACGACCGCGACGTTGCTGGCCTCGTCCGGGATCTTCAGGAAAAAATCAAACAGCAGAATCCCCAATAAGCTAGGGAGGACGCCATCTGCATCGATCGGCGACGCCGCAGGCCCGCTTTGAGCGGCCATTGCAAACCGGCGGCAAGGTGATCATCTCTCGTCAGTGAATTGTTCTGTGGCTTCGGATTTGCAGTCGCCTTCAAGCGAGTAAAAAGCCCGGCCCGAGCCCATAGGGAATCGCCCCCATGCACTCGCATTCAATCGACGACTTCCGCCACTCGCACGTCTTCCTCGGGGCAGCGCACGAGCGCAACGAGCGCAAGACGTGGACGGTCATTGCGATCTGCGCCGTCATGATGGTCGCCGAGATCCTCGGCGGCCTCTGGTTCGGATCGGTCGCGCTCATCGCCGACGGACTGCACATGTCCACTCACGCCGGCGCGCTCCTCATGGCGGCCCTCGCCTATATGTACGCGCGACGCTATGCGCGGGACGACCGCCTGGCCTTCGGCACCGGCAAGCTCGGCGACCTCGTCGCGTTTACCAGCGCGATCGTGCTGGCAATGATCGCCATGCTGATCGGCTACGAAAGCGTCGCTCGCTTCTTCAATCCCGTGCCGATCGCGTTCGATCATGCCATTGCGATCGCGGTGCTGGGACTCGGCGTCAACCTGCTCAGTGCCTTCCTGCTGCGCGACGAGCATGAGCACCGCCACGGTGATGCCGACGACGCTCATCATCGACACGAGCACGACGACCACGAACATGGCCACGCCGGCTTCCATCGCGATCACAACCTGCGCGCCGCGTTCATCCACGTCATGGCCGACGCGGCGGTTTCGGTGCTGGTCGTGATCGGCCTGCTCGCGGGGCGGCAATTCGGGTGGCCGTGGATGGACCCCTTCATGGGCCTGACCGCAACGCTGGTCATCCTGAGCTGGTCGTGGAGCCTGGTGCGCTCGGCGGGTGCGGTGCTCCTCGATGTCTCGCCCGATCCCGCGCTATCGCGACGCATCGCCGCGCGGCTCGAGCAAGCCGGCGATCGCGTCTCGGACCTTCATCTTTGGCGCATCGGACCCGGCCACCTCGCCGCCGTCATTTCACTGGTGTCCGACCACCCCAACGCCCCCGGCTTCTACAAGCAACGGCTCGCGGGGCTGCCGGGGCTTTCGCATGTCACCATCGAAGTCGAGCGCTGCCCCGGCGCGCATCGCTGAGGCGCGCGCATCGCCGGCCTGGGCCGCACCTAAACCGTGCCGGCTCGGTCTGCTGCGCGGCGATCGTGCCCGCCCGCGCCGTGGGAGCTTGTGCTACAGTGTCCGATCCCAGAAGCTATCACTCCAATGATGAGCCGCCGGGGCCGAGCGCATGCCCGCGGCAACGCCAGGGGAGGAAGGCGATGATCGATTCAAGCCGACGCACCGTCCTGACGACAGGCGCCGCGGCAGCGGCGACGGCAGCTGCGCCGCAGGTGTTTGCACAGGCGCCGCAGACCGGCGCCCCGCAAGGCGCGCCGGCGGGCGCCAAGACCGGCTACTACGAGAAGGACAACGTCCGCATCCGCTACGCCGAGATCGGCACCGGCTTTCCGCTGTTGGCGACGCCCGGCGGCGGCTTGAACTCACGCATCGCGGTCTGGGCGAACGCGGTGATCAATATCCCGGAGGAGTTCAAGAACGACTTCCGCATCATCACCATGGACCAGCGCAATGCTACGGGCGGCGAGTCCACCGGCCCGGTGCCGGTCGATGATCCCTGGGGCGCATTCGCCGACGACCAGCTCGGCCTGATGGACCATCTCGGCATCCGCCAGTTCCTTTTCTTCGGCAATTGCATCGGCGGCCCGTTCGCGATGAAACTGATGGAGCGCGCGCCGCAGCGCGTCGTCGCCGCGCTGCTCAGCCAGCCGGTCGGGCACCGGCCGGAGCAGCCGGACTACATGTTCAACTCCGGACGCGACGTCTGGGCCAAGGAGTTGCGCGAGCGCCGGCGCGACGTGCCGATGGAAGTGATCGAGAAATACCTGCACAACCTCTACCGCGTACGACCCGATTTCGTGTACAGCGTGTCGCGCGACTTCGCGAAGTCGTGCCAGACGCCGATGCTGGTACTGCCCGACGATGTGACGGCGCATCCGCTCCAGGTTTCGATCGACATCGCCTCGCTGGCGCCGAACGCCGAGATCACGGTGTTTCCCTGGAAGGAACCGCCGGAGCTGAAGGCCCGCACCACCATCAACCGGGCGCGCAGCTTTCTGAAGCGGCACCTGCCGACCTAAGCCCGACCTATTGTTTTGTAGGCGGTTGGCCCGCGGAGCGCTTGCCTCAGGTGCGCCCGATTTCACCGCTCCCCGTCGCGGGTGACGCATCGCGCCGCCATCCGGTCGCAAGCGGGCTAGGCCTGCCGACCTGACGGGAGGCGCGGACGAATCTCTTTGAAGAACCGGCGGCAACGTCGGGCCGGTGCGCGACAAGCGCATCCGCAGGAGATGGTCGAGAAGCACGTCGCCCGGTAAGCTTCACTTCATCGTCCCGCAAAGCGGTATGGACCGACGCTATATTGGGAGAGCCGTGAGCTCGGATCATTACGACTTCGTCATCGTCGGCGCAGGATCGGCGGGCTGCGTCCTGGCGGATCGGCTGACGCAAGACCCTTCGGTCAAGGTGCTCCTGCTGGAGGCCGGCGGCTGGGATCGCAACCCTTGGATCCACATTCCGCTGGGCTGGCCGCGGCTGTTCCTGCACCGCATGAAC
>DATBKV010000259.1:0-16403 GCA_036555745.1 Xanthobacteraceae bacterium | reverse complement strand
GGGTTGTCCCGGAAGCTTCCGGTAAACTGCGTCGTGATGGTCGAGGAGCCGGGCTTCTCCACCCCGCGCACCGACATGCACATGTGCTCGGCCTCGATCATGACCGCCACGCCGCGCGGGTTCAGTATCTCCTCGATCGCGGTGGTGATCTGCGAGGTCATGTGCTCCTGCGTCTGCAGCCGGCGCGCGTAGACGTCGACCAGGCGGGCGAGCTTGGACAGTCCGACCACCCGGTCCACCGGCTTGTAGGCGATATGCGCCTTTCCCGTGAACGGCATCATGTGATGCTCGCAATGGGAGTTGAAGCGGATGTCGCGCACCAGGACGAAGTCGTCATAGGTGCCGATCTCGGTGAAGGTGCGCTCCAGCACGTCGACCGGGCATTCGCGATAGCCGCTGTAGAGCTCCTCATAGGCGTCGATCACGCGCTTGGGCGTGTCACGCAGCCCCTCGCGGTCCGGATTGTCGCCGGCATAGGCGATCAGCGTGCGCACCGCCGCGAGCGCCTGCTCGCGCGACGGCTTCGGCACCACCGGATCGGGGGCCGCACGCACATGATCGGAAAGGGTCGGCTTGTCGGCCGGAGACGGTTTCGGCCAAGGCTTGACGACGGCATCCATCGCGGTCTCTCCGTTCGACCGGCCTCGTGGGGCCGGGGGTGTCACCGGGGCGGCCGCATCAGTCATACGCGCTGTGGGAAGATTCGACCCATGCGCGCCGACCGGACGCCGCATTCCCATTTTACATGGCTTATATGACGTGGCTTCGACAACGGCCGTGCCGTTCGCAGCAACGCCCCCGCCGGAGTGCAAGGCTCCTTGGCTCGCACCGGCGGATCACTCCCTATATATTCCTTGGCGCGGACGGCGCAATCGCGTTGCCGACCGGTCAACTGCTACCGAACGTCATGCTCAACGAGGTCTACAATAGCCGAATCCTCGAGTTGGCGGGGAATATTCCCCGTCTGGGCCGCCTCGCGCACCCCGATGCGACAGCCACCGCCCATTCCAAGCTGTGCGGCTCGACGGTCACGGTCGACCTCAAGATGGACGGCGACACCGTTACCGACTTCTCCCACGAGGTGAAGGCCTGCGCACTGGGTCAGGCCTCCTCCTCGATCATGGCCCGCAACGTGGTGGGCGCGAAGGCCGAGGAGCTGCGAAGCCTGCGCGAGACGGTGCGCCGCATGCTCAAGGAGAACGGCGCCCCGCCCGCCGGTAAATGGGGCGACATCGCGGTGCTCGAGCCGGTCCGCGACTACAAGGCGCGCCACGCCTCGACCATGCTGACTTTCGACGCGGTGGCCGCGGCCATCGACCAGATCGAGGCCAAACGGCGGGCCGCGCAGGCGGCGGAGTAGTTGCGGCCTCGTCCTGGTGCCCCTCCCCGTCGCAGCGGCAGTGAAATCGCGCTAATTGCGCGGGGTCCCCGGCCGCCCCACCGTCGTCAGCGACGTCGTCGCGGGAGCCGGCGACGGCGATGCAATGTTCTGCTCGAACAGGGCATCGACCGTGCTGAGGTTCATGCGCTCGAGTTCGGCGGGCGAGAGCCGGTAGAGCGGCTCCCATGGCGGGATGCGCAGCGCCGTTTCCAGGAGCTCGCCGCTGCCACCCATCTCGATCGTGTATTGCGCCAGACGGCCGATGTCGCGTTGCACGACGTTGAGCTCCTCGGCCGAATAGTTCGAATCCAGCGCGTGCTTGCGCTTCTTGCCGAGCCAGATCTGGTGCACCAGCACATGCGCCTCGGGCGGCACATAGCGGCGCGCGCCCGCCAGCAGCAGGAATGCGCACATGGATTCGCAGTTGCCCTTGGGGGACAGCGTGGCGCGGCGATCGCCGTTGGCCGTCGCCGGCAGCGGCGTCGTCTTGCCGATGGTGGTGATCATCCCCAGATTGCGGACGGCGCGGCCGAGCGCGAGCGTACCCAGCACCGAGCCGCCGTCGGAATCGAGCACCAGCACGGCGCCCCGAACCTTGGAATCCTTGGCGAAGCTCTCGAACTCGCGCGGGGTCTCGGCCGTGATGTAGCCAATCGCGGAGACCCAGACCCGGCAGTTCGCACCGCACCGCTCCGCCGGCCCCTCGCGCCGCCATTCGAAGCGCATCGGCGCGCTGCCGCTGTCATCGGGAGGTTGGGGTGAACCGGCGAAAGCTTGGACGACACCACATGCAAGCGCGAATGCGCTCCAGAACGTTCGGAGCATGCTGACCCTCATCGCTGACGTCCTGCGCTCACGCTTCTTGTTGCTCGGCGCGGTCGCGGGGCGTCGTGTGTCCCACAGTTTGCCTGCCTGTTTTAGAGGCGGCATGGATTCGAATCTAGCCCGAAAAAGAGTCGGTAAACGCCTAAATTTCGCGCAAAAATATCACGCCCGCGAGGCGGAAATGGGCTTCCCTCGCGGAATTCACCCCGTCACAGGCGCTTCGAGCGGGGCAGCGTGATGGATGACCGGCCGACCAGGCTGCTGGCGAGGCTGATGCACGCCCCGACGCTCGCCGCGCGCGCCCTCGTGCGGCTTTATCGCCATACGCTGTCGCCCTTCGTCGGCCTCGACTGCCGCCACCTGCCGACCTGCTCGGATTATGCCGACGAGGCGATCGGGCGCTTCGGCCTGTGGGCGGGCGGCTGGATGACCTTGGCGCGGCTGTTGCGCTGCCATCCCTTCGGCACCTCCGGGCTCGATCTCGTGCCCGGCGCGCTGGCCGCGCACGCGCGCTGGTACCTGCCCTGGCGCTACGGCCGCTGGCGGGGCACCAATCACGCGGCCGGAGCGCCGGACGCCGGGTTGCAAGTTCCGCCTTCCTGATCTAACCAGCCTCGTCCGCGCGCGGTGCTCGAGGGCGCGCGGCAGAAGCACGCTTACCTGCATTCGTAGGCAGCGAGTGAGCAACAGGAGCACGTGATGGTCGCGCTGACCTTTCCCGACGGCGCGCGTCGGGACTATCCCAAGGGCACCACCGGCCTCGACATCGCCAAATCGATCTCGCCCTCGCTCGCCAAGCGCACGGTCGCAATGGCGCTCGACGGCGCGCTCGCCGACCTCAACGATCCGATCGAGCGCGACGCCAAAATCGAATTTGTGAGCCGCGACGATCCGCGCGCGCTCGAATTGATCCGGCACGATGCCGCTCACGTGCTCGCCGAGGCGGTGCAGAGCCTGTGGCCGGGCACCCAGGTCACCATCGGCCCCGTGATCGAGAACGGCTTCTACTACGACTTCTTCCGCAACCAGCCGTTCACTCCCGAGGACCTCCCCGAAATCGAGAAGAAGATGCGCGAGATCATCGCGCGCGATCGCCCCTTCACCAAGGAGGTGTGGTCGCGCGACGAGGCCAAGCGCGTCTTTCGCGACAAGGGCGAACTGTTCAAGGTCGAGCTCATCGACGCGATTCCCGAAGACCAGCAGATCAGGATCTACAAGCAGGGCGACTGGTTCGACCTCTGCCGCGGCCCGCACATGACCTCGACCGGCAAGGTCGGAAGCGCCTTCAAGCTGATGAAGGTCGCCGGCGCCTATTGGCGCGGCGATTCCAACCGGGAAATGCTGTCGCGCATCTACGGCACCGCCTTCGCCAAGCAGGACGAGCTCGACGTCTATCTCAAGCAGCTCGAGGAAGCCGAGAAGCGCGACCACCGCAAGCTCGGCCGCGAGATGGACCTGTTCCACTTCCAGGAGGAGGCGCCCGGCTCGGTGTTCTGGCATCCGAAGGGCTGGACCTTGTTCCAGCTGCTGGAGGATTACATTCGCCGCCGGCAGAGCGCCGCCGGCTATGTCGAGGTCAACTCGCCGCAGCTCATGGATTCCTCGCTGTGGGTCGCCTCCGGGCACATGGCGACCTTCCGCGAGAACATGTTCCTGACCCAGCCGCGCGAGGACGACGAGCGCACCTTCGTGGTCAAGCCGATGAACTGCCCGGGACACATCCAGATCTTCAAGAACGGGCTCAAGTCCTACCGCGATCTGCCGTTCAAGCTCGCCGAGTTCGGCAAGGTGCATCGTTTCGAGCCCTCCGGGGCGCTGCATGGGCTGATGCGCGTGCGCGCATTCACCCAGGACGACGCCCATGTGTTCATCACCGATGCGCAGATCGCGGCCGAAGCGCTCGCCATCAACGACCTGATCCTCTCGATCTACGAGGACTTCGGCTTCCCCGACGTCACTATCAAATTCTCCGACCGGCCCGACAAGCGCATCGGCGACGACGTGGTCTGGGACAAGGCGGAGGCCGCGTTGATGCATGCGCTCAAAACCTCCGGCCGGCCGTGGACGCTCAACAAGGGCGAAGGCGCCTTCTACGGCCCCAAGCTCGAATACGTGTTGCGCGACGCCATCGGCCGCGACTGGCAGTGCGGCACTGTTCAGGTCGACCTCAACATGCCGGGGCGGCTGGGCGCGTTCTACATCGACGAGCACTCGAACAAGGTCACGCCGGTGATGCTCCATCGCGCCATGTTCGGCTCGCTCGAGCGCTTCATCGGCATCCTGCTCGAGCATCACGGCGGCCACCTGCCGCTGTGGCTCTCGCCGCTGCAGGCGGTGGTCGCCACCATCACCGACGACGCCGACGATTATGCTCGCGAGGTGGCGGCGGCGGCGCGGCGCGCGGGCCTGCGCGTCGAAACCGACCTGCGCAACGAGAAGATCAATTACAAGGTGCGCGAGCACTCGCTCGCCAAGGTGCCGGCGCTGCTCGTGGTCGGCCGCAAGGAGGCGGCCGACCACACGGTCTCGATCCGCCGCCTCGGCCAGGAGGCGCAACGCGTACTCCCGCTCGAGGCGGCACTCACGGCGCTCGCCGAGGAGGCGGTGCCGCCGGACGAGCGCCGCCTGAAGCAGGCGGCGTGAGCGGCGCGCGGCCTTACACGCACAACGCGTAGCGGCTCACATTTTCCCCCCGCCGCCATTGTAAACAACAATAAAAAAACAATGGCTCCGGTCCTGACCGGCCTGGCCGCCGCGACGGCGGGCCTTCGCGACGCTTGCAATCCGCGCTCGCCGCATCCCGGTTCACCCATGAAAAAAGCCCGCGACGGCATCCCGCCCGGGCGTCATCCACACTTCTACATCGTATCCATTTAATAGCACAATCACGTTACGTAGTCAAGCACAAAATGCATATGCGGTGCGGCCCTCAGCAGCCCCTGCGGCCCTCAGCAGCCCCGTTGGCGCCGCGCGTGCGATTTCGCTCGCGCGGTCCGGCCAGGATCACACTGCCAGCGCAGCAGCGGCTTGGCCGGCGGCCCTGGCTCCAGGAAGCGCTCGAGCGGCGACGGCGTGAAGCGGTAGCGCTCGCGGCCGGGCTGGTCGCTCGGCGGCACCAGCGGCGCCGCGCCGGCGCTCGCGATGCCGGCGATCAGCACAATTGCGGCGAGCCTCGGGACCATGGTTGCTGCCCCTCGCAGTTTTGATGCGGCAAGCCGCCCCATGCACGATACATGCTCCGCTGGGCAAGTCGAATGAGCTTGCAGGAAACCGCGTCGCGCTGCTTCGCGGTGCACCGATCCGGGGATACGCAGGAGAGCAGGAGCGCGCTCAGTGCGCGATGATCTCGACCTCGCGGTCGACGCCGTTGACGACGCGGAACTCGCCCTCGTAGGTGCGATTGTCGTTGCGGGCGACCGCGCGGTACTCGCCCTCGGCCAGGATCACGCGCGGGAAAGCGCCGATCGATTCCTTGATGACGTCGCCGCCGGGGGTCAGCACCGACCATTGCGTGTTGGCACGCGCCTCGCCGCCGCGCTCGTTCACGAGTTTCAGCGTGATGATCGCGGCGCGATGGTTGACGGTGGTGTCGGTGAGCTTGCCGGCCTGCACGCGAATGTCCGAGCGCACCGTCGCGTTGGCGTCGCCGTAGTTGGAGACGATGTGGTAGGTGCCCTCCGGCACCAGGATCAGATCGTCGGTCATGATCGCGGTCGCGACCGGCCGCTTGTCGCCGGGCTCGAACTGGCTGCCCTTGTAGAGGTCGAACGAAATCTGGCCCTGCGGGATGCGCACGTTGCCGACCCGGCCTTCGATGCGCAGCCCGCCGGCCGGAATGTCGAACACCTCTTTGGTCGGCTCGGCCCTGCCCGGCTCGGCGCGCACCTGCACCGCGCTGGTCACGCTCGCAAGCCCGAAGCTGGCGCTGACGACATAGGAGCCGATGGGCAGCACGAAGGTCGGCGCCGGCGCCTTGTCCTCCTTCACCAGGCGCGGCACGCCGTTCGCCTCGGTGCGATAGAGCCGCCAATGCAGTCCGCCGTTGATGGCCGGCAGCTCGGGTCCAAAGCGCGCGCTGAGCGCCAGCGCGCCATGCCCGGACGGCACGGCCGGCGCGACGTGAGCCGGCGGGCCCGCATTGCCCATGGGCGGCAGCGACTGCAACGTCTTCGAGGTCGCGGACGGGGCGAGGTTGCCGCCGGGCGGAATGATGCTCTGAGCCGGACCGGGCGGAACGCCCGGCACGTCGTTGGGCGGCCGCGGCACGGAAGACTCCGCCCGCGACGAGCCCCCGAACAGCTGGGCCTGGGCGGCGGCCGGCGCGGCCACAAGCCACGCGGCTGCGGCCAAAACGAGCCAGGCCCCCCGGCCGGTTCTCGTCCCCCCGATGCTCATCGGTCCCGTTTTCGACGGCAATCACGGCAAATTCATGCCCCGGCAGGCGTTTGTCACCATGGCGGCCCTGTGCTAGGCGCAGCCGCGTCCGTTTGCGGTGAGCGTCATCGCCGCGGCAGCGCGGCCCCTTCCCAAGCCGGCGGTTGTGGGTCCCGGCTTTCGCGTGCGACGATAGCAGAATCAGCTCAAGCGATGCCCGACGCGATCGAATTGCTCAGGACCAGGCGCTCGATCAAACCGATCGAGCTCGCCGGCCCGCCGCCCTCGGCCGCCGAGGTCGACCTGCTGCTGACGGTCGCTTCGCGGGTCCCCGACCACGGCAAGCTGGTACCGTGGCGCTTCATCATCTTCGAAGGTGAGGCGCGGCTCGCCGCCGGCGCGGCGATCGTGGCGGCGTTTCGCGCCAAATATCCGCAGGCCACCCCCGAGCAGGCGGAAGCCGAGCGCAGGCGGCTCGCGCGCGCCCCGCTGGTCATCGCCGTGGTCAGCCGCGCCTCCCCGCACGTGAAAATCCCGGAATGGGAGCAGGTGCTCTCGGCGGGCGCCGCGGCCATGAACCTCGTGCTCGCTGCCCACGCGCTCGGCTATGGGGCGAGCTGGATCACCGAGTGGTACGCCTACGATCGCGGCGTGCTGGAGACGTTGGGCCTCGCGGACAATGAGCGCATCGCCGGTTTCGTCCATATCGGCCGGCCCAAGGGGCCGCCGGAGGACCGTCCGCGTCCGCCGCTCGCCGACATCGCCACCCGTTTCAGGGGCTGATAGTGCTATGATTCTGACGCGAGTGTCCCGGGTGCAGCGCAGCGTGAAGCGAAGCGTAACGGTGCGCCGCAGAACCGGGACCGTTACGGACCGGGGCGGTCCCGGATCAGCGCTGCACCGCATCCGGGACGCATTACGCTAAACTCGCCCGCCGACCCCCGCCCAATGTTCTACGACACCGCGAAGAACGACCACGGCCTGCCGCGCGATCCCTTCAAGGCGATCGTGGCGCCGCGACCGATCGGCTGGATCACCTCGGTGAGCGCGCAGGGCGAGATCAACCTCGCGCCCTATTCGTTCTTCAACGCGGTCTCCGACGCGCCGCCGATCGTGCTGTTCTCGAGCGAAGGGCCCAAGGACTCGCTCGTGTTCGTGCGCGAGACGCGGGAGTTCGTCTGCAGTCTCGCCACCTTCGAGCTGCGCGCCGCCGTGGTCGCGACCTCGGCGCAATTCGCGCGCGGGGTGAACGAGATGGAGCAATGCGGGCTCACGCCGGCCCCGTGCCGGCTGGTGCGGCCGCCGCGCGTCGCCGCCGCGCCATGCGCGCTCGAGTGCAAGCTGCTGCAGATCATCGATCTCACCGATCTCGAAGGCAAGCCGTCCCACCGCCACGTCGTGTTCGGACAGGTGGTCGGCGTCCATATCGACGATCGCTTCATCAAGGACGGCCGGCTCGACACCGCCGCGATGGCGCCGATCGCGCGCTGCGGCTATACCGACTATTCCGTGGTCGAGCGCGTGTTCGCGATCGCGCGGCCGGGCGCGGAACGCAAGACCGACGTTGCCGTGCAGCCGGCCGACGACGAGGGCCGACGTCAGCCGGCCCGCCGCACGCGGTCGGTGGTCTGACCGCTGTCCTCAGGCGCTCTGGATATAGTCGCGCAGCGCCGCGGATTCCCGCTCCATTTCGTGGAGCCGGTGCTTGACCACGTCGCCGATCGACACGATGCCCACGAGCTGATCCTGCTCGACGACCGGCACGTGGCGGAACTTGCCCGTGGTCATGCGCTCCATCAGCACGCCGACGGTGTCCGACTGGCCGCAGGTCACCACCTTGCGGGTCATCACCTGCGCCAGCGGCTTCGCCAGCGCGTCGGCGCCCTCGTCGGCGAGCGAGCGCACGATGTCGCGCTCGGAGAGGATGCCGATCACGCGGCGGTCCGGGCCAAGAACCACCAGCGCACCGATCTTATGCTCGGAGAGCTTCCTGGCCGCGCTTTCGAGCGTTGCCGTGGGCTCGATTGAGATGATTGCGCCGCCCTTGGCGGCGAGGATGGCTTTGACGGTCATGTGTCGCCTCCCATGACCGGCGTGCTCCGGCCGCACGGACGCCGGTCAGCATCGATTAAGTGCTCGATTTCGAACCGAGTACCGTCGCGTCGGTCGCGCCGTGCGGCAAGCGACGAGGCACTGCATGTCTACGTCGCAGGAGCAGCAACCGGCTCGGCGGCTCTCGACAGCTCGGCAACCGCAACTGTGCGGCGACCGATTTCCTTGGCAATTATCGGCCGGAACGACGCACCCTGCAAGCTGTGGAAGACACGTCGCCATTCCGCGCTCGCCGAGCGCCCCCGCGAAAAAGGAATGGTCAATCGCTCGGCGGCGGGCCCGCCCCGGCGCCACGGTCGGTCGGAACCGGATCAAACGCAGCGAACGCGATCAGCCCGGCGAGGAAGCCGCCGATATGCGCCTGCCAGGCGATCGCCTGCTCGCTGCCGCCCGCACCGATCGAGAGCAGTCCGAACAGAAGATTGGCGCCAAACCATACCGCCAGGAACGCCAGCACGCGCGGATCGCGCAGGCTCGCGGCAAGCGACGCCGCCGGTACCCGGCTCGCGGCCTCGCGGTCGCGCCATAGTCCGAGCGGAACGCCGCTGCGGAACGCAAAGCGCGTGGCGGCGGCCATGGCGCCAGAGATCGCGGCCGAGGCCCCGACCATCGGCAACAATTCGCCCCAATGGGTGAGGAGATGCATCAGCGCACCGGCCGCCGCCGCCAACGCCATGAAGCCAGTGAAGCGCAGGGCACCGAAGCGCTGCGCCACCGGTGAGCCGAACGCCAGGAACCAGATGCCGTTGAAGGTCAGATGAGTGAAATCGGCGTGGATGAGGGCATAGGTGACGAACGTCCAGATGTCCGCCACCCATCCCCCGGGCCACACCACGTCAGGCTGCACGCTCGCGTCGTAGCGGGCCGGGATGAAAGCGAACAGCAGCAGGAACTCCTCGTTCTGCTCCGGTGTCAGCAGCCACGTGGTCATGACTTGAACAAGCACGAGCAGCAGCAGCAGCCAGAGCACGACCGCGGGCACGTTGAGCATTCGTTCGTGGCGCGGGTGTTCGAGCATGATTGTTGAATGAGATGGGCTGGAGATCGAAGCCGGCGGGCATGGCGACGACCGGCGGCATTGCCATAGGCTGCCGTGCGCATCGGGGCAAGCGGGGCTTCTCGTCGACAGCGTCACCGTGGGGTAAACGCCGCGAGGGGCCCTTGCGTGCGACAAAGCGACTTGCGCGCGCATGCGGCCGCCGCTCCCGCACCGGAGCACGCGAGCGGGCGCAAACCATCAGCGTTAACGGCGACCGCGACGCCAGCAGCGCGCGGCAAGGCAAGCGGGCAGGCATCGGTTAATGCCGGCATTCGATTCAAATTGTAGCAGTTCGAATTTTAGTCGAGCTTGTTTCGCTTAATCGCAGAATTCGTTTCGTTGTTTATCCGCGTTGTCTTCAAAATGATCGGGCGCGATTAGCGGCGACTCAAATCGTTTGTGGGAAATGTGGCCCTCAAGAACAGGGAAGGGTCACAAAATGAAATGGAACGTTACCCGCAGGGTGGGAGTCGCATGGGCCGCGAGCGCGCTCGCGGCGATGCTGGCAATGACGCCGGCGCGGGCCGCGAGCGAGCATCCACTGTTCATCTCGGTCGGCGACGAAGCGCGCGTGCCCGCGGGCTGGGCCGAGTTCTGCGCCGAATACGCGCCGGAATGCGAGACCGAGCCGCTCCCGGCACGCGACGCCGCGCTGACGCCGAAGGCCTGGAAGGAGTTGGCGCGGATCAACGACCGGGTGAACGACACGATCAAGCCGATCACCGACGTCGAGCACTGGGGCGTGTCCGAGCGCTGGAATTACCCCGACGACGGCCGCGGCGACTGCGAGGACTACGTGCTGCTCAAGCGCCGCATGCTGATCGATGCTGGCTGGCCGCGCCAGGCGCTGCTGATCACGGTGGTGCGCGACGGCCAGGGCGATGGCCACGCCGTGCTCACGGTCAAGACCGACAAGGGCGAGTTCATCCTCGACAACCAGAACGACGACGTCCTGCTGTGGTCGGAGACCGGCTATCGGTTCGTCAAGCGGCAGTCGCAGACCGATCCGAATGTGTGGGTGGCGCTCGGGGATGCGCGCCCGGCGACCACCACTGCCACCTCGCGCTGACGGATGCCCCCGGGCGCGGTGCGGCGTGAAGCGCGCCAGGGCAGCGACTCCAGCGCCTGGATCCCGAGTGTCCCGGGCGCAGTGCAGCATGAGCGAAGCGAAAGGTACGCTGCAGACCCGGGACTAGCAGGAACACCACGTTTGGGACGATCCCGGGCCGGCAACGCACCGCGGCGCGCTGCGTTGCGCCCGGGACACGAACGGGCCGCGCCCGGGCGTGTCATCCGATCCTTCGCAGCCCCTTCGCGTACTGCCGCCAGCGCCGCACATAGATGTCGGCGCCGTTCCGGATCCCCCCGGCCGCCCCGGCGTCAAGCGAGCGCAACACCCGCGCCGGCGCGCCCACGATCAGCGAATTGTCGGCAAACTCCTTGCCCTCGGTCACCAGGGCGCCGGCCCCGATGAGGCAATTGCGCCCGATGCGCGCGCCGTTGAGCACGATCGCGCCCATGCCGACCAGACTGTTCGATCCGATGGTGCAGCCGTGCAGCACCACGTTGTGGCCGATCACGCAGTCCTCGCCGATCGTGAGGGGAAAGCCCGGATCGGTGTGCAGCGTCGCGTTGTCCTGAACCTGCGAGCGGGCGCCGAGCTCGATCCACTCGTTGTCGCCGCGCAGCACCGCGCCGAACCAGACGCTGGCATCGGCCGCGAGCCGCACCCGGCCGATCACAACTGCGCTCTCGGCGATCCAGCAACGCCCGTCGGCCGGCAGGTCCGGCGCCTCGCCGTCGAGCTCGAAGATGGCCATGCGCGCGCTCCGCCTTGGGGCGGCGCGACCTTGCCACGCGAGGCAAGGATTGGCGAGGCGGACGCCGCCTGCGCCAGGCCTCAGCCGCCGTGGAAGCCGAACGCGGCCAGCGCCAGCACCACGACCGTGCCCGAGATCAGGCTCCAGCAGCCGGCGATGGCAAAGCCGACCGCGAGCGCGAACACATTGTCCGTTGACATCACGCCCCAAATCCCCATGTCGCCCCGCCCGATCATTGGCAGAGCCAGACACAGGGCGCCACAACATACTTAATCGACGGTTAACGGCAGCGGAATCGGGCACGCGGCGGGGCGATCGACGCGCGGCATGCGACCCCCGCGGCCCCGGTCCCGCCAGTGGTGACCCCCGATTCCCGTGTCATACTCACGGGTGATTCGCGGGACCGATCGCCCATGACCTCGGCGCCCGCCGCGGGAGGACGCCGCCGGCACCGGGGCGCCGGCCGCGGCCTGCTCTTTGCTCCACTCCTCGTATTCGGGGTGATGACGCTCGCCGCCCTCGGCTATATCGGCTACGTGCTGTGGCCGCGCTGGCCGGCGCCGCCGGTCGACCCCGACGCGCCGGCGCTGCCGATCACGGTCGCAGGCGTCGCCTTCGAGCTGCCGCCGGCCGCGATCCGGGTGCCGGTGCAGCGCCGGCCGGGCGCGCAGGAGCGCGTCGATCTGGCATTTCTGTGGCCCTCGCTCGCGCCGCCGGAGCCGAGCGCAAACTCGACCGCGGCGCCGCCGGCGGAGCGCGTGTTCGTGACGATCTCGGCAGCCGGCGACGGGCTCGACCCGACCGAGCGCGTGCGCAGCGTCTACCTGCGCTATACCGCCGCCGCGGCGGCGCCCGGGCCGGCCGGGCTGATCGTGCTGGCGTTCCGTGAGGGCACACCCTACCAGGGCGAGGATCTCATCTACGACACCGAGACGCCGAGCTTCCTGGTGCGCTGCAGCCGCAACGGCGCAGGGCCCACCCCCGGAATCTGCCTCTACCAGCGACGCATCGAGGGCGCCGACATCACGCTGCGCTTCCCGCGCGACTGGCTCGCGGACTGGCGCACGGTCGTCGGTACTATCGATCGACTGATCGCGCGCATGCACCCGCGGCATTGACGTCAGGCGCAAGCAGACAGATCGTCGCCAATCAGAGGAATCGATCTCCGCTGTCATGCCCGCGCAAGCGGGCATCCAGTCATCCGCGAGCATGCGGTTGCGGCCACAGCCGTACCGTCACCCCGTCCGGTGATTGCTGGATCGTCCCCCTGCGGCCTGCGCGGACGATGACAAACGAGAGGAGGCGAGCTGCGCTAGTTCTTGAGCAGGCCGGGATCGTCGAGATCGAGCGCGAGGATCGGCAGCTCGAAATAGGAGGAGCGGGCGTCCTTCTCGTCGAAGAACAGCACGCCGATATATTCCTCGCCCACATAGACTTCCGCCGAGTCTTTCTTGCGCAGCCGCGGCACGACGCGGACGCGTTCGTTGTCGAACTTGCGCTTGAGATAGGCGTCGAGCTTCTTGACATCGGGCACCGTGGTCGAGGCGTCGCCCAGGGTGATCTTCACCTCGAAATTGTAGGAACGCTCCTCGTCGTCCTCGTCCTCGTCCAGCGTCAGCGAACCGATGCGTTCCTCGCCGACGAAGACATCGGCGGCATCATCCCTCTTCGGCACCACGCGGATGCGAGCATTGCCGAACAGACGCTTGAGATAGGCGTCGAGCTTCCTGACTTCCTGCACATCCACCGGTCGCGCTCCCCCGCTAGTGCGGCTTTGGTTCGGAAGTCCGCATTTCCGACTTGCCGCAAGAATGACGCGGACTTCTGAACCGCCACACCGGGCTCAGATGTCGCCGTCGTGAAACAGGTGATCCATTGCGCGCGAAGGCTCCGGACACCCGGCCTCGCCGATGACCTTGGCGGGAACGCCCGCGACCGTGGTGTTGTGCGGTACCGACTTGAGCACCACCGATCCGGCGGCGATGCGCGCGCAATGGCCGATCTCGATGTTGCCGAGGATCTTGGCGCCGGCGCCGATCAGGACGCCGTGGCGGATCTTGGGATGGCGGTCGCCCGCCTCCTTGCCGGTGCCGCCGAGGGTCACCTCCTGCAGGATCGACACGTCGTCGTCGATCACCGCGGTCTCGCCGACCACCAGCCCGGTGGCGTGGTCGAGGAAGATGCCGCGCCCGATGCTCACCGCGGGGTTGATGTCGGTCTGGAACGCCGCCGACGAGCGGCTTTGCAGATAATAGGCGAAGTCCTTGCGGCCGCGTCCCCACAACCAATGCGCCAGGCGGTGCGCCTGGATGGCGTGGAAACCCTTGAAGTAGAGCACCGGCTCGATGAAGCGGTTGGTGGCGGGATCGCGATCGACGGTGGCCACGATGTCGGCGCGAAACGCGGCGCCGATCGCGGGCTCATTGTCGAGCGCGTCGGCATAGGCCTGGCGGATCAGCTCGGCCGAGACCTCGGCGCTGTGGAGGCGGTCGCTGACACGATGGACCACCGACGCCTCGAGCGTATCGTGGTGCAGGATGGTGGAATAGATGAAGGTCGCGAGCTCGGGCTCGTGCCGGGTGATCTCCTCGGCCTCGCGGCGGATGCGCGCCCAGACCGGATCGACCTTCCCGAGCGCGCCGGCTCTCGCTGGCTGCTGCGCCATGACCGCCTCCGCAGATCGCGTGCGGCGAGCCTAGCACATTTGCGCCCGCCGGAGACCATATATGGAGGCGCGACCCGCCAACCGGGAGATAGGTTAATGCCGCATCGGCGGAGCCAAGCGCGCAGCACATCGGCGCGGCCTCCGGGCCGTGCGCGGCCCGAGTCTGCTGCCACCGCGGAAGGCGGGCGTAAAATGCGTCGCGATCAGTCCTGCGCGCGAGCGGGCGTGCGTGCTTCAACCGGCAGCGGCGCCGCCCAGCACGCGCTCATACCCAAGGCGCAAGACCACATGGCGATGTACAAAAGAATCGGCATGGCGATGTCCCATCGTAATACAACACGTCAATAAAACTGCCCGAGTGGCCGGCAGGTTCGCTTGCGAGCGGGGGGCGCGCCTGAAATTATTTTTGCACGCGCATGGAACCTGGGCGGCACCCCGGGGAACCGAGGGCGCGGCGCCTAGGACTGCTGCGCCAGGAAGCTCACCGCCGCGGCCTTGAATACCTTGTCGCCCACCGCCAGCATGTGATCGCGGCCGGGAATGGCGAGCGCTTGGCCCGCCGGCAGCAGCGCCGCGAGCTCGCGCGCGGACCCGGCGATCGCGTCCTTGCTTCCGACCGCGACCAGCGTGGGCGCGCGGATCGCCGCCGCCTGCTCGCGCGTCAGCGTCTGGCGCGACCCGCGAATGCAGGCTGCGAGCGCCGCGAGATCGGAGCGGGTCTGCTCGGCGAAGGCGCGGAACGTGCGCGCCGTGGGATCGCGGACATCAGCAAGCGCGGGCGCCTCCAGCGCCTGCGCGATGCTTTCCGGCAGCCCGACGCCGTCGACCAGGTGAATGCCCAGGCCGCCGAGCACCGCGCGCCGCAGCCGTGCCGGATGCGCCAGCGCGAAGAACGCGGTGATGCGCGCGCCCATGGAATAGCCCATGACGTCGGCGCGGCTGATCTCGAGATGGTCGAGCAGCGCGCGCACGTCCTCGGCCATGCGCGTAGTATGGTAGGCGGCGGGATCGTGCGGCTTGCCCGAGGCGCCATGTCCGCGATTGTCGAGGGCGATGACGCGCCGGCCGGCGCCGGTCAGGGTCGCGACCCAGCCGGGATGGACCCAATTCACCTCGGCGGTCGAGGCGAAGCCATGCACGAGCACGATCGGCTCGCCCTGCCCCTGGTCGAGGAAAGCAAGCTCGAGCCCGTCGTGGCGAAAGCGCTGCATGTCATCGCAGCGCCGGCGCGGCGGAGGCCGGCAGCGCGGAGCGCAGCGCCGCGCTACGAACCCGGCGTGCGCAACGCAGCCTTTGGCGCGCGCAATGGCGCTCGGTGATGCGCTCGGCCGCGCGCTTGAGCGAGGCGAGCAGGCCGAACGCGGTCAGGAGCGCCCAGAACACCCACAGGGCCAGGTTGAACGCGCCGATCGTCAGCATGATCGCGGCGCGGCCCGCGAGCTTGAGGATCGCCCGGGTCTTGCCGCCTTTGGCGGCGGCAAGCCGCGCGATCCGCGACATGTCGCGCGGACCCTCGGCGAGCTTCAATCCATCGAGCGCCGCTTGCGTGCCGGCCTTGGCCTGCACGCGCCCCACGTCGCCAGTAAGCCGCATCAGCTCGTGCGCTTTCTCGACCTTGACCGCATCGCGCGCGGCGCGCACGGCGAGCGCGGGCTCGGTCACGCCCGCAGCGGCGACGGCGCGCCGCAGCGCACTCCAATCTACCAGCTCGCGCACGGAGCGGCCGATCCAGCCCGCCATGTGCCCGCCGATCCGGCCGGTCTTGCGCGCGGCCTTGACCACCGTCATTCCCACCCGCACCGGCGCCGCCGCGCCGGCGGTCGCATAAGTGCCGGCGGTAACCGCGATGCCGACGCAGGCGAGACCGAGGATCAACTCGTCGGCCTCCTGCCCGGCGGCAAGGCGCGTGCCCTCGCGCAGCGCGTCGCGGATGTCGCCGAAGACGAACAGGTCGCCGAGCGCGGTGCCGGCCATTCCCGACAAATCCTCGGGCTCGCCGCTGATGAGCCCGCGCGCAAAGCTCGTGAGCGAGCGTTTGGCCGCGGCGACGCCGGCGTTCGCGCGCTCGACCTGCTCGACCAGCGCGGCATCGACCGGCACGTCGCGCTCGCGCGCGAGCTCGAGAAAGCTCGCGGCGAGGTCGGCGTCGCCGGCCGCGAGCGCGGCCTCGATCTCGCGCGCGGCGGT
>DATBKV010000258.1:0-18426 GCA_036555745.1 Xanthobacteraceae bacterium | reverse complement strand
GCTCTACGACATCAACAAGCGCCTGGTCGGCCACGAGGGCCGCCTGATGCGGCTGTCCGAGAGCCACGGCGTGGCGCGCGAGGACTTTCTCAAGAACTACCAGGGCTCGGAGCTCGACCCGCGCTGGCTCAATCGGGTTTCGAAGCTCTCCGCCAAGGGTTGGAAGAGCCTGATCGCCAGGGACAAGGAAAAGGTCAAGCAGTACCGCCATGAGATCCAGGTGCTCGCCGGCGAGACCGGGCTCGAGATCGGCGAGTTCCGCAAGATCGTGCATATGGTGCAGAAGGGCGAGCGCGAAGCGCGTCAAGCCAAGAAGGAGATGGTCGAAGCGAATCTGCGTCTCGTCATCTCCATCGCCAAGAAATACACCAACCGCGGCCTGCAGTTCCTCGACCTCATCCAGGAAGGCAATATCGGGCTGATGAAGGCGGTCGACAAATTCGAGTACCGCCGCGGCTACAAGTTCTCGACCTACGCCACTTGGTGGATTCGGCAGGCGATCACCCGCTCGATCGCCGACCAGGCGCGCACCATCCGCATCCCCGTGCACATGATCGAGACCATCAACAAGATCGTGCGCACGTCGCGGCAGATGCTCAACGAGATCGGCCGTGAGCCCACGCCCGAGGAACTCGCCGAGAAGCTCGGTATGCCGCTCGAGAAGGTGCGCAAGGTGCTCAAGATCGCCAAGGAGCCGCTCTCGCTCGAGACCCCGATCGGCGACGAGGAGGATTCCCACCTCGGCGATTTCATCGAGGACAAGAACGCGGTGCTGCCGATCGACGCCGCCATCCAGTCGAATCTGCGCGAAACTACGACGCGCGTCCTGGCGTCCTTGACGCCACGCGAAGAGCGCGTGCTGCGCATGCGCTTCGGGATCGGCATGAACACCGACCACACGCTGGAAGAGGTCGGCCAGCAATTCTCGGTGACGCGCGAGCGCATCCGCCAGATCGAGGCCAAGGCGCTCAGAAAATTGAAGCACCCCTCGCGTTCCCGCAAGCTCCGGTCGTTCCTGGACAACTGAGCGCAAGCCTTTAGCCCCCGGGCTTGACCGGGGCACCCGAGCCGCTCGCGCAAGCTGCGAAGCTTTCTCGATAACTCATCCGCCGCGTCGAGCGTGCGGCCGGGCGCAAGCTCCCCGGGCGCGCCGCGGCATTGGCGGCGCCGATGGCTTTACCTGGCCTTAACCTTGCTCGCGGAAGATCGCGCGGGCAGGTGTTTGCCTGCGGGCGCTGTCAGCTGGATCGAAACATGAGTGCCACGGAGCCGGAAGTTTCCACGCAAGCCGCAGCCGCCTTTGCGGAGGTCATAGAGGAAATTCGCGATCTCGTTCCGGCGGATGAGTCGGCGAGGGAGGTGCCCCCGGGCGAGGCCGAGCCCGAGCTTGGCAGCGAACGATTCGCCTCGGCGCTGCACAAGATAGGGGTGACCACGATCGCCGAGCTCGAACGGCTGATCGGCGAGCTGCAGGCGGCGAAAGCCTATTTGCAATCCGAAGGCGAGCGGATCGAGCGTGAGGCGGTCGGCTATGTCGCGCTCAGCCAGACGGCTCTGGAATCCGTGAAGATCATCTCGGAGACGGTGTGCGAGTGGCGCAAGGCCGGCCATCCCGTGCGCAAGAGCAACGGGAAATGATCGCCGCGCGGGCGATCGGGGTCGCGAGTTCGCGCGCTCGGTCGGATCGGTGCGCGCCGGCATCGGGCGAGCGCTGACGCGGCCGAGATCAATCCGCCGTCGAGATCAGTCCCCGCGTGGTGGCGACGATCCAGCGGTTGCCCCAGCGCACGATCGAATCGACCCGTCCCAGGCCCGGCACCGTATCTCCGCGTGCCGCCCGCCATGTGCCGTCGGGCCCTTGCAAGACCACCGTCGCGCCCGACACCTCACGCACTGTCCAGCCCTCGATCGTCGTAGGCCGCGTCTCCGGCACGGCGACGGGCCTGGGCTCGGGCTTGGATGCAACGGCATGCTGCGTCCGCGCGAACGCCTCCTTACCGGCGCTCGGCCCGGCCTGCGGGGAGGCTCGCGTCGTCTCCGGGACGCGAATGGTGCCGGTGGTTGAGACAGATGGGACTTTGCGCACGTCAGTGGCGCCAGGAAGGGCATCGCGATCTGACTTCGCCGACGTACAACCGCCTGCGGCACCCGCTGTAAGGGGGCACTCCCCGGCATCGACGTGCTGGACGGAGACAGGTGGGAGTCCGGTAAAGAACCGATACGAGCCCCATCCTCCGGCCCATCCAAGCGCGAGCGCGAGTACGAGTGCGCCGGCGATAACGGCGGGACGAACCGATCGTGCAATCACGGAAGGGCCGGCGCTCGCGAACGCGTCGGCTTCGCCTGCAGCGGCGTCCTGCTCCCATGCCGACGCCGCATCGTGAGTGCGAATGCCCATTGCGTCGAGCGCGACGCCTCCGTTGCCGTGCGTCTCGCGGGCGCGAGCGTCCTTCCCGGACGTCAGGCGCTGCTGCCCCGGCGGTCCCCCAGAGTCCGCCGTGCCGGCGCTGCCGCGTTCCGGCCGCAGCGCCGACCACAAGTCGAGCTGCAGCGGGCTGCGGCCGCGGCCGCCGTCGACGCCGGGACGTACCGGAGCGACCGGCCCGAAGGGCCACGCTTGCGGGTCGTGCGTCCCCAACTGCCCCGTGCCTCCGCCGCCTTCGTCCGTCATGCCAAATGATCGAGCGCAGAGCTAAACGGAGGCTTAATGAAGCGGCGGTTCTCATCGTCGAGAAGACAGATTTCCTCGTCCGCGAGCTCCACGTTCGGGGTTCCTGACGCCTTTTTGCGCTTGGACCTATGTTCCCGATATGTTCTAATCGAGTGGCCTTGATGCGGGCGGAAAGGGCGGGAGCCGTATGCGCTCTCTGCCGGGACTGCTTTTGACGGCCGTGCTGATGAGTGCGGCACTCGGCGCCGAGACGCTGACGCCGCGCGCCTTCACCGAGGAATTCGCGCGCGCGGTCAAGGCGGCGCTCCCCTCGGCCACGGTCACCGCCGTCGGCGACCTGGAGCTGGCGATCAGCGAACCGGACGGAAGGCAACGCTCGCTCCTGCTCGAGAACCCCTACCGCGACTATTCCAGCAATCCGCAACGGCTCGACCATCTCATTCGCTCCTTCGTGGCGGCGCTGACGCGGTCGGGAAGCGTAGCGGGCAAGTTCGATCCTGCGCGCCTCATTCCGGTCATCAAGGACCGCCAATGGCTCGACGATGAGCGCCGCGGGTTCAAGGCGAGGGGCATCGAGCAGGACCACGTCGTCGAGCCCTTCAACGATGAGCTGTTCATCGTTTACGTCGAGGACGATCCGACCCGGATGCGATACATCATGAGCGGCGAGAACATCGGCGTCGCCCGCGACAGAATGAGAGCGCTCGCCATCGAGAACCTCAAGCGCATCCTACCCAAGATCGAGTTGCAAACCGAGGGCGACGTCGCGGTACTTTCCGCCGGCGGCGACTACGACGCGAGCCTGTTGTTGATCGACGAGATCTGGTCCGGTGGACAGATCAAGATGAACGGCGACATCGTCGTGGCGGTGCCCGCGCGTGACGTGCTGCTGGTGACCGGCTCGCGCAGTCGCGCGGGCGTGAAGAAGGTGCGCGAGCTGGCTGCTAAGCTCGCCGCCGAGGGTCCGCACCGACTCACCGCTACGCTGTTCGTTTACCGCAACGGAAAGTTCGCCAAGTTCGGTCGTTAGCGAATCCCAATTGGATCGAATGGGAATGCTCTAGTTTTTTTGATTTTGCGCATGTCCTAATCGGAAACGGTGCCCACTTTTTCGAGATATGCGCTAGCGCACGCTGGTCGAGCGCCGCGGGCCACCGGCGCAAGCGTGCGCGGCCGGCGTGATCTATCCTTCCGGCCGAAATCCGAAGGCCAGCTCGAAGCGCTTGGCGTAGAGCGGCCACACCGCCGGGTTGACGATGCGCGGCGGGCGCTTGCCGTCGAGCGTCATGATCAGCTGCTCGGCGGCGATCCGGCCCATATTGGCGCGCGCCTCGCGGGTGACGCCGGCGGTGTGCGGGCTCGCGATCACGTTGTCGAATTGCAGCAGTGGATGATCTGCGGCCGGCGGCTCCTTGTCCCATACGTCGATGCCGGCGCCGGCGATCCGCTTCGTGCGCAGCGCGTCCTCCAGCGCGCGCTCGTCATGGATGGAGCCGCGCGCGGTGGTGATGAAATAGGCGTGCGGCTGCATCAGCGCGAATTCGCGCTCTCCGATCATGCCGCGGGTTTGCTCGTCGAGCGGGCAATTGATCGACACGAAGTCGGCGCGCCGCAGCATCTCGTCGAGCGTGACCTTGACGGCGCCGCGCGCAGCGACCGTCGCAGCGTCGAGATAGGGGTCGCAGGCAATCACCTGCATCCCGAACAGACTGCGGCAGAGCTCGGCCAGGCGGCGCCCGACATTGCCGATCCCGACGATGCCGATCGTGCGGCCTTCGACGTCGCTACCGGTGAACGCGGTGCGGTCGTGCATGGTGCCGCGCCGCAGGGCGTGGTTGGTCTGGACGATCTGCTTGGAGAGCGCCAGCATCATGGCGAGCACGTGCGCCGCGACCGCCGCGGCATTGCCGCCCGACTGGTTGACGACGAGCACGCCCGCCTCGGTGCAGTCCTTCACGTCGACTGTGTCGAAGCCGGCGCCGCCGGTGGACACGACGAGCAGGTTGGGCATGCGCGCGATCAGCTCGCGCCGGGCATGAAACCGCGGCGCCAGCTCGTCGCGCGCCGAACCGATCTGATAAGCGTGCGCCGCAGCTATGACCGGTTGGGCGACCTCGCCGGGCGTGTCGTTCTCGAGCTTGTCGAGCCGGATCTCGGGCCGTTGCGCGATGATGTCCAGATAGCAGGGATGGGCGACCTGGCGCACGTAGAACACGCGCTTGACGTTGTCTTTCATCGCTATCGAAGCCCCTTCGCTGCGCGCCTGAACGCCGGCTTACGCCGTCCGCCGCCGGGTGAGCCGGTCTCCGCACGAGCCCGGCGCCGACCGCCGCCGCCCGCGCGCCCGCTCGAGCTCCGGCTCGAGTCCTCAAACGAGGCGACGCTGCGCAAGAACAGCGAGCCGTCCCGCGGCGGATGGCCGATCCCCCACGACGCTCATCCCGGCGTGTGCCGGCGAAAATATTCGGCGTCCCCCGGCTCTTGTTGCCACTGCGGATTGCCGCGCCATTCGAAATGGCGGCTCGACATGTCGGCCCCGTAGCGCACCCGGAACAGCAGCGTGCGCTGCGGGCCGTTGATGTATTCGTGTAGCTCGCCCGGTGGATGCACTACGAATGCGCCCGGCACGATGTCCACCGTTTCCTGAGGGGTGCGCATCTTGCCGCCGCCCTCGAAGCAGAAATAGATCTCGGTCGCATTTGGATGACAATGATTGGGGCTGATCTGGCCGGGCTCCCAGCAGGCGACGGTGACGTCGCCCTCGCCGACCTTGCCGAGGATCTTCTCCACATGGCGGGCGGGATTCCACTGTTGCTCCGCGAGCAGACTGAAGACATGCATGGCATTCGCCTCCGCGCCGGCGCTGGACCGGCGTCATCGGACAGAGGGGGGCAAGAGCTCGATCGACTGCGCGTGGCTGCCGTCGATTAGGCCAAGCCCTCGACGATGCGAAGGTCGCGCACCGCGGCATTGCCGAACACCTTGAGCGCAGCCTGGTATTCCTTGCTGTCGTGAGCGGCGACCGCGCGCTCCACGCTGTCGAACTCGATCACCACCACGCGCTCGGCGACCCCGGACTCGTAAGCTTTGGCGGCGTTGCCGCGCGCCAGAAACCGTCCGCCGGCGGCGGCGATGGCCGGACCTGCGATCTTGGCGTAGGCCGCCAACGCCTCCGGATTGGAAATCGAGCGATAGCACGCAATCCAGTACGCCTTGGCCATGGTGATCTCACTCCCTGCTGCGTTTCCCGTTGCGCGGGGCGGATGCGAGCCTATCGGATCGCGGCCGAGAAGAAAGCCCCCGCGCCATCCCCGATCAATGCCGCCACTTGATCGAGCAGCCCATGCTCGGCGTCTGCTCCTGCGGCCCGCGGCTCGTCTGCGCCACTTGCGTCATCGCTTCGAACAGCTCGCGCCGTCCGCGCGAGGTCGAGCCCGGTCGCCCGGCGTCGAGCCGCCCGCGGTACTGCAACTCGTCGCGCGCGTTGAAGCCGAAAAAATCAGGGGTGCATTGAGCGCGGTAGGCGCGCGCGACCTCTTGTGTCTCGTCGATCACGTAGGGAAAGGTCAGGCCATGCTCGCTGGCAAACACCTGCATGTTTTCGAAGGAATCCTCGGGATAGGCGTCGGTGTCGTTGGGATTGATCGCGATGGTCCCGACGCCGATCGCCTTGAGCGCGTTGGCCTCCTCAACCAGCCGGTCGATCACCGCGCGCACGTATGGGCAGTGATTGCGGATGAACACGACGAGGGTGCCCTTCGCTCCGCGCACGTCGCTCAGCGAATAGCTCCTGCCGTCGAGGCCACGCAGCGCGAAGTCGCGCGCCTTCCAGCCGAAATCGCAGATGTTCGCGTGGGAGAGCGCCATGCTTTGCTCTGTTCCGTGCGAGCGCGTTGTATCCGCTCCGCGTCGCTCGCACGCGGGCCCACAATGGGCAAGCCGGCCGTTGTTAGCCCATATCGATGCCGAAGGGAACCGACGAGGAATCCGATACGCGTGGGCGAAAGCCGTCGTTTCTTTTCGCATCGGCCGCGCTACCATGCGCGCAACCGGACTCACCCGGAGATGACCCATGATCAAGACCCTGGCTGTGATCGGTCTCCTCGCGATCCTCGCCGCGATCGCCGGCGCCGTCTATTTCTTTGGCGGCTTCTACAACGTTGCTGGCGCGACCGAGGACCCCGGCATCGTCAAATGGGCGTTCACGTCGGTCCGCCAGGCCTCGATCGCGCGCCATGCGAAGGATGCGCCGCCAATCTCGCTCGACGATGCCGCCACCGTGCAGGCGGGGGCGCGCGCGTTCTCCGAGCGCGGCTGCGTCAACTGCCACGGCGCCCCCGGGGTGACGTGGGCCAAGTTCTCCGAAGGCCTGCATCCCGATCCGCCCGATCTCAAGGAAATCGCCGACAGCGTCCCGCCGGAGCAACTGTTCTGGGTCATCAAGAATGGGATCAACATGACCGGCATGCCGAGCTTCGGCGCCATCGAGGTGCCGGACCGGGAAATCTGGACGATCGTCGCGTTCGTCAAGAAGTTGCCGAACGTCTCCGACGATGACTTCAAGGCCTGGACCGCCAAGCCCTGAGCTCTCGCGAGCCGAGACTGTCGCGCCGTTGGAGCTAGGCCGGCACTCAGACGATGGCCACGAGCTGCGCCTCCGACTGTCCGGCCTCGATCGTGTCGCCGACACGCTTGCCGAACAAGGCGCGCGCCAGCGGAGAGGCGTGCGAGAGCGTCCCGTGCGCGGGATCTGCCTCGTCTTCGCCCACGATGCGGAAGGTTTGCTGGCGTCCGTCCGCGCGCACGATGGTCACGGTCGAGCCGAAATGCACTTGGCTCGTGTCGTTGGATGGCGGGACGAGCCGCGCGCTCGAGCGCCGCGCGTTCCAGTAGCGCAGATCGCGCGCGATGCGCGCCAGCGCGCCGCGGTCGTTCGCCTGCTGCGCCGCTGCTTGCGCCTTGCCCAGGCGCTCGATCTCCGTCTCGATGCGCGCGAGCCCTTCGGCGGTGACCAGGTTCGGATGCGGCGAAATCGGCCGTTCCGTCAGCTCCTCGGGAGCATCCTCACCGTCCCGTTCCTTCACGAACGCTCTGCTCATGGCCTGCCAACTCGATGTTCGTTGCCGCTCGCCCACGCCGCTCATGCGAGCCGGAGCGGACGTTTCGCTGCATATAGGGCCGGGTTGCGGCAGCTCGATGCGTCCTACCGGCGCGCCTCCTGGCGGGAACTATTCCGCGGCGAAGAAGTTCAATCCATTCAACGCGGGTTCCGGTCTGTTCCCGCACGCGTTCGGAGAGCCAAGGATGCACAAGACCCAGACGCTTGCTTGCGCGCTGGTACTAGCGGTGATCGGCACGAGTGCCGCTGCTCAAACGCCGCCGCCGCCGGCGACGGCACCGCAGCAGCAGGAGCGCGTGCCGACAAGCCCAGTTCCGCCGGTGTCCAAGCTCAACCTCACGCTGGAGCAGCGCTACACCATCCGCGAGATCGTCAAGGACAAGCAGGCGCCAACGGCGCCCGCCGGCGCCAAGATCGCCGCCGGCGAACCGGTGCCTCCGGGAGTCACACCGCAGCCCATGCCGAGCGAGATCGCGCGCAAGGTCCCGCAGATCAAAGCGCACCGGTACTTCGTCACCTCGCAGCAGATCGTGATCGTCGATCCGAAGGCCAACAAGATCACCGAGGTGATCAAGCTCGCAGGGGATTGAGGCGGCGGGCAAGCGCGCAGCGCGGTGGCGCCAATCTCACCTGCACCCACGCTATCTGCTCAGATAGCGCTTCTCGAGCATCACGTGGACGCCCTTGTTGCCGTTGACCACCTGCGTCACCCGCAGGTCGGCGACGAGACTCGCTAAGGTATAGGCTTGGTAGCGGTCGAGCCCGGCGCGCGCGCAGATCAGATCGAGCATCTGGCGCAGCGCCATCACCACGCAGTCGTCGAGGTCGGGATCGAATGCCATGGTGATCACATGCGTCGACGTCTCGGCCATCGGCCACTGGAGCCGCATGTCGTCGCGCACGGTCAGACGAAAAGTGCCGGTCAGCCCGGTCTCGACTGCAGTGACGCAGACCTCGCCGTCGCCCTGGACGCCGTGGCCGTCGCCGACCGAGAACAGCGCGCCCTCGACGAAGATCGGCAGATAGAGCGTCGTGCCGGCGACGAGCTCCTTGTTGTCGAGATTGCCGCCGTTCCTGCGGGGCGGCGCGGTCGAGATCATGCCCCAAGCTGGCGGCGGCGCCGTTCCCATCACGCCGAAAAACGGCGCGAGCGGTACCTCCTGGCCCCACGGCAGCCGCCAGCATTTGCGCGGGCGGTCGAGCACGATGTGGATGTGGCGGTTCTCGGCGAAGTCGTCCGGCAGCGCGCCGGCGAGCGGGCGCACCGAGTTGTAGCCCCAGTCGTAGAGCACCTCGATCGCCTCGATGTCGACCTGCAGCACCTGCCCAGGCTTGGCGCCTTTGACCGCGATCGGGCCGGTGAGGATGTGCGGGCCGAGTTGGCGCACGACCTTGGCGTGAATGGCGGGAAGGGCGGGTGGCACGACCAGCGGCGCCGAGGGCATCAGCTCCGGGCCGCCCGACACCGACGAGATCGTCACGCGCTCGCCGCTCGCAATGGCGAGGCGAGGCGGCAGACCGGCGTGGAAATAGCCCCAGTGCACGGTGTCGGGGCCGGGCTCGAGATGAATGGGCATCGATGTCGATCCGCGTGGAATGAAGCGTCAGCACAGCATGTTTCGGAGTGCGATCCAACCGGGCGCTCGCTTCCTTTCCCCAAGTGATCGGCACGCACGCGCCTGCGGCGCAAGCAATCTCTGTTGTCATGCCCGCGAAAGCGGGCACCCAGTAACGCGTGCGCGAGAGAGCATAGCCCGTGGCACGATGGGTGCCCGCTTTCGCGGGGACGACAGGAGGAGTCCACTCATAACTGCGCTCACAGCGCTGCGACGGTTGCTACCTCGATGAGCAATGCCTCCAACACGAGGCGGTCGACGATGAGCAGCGTGTTGGGCGGATAGATGCCGTTCGGGAACAGGCGCGGAAACTCACGCTGCCGGAACTGCATGAACTTCGCGATGTCCTGGGAGTGCACGAGATAGGTGGTGAACTCGACGACGTTGGCGAAACTCGCACCCTGCGATTTCAGCGCCGCCTCGATATTGGCGAAAACCTGCCGGCACTGGGCGTCGAAATCGTCGCCGCCGACGAGCTTGCCGCCGAGATCGGTCGCCACCTGGCCCGCAATGAACAGGAACTCGGAGGCCTTGACGCGCGCGATCTGGGAGTATGGCCCGAGCGGCTTGCCGAGCACATCGGGGTTTTGAATCTTGATGTCGGGCATGGACGCCTCCTCGCAGCGCGAAGCTCAATCGTTCGGAATGACCGGCAGCAGCAGATGGGAGGGATGCCGGGCGTCGTGGTAGATGCTATGCAGCACCGTCTTGCTGCTGCAGATGTGATAGGGGATGTACTCGACATTGCTGGCGCCGCCGACGCCGGTGGCGACGTCGAGGCTGGTTATCTCGATGCAGATGCGGTGATCTTTCTTGAAGCAGTTGGCAGTCGCCATGATCTCAATGGCGTATTCGTTGATCTCGCCGGGAACCACCGGCCGCTGTGCCGCGCGGGTGAGCGGATGCCAGGGCCGCCCGGGCAGCGACCGCTTCTCGTCGACCGCGCGATGCGACGCCTTGAGCCAGCCGCGGGTGAGCTCGCGCACGTGCAGGCCGGGCGTGATGTCGCGCTCGCCCTCGCGCGCGCTCTGCACGCCGACGTCCGGCCCCACATCCTTGAGAATGACGATCCAGTTAGTATCGTCCTGGTCGAGCGCCCCGTAGAGATTGAGCACGCTCGGACCCGCGATGGTGACGTCCTGCGCCAGCGGCTCGCTCAGGTAGCGCAGCTTCTGGATGCGGTTGGTCTGGCTCGCCGGCATCTGCACGAACGCGTCTGGCGCCTGATCGTCATCGGCGCTCGCTGGCACGAACGGCTGGGTGGTCAGCCGCTCCCAGCCGCGCAGGTAGAACTTGATCCATTGCGTCTGCGGCAGCGGCCAGTCGCTGCCGCTGCGCCATGCGTTGGCGCCCATCACCCAGAACCGCACCGGCGGCTCGTCGAGGATGCCGCTGTCGATGCCCTTGAGCCAGTGGTCGTACCAGCGCAGCATCTCGTCGCGGAACGCCGCGACCGGCCGGTCGAGATGGGCGGGACCCGCGAGCAGCAACTTCTTCGGCGCCGTGACATTGCGAAACCAGTTCTGCGCGCCGATCAGATGAGTCTTGTAGCTGTAGCCGTACCAACCCGAGCCGGTGTAGGTCGGCACGGAGATGCGCGAAAACTCGGCCTCGCTTTTCTCGACCGCCTCCTCCTTGTCGTAGGGATCGATAAGAATGTCGAAGTAGGCCGGGAAATGCTGGCCCTTGAGCGCGAGCACGTTGTAGACGTGCGGATACATTTTGAAGTCGGGATTGGCGATCGCCTCCTGCCACAGCTTCTCGCGCTCCGGGGGCAGCACCGTGGGCTGGCCCTTCTGCTGATGCGCCGAGGCGTAGACCTGCAGCAGGAAGCGGAACAGATGGATGACGCCGCCGGGATATTCGTCGCGGAAGCCGCCGGCTTCGCCATAGGCGCCGCGCGGATCGAACGGAAAGATCGCCTTGAGGTGCGGCGGCTTGAGCTTCGCCGCCATCAGCTGCTCGGCGCCGAAGCCGGAAATGCCAACCATGCCCACGTTGCCGTCGCACCAGGGCTGCGCCGCAATCCACTCGATGAGATCGTAGCCGTCGAAGGCGCGCGAGCCGCCCGCCTCCGACTTGCCGACGCCGCGCGGATTGCCGATCACGTGCACATAGCCGCGCGCGACGAAGTAACGGGTATCGCCGGCTTCCGCCGGGCCGGTCCACAGCATCGACCAGGCCGGATGCGTCAGCGATGCCTGCGCCGGCTCCGGCCCCTGCAGATCCTTGTTGTGAATCGAGAGCGCGAGGAGCGCTGGGAGCTTGTCGGTGGTGTCCGGACGATAGATGTCGATCGCGATCCGCACGCCGTCGCGCATCGCCACCAGCACGTCCTTCTCCGCGATCAGGCCGGAATAGGTCGGCGGCCGGTCGTAGCCGACCGGCGCGCGTTGGGCGGAGAGCGATAGCCGGAACGCGCGCTCCTCCGTCGTCTCGGTGGTCATGCCTCCCCCTGCTGTCACTCGATCGCCGGTGCCATCGAATGGCGCGCCGCGCCCGGCGAACTTATCACGACACGCCGCCGCCGCGACAAGTCCCGCCCGGCCAGGGCGGTCGCGCGCGGCAGCCATGCGGCCCGCCGCGCGGCGCGCGCGCCGGATTGCGGTTGCTGGCCGCGCGTGCCATTGGCAAGGCCGAGCTAGCTGACGAGAGTCGCGAGCACAAGCACAAGGAAGCGCACGGGAGCCGCGCACAGTGCAGACGACCAACTCCACGCCTCTCCACGCCGGGACGGAATCGCCGTTCGCCTGGTGGCGGCTCGTCCTCGCCGTAGTGCTCGGCACCGTCGGCAGCGTCGGCATGTGGTCGGTGCCCGTGGTGCTGCCTGCGGTGCAGGCCGATTTCGGGGTGGCGCGGGCGGACGCGTCGCTGCCCTTCACGCTGGCGATGCTCGGCTTCGCCTGCGGCGCGGTCCTGCTGGGCCGCCTGTCCGATCGGCGCGGCATCCTCGTGCCGGTCGCCTCCGGCGCGGGGCTGCTCTTGGTTGGCTACGTCGCCGCCGGGCTGGCTCCGAGCCTCACGCTGTTCGCGCTCGTCTACGCGGTGATCGGACTCGGCTCCTCCGCCACCTTCGGGCCGCTGATCGCCGACACCTCGCGCTGGTTCACCCGCCGGCGCGGGATCGCCGTCGCCATCGCGTCGTCCGGCAACTATGTCGCCGGCGCGGTTTGGCCGCCGATCCTGCAGCACTTTGTGACGAGCGTGGGCTGGCGCGCGACCCATGTTGGCGTCGGCCTGTTCTGCGCGCTCGCCATGGTGGCGCTTCTGCCAATGCTGCGCCGTCCGGCGCCAGCGTCCGAGCTGGCGGCGGCGCAGAGCTTCGCGGCCGCCGGGCGGCGCAGCCTCGGTCTCTCTTCGGGCACGCTGCAGGCGGTGCTGTGCGTCGCCGGCGTCGCGTGCTGCGTGGCGATGGCAATGCCGCAGGTCCATATCGTCGCCTATTGTGGTGATCTCGGCTACGGCGTCGCGCGCGGCGCCGAGATGCTGTCGCTGATGCTGGGCTTCGGAATTGTCAGCCGCGTTGCCTCCGGCTTCATCGCGGACCGCATCGGTGGCGTGCCGACGTTGCTGCTGAGCTCGAGCCTGCAAGGCCTCGCGCTGTTCTTCTACCTGTTGTTCGACGGCCTGGCGTCGCTCTACGTGATCTCGGCGCTGTTCGGGCTGTTCCAGGGCGGCATCGTGCCGATGTACGCCGTCATCGTGCGCGACTATTTCTCGCCGCGGGAGGCCGGAACCCGCCTCGGCATCGTGCTGATGGCGACCCTCTTCGGCATGGCGCTCGGCGGCTGGATGTCGGGCGTGATCTTCGATTTCACCGGCTCCTATCGCGCCGCCTTCGTCAACGGCCTCCTCTGGAACGCCGTCAACGTGGGCCTGATGTTGTGGCTGCTCGCCCGGGGCGGCCGCGGCGCGCGGCGCGCCGAGGTCTTGGCCGGCAGCAGCGCCGCGCTTTGAAGCCGGAGCGGGATCCGGCGGGCACCAATCATCGCGACGACGGCTCGTAGTCCGCGCGCGACTGGCCGGCGATCTTGATCAAGAGCTCGGCCATGAGCCGGTCCTTCTGCAGGAAGGCGACGAACTCCGCCGGCGTTCCGGGCGCCGGAAGCACCGCCTGCTTCTCGAGGTAGGCGACGAATTTAGGCTCGCGATAGAGCCGCACGAACTCCGCATTGAGCCGGTCCACGACCGGCTGCGCCAGGCCGCGCGGGCCGGCAAGGCCCCACCAGCCGAACGGCGGAAAATCGATGCCTGCCTCCGCCAGCGTAGGGACCTCGGGCAGGAGCGGCGAGCGCCGGGCGGCGGCGACCGCGAGCGGCTTGATCTTGCCGGTCCCCACCAGCCCGAGAAAATTTCCCAGACCCATCTTGGCGACCTGCAAGTCGCCGGCGACCAGCGCCTGCGCGATCGGCCCGCCGCCGCGATAGGGTATCCCCACGATGTTCACGTTCCAGGTCTGGTTCATCCATTTCAGGAACATTTCCGGATTGGAGCCGGGGCCGAGCGTGCCGTAGTTGAGCGCGGCCGGATGCGCCTGGGCATAGGCCTTGAGCTCGGCTGCGCTGTTGACGTTGAGCGCGCTGTTCACGAACAGCGCCTCCACCAGCAGATAGAGGTTGGTGATCGGCGTGAAATCCTTGTCGGGATCATAGGGCAGCTTGTTGAAGATCAGCGGGTTTATCGACAGCGTGTTGTGATAGACGAGGCAGAGCGTATAGCCGTCGGGGGCCGCTTGCGCGCAGGCCTGCGCGCCTGGAATCCCGCTCGCGCCGCCCTTGTTCTCGATCACGAACGGCTGGCCGAGCCGCGGCGTCAATTCGTTGGCGGTGGCGCGCATGATCACGTCGGTCACGCTGCCGGCCGCGATTGGCACGATCATCCGGATCGGCCGATCGGGGTAGGTCTGGGCGCTCGCGGGCGGCGCCCAGACGAGGGGCGCGGTCGCGATCGCAGCGAAGGCCGCAACGACGCGCCGTCGGCGCGACGATTGCGTCGTGGAACGTCGTTGCATATGCGTCCTCGGCCTATTTGAGCTGATCCGCGACCTTCTCGAGCCCGGCCTTGACGCAGGCCTCGTCCTTCTCGCCGCCGGGAGCGCCGGAGACGCCGGCCGCGCCGATCACCTCCTCGCTGACCACGATCGGCAGCGCACCGCGCGCGGTGGTGAAGCCGGTCAGGAACTGCGCGCCCATCTGCGGATTCTTCTTCAGCCGCTCTTCCATCTCGCCCGAGGGAATGCGGAAGGTGCGCGCGGTGAAGGCCTTCTTGAAACTGTTCTCCATCGTGTGCGGCCCGGTGCCGTCTCCCCGGATCTGCACGATCACCTCGCCGTTGCGACCGACGATGGTCGCCGATACGCGATAGCCGTTGGCTTTGCAGGTCGCCATCGCGGTCTGCGCGATGGTGAGCGCGATGTCCGCGGACAAATCCTTGCGGGCGAGGAGATCGGCGTGCGCAGGCAACGCCAGTCCACCGGCCAGAGCGACACCGGCCAGGCGATACGACAGCACAGACATGAGGAAATCCTCCCTTTGAACGCAACCGCTCTGGGTGGCGGTCAGTGCGGCAAGCCTATCCCATTCCAGCGCCTTTGTAGTGGCTCGCGCGCCCGGTTTCGCGCCGGCGCTCGCGATGTGGTATCTGCCGCCGCGCGGACCGGTGCCGCCGGGGGTCTCCGGGTCGCGGAGGGATCACCGTGATTGGAGTGGGGATCGTCGGCTGTAACTATGGGCGCATGGTGCTGGTGCCGGCGTTCCGCAGCGACCTGCGTTGCGAGGTGGTGGCATTGGCGGGCACCGACGCCGCGCGCACGGCCGAGGTCGCGCGCGCCGCCAATATCGCGCGCGGACTCGGCGACTGGCGCGCGCTGGTCGAGGACCGCGCGGTAGCGGCAGTCGCGGTCGCGGTCCCGCCCGACCTGCAGCCCGAGGTCGCGCAGCGCGCGCTCGCGCTCGGCAAGCCGGTATTCGCGGAGAAACCGCTCGCGGCTGATCTTCCCGGCGCCGCGGCCATGCTCGCGGCGGCGCGCGCGAGTGGGAAGCCGACGATGATCGATTTCAACTTTCCCGAATTGCCGGCGTGGCGGCGGGCGAAGGAGATGCTGGACGCCGGCGCGGTCGGGCGGCTGCGCCACGTAGTGGTGACCTGGAACGTCGAGAACGCCGCCACCCGCCTGCGGCTCGCGAGTTGGAAGACGCGCGCCGGCGGCTCTGGCGGGCTCCTCGGCAATTTCGTCTGTCATTGCTTTCATTACCTCGAATGGTTCTGCGGGCCGGTCGCGGGCCTCGGCGGCCGCGTCTTCCCGTTGCCCGGCGGCGACGCGGAAAGCAGCTTGTCGCTGGCGCTCGCGTTCGCGTCGCAGGCCGGCGGCAGCCTGCAAATGAGCTGCGCCTCGTTCCTCGGCTCCGGCCATCGCATCGAGTTCTACGGCGAGGAGGGCACCCTCCTGCTCGCCAATCCGACCGCCGACTACTTCCGAGGCTTTACGCTCGCGCACGCGCGCCGGAGCGAGCCGCGCCTGCAGCCGGTCGCGATCGAGGACGCCGACGGCGATCCATCCGCCGATTCCCGCGTCCCGCCGGTCGCGCGCCTGGTGCGCCGTTTCCTCGATGCCTGCGAGCGCGGCGGCGCGCCCTCGCCCGGCTTCGCCGAAGGCTGGCGCGTGCAATACCTGATCGATGCCGCCCGCCGCGCCCATGACGGCGGGCGCTGGATCGAGATCGCTGCGCCCGGGCAGGAGCAGCACCCGTGAGCGCGCGGCATGTGCTGGTCACCGGCGGGTCGGGCTTCATCGGCTCTGCCCTGGTGAAGGCGCTGCTCGCCCGCGGCGAGCGCGTGCGCGTTCTTGACGACAATTCGCGCGGCGCCTTGCGCCGGCTGCGCGCGGTCGAGCGCGACGTCGAGTTCGTCGCCGGTGACATTCGCGACCCTGCCGCGGTCGACGCCGCGCTGCGCGGCATCGACGAGGTGCACCATCTCGCCTATGTCAACGGCACCGCGACCTTCTACAGCGCGCCCGATCTCGTGCTCGACGTCGGCGTCAAGGGCATCGTCAACGTCATCGACGGCTGCCGGCATCACGGGGTCGGCCGCCTGATCCTCGCCTCGAGCTCAGAGGTCTACCAGTCGCCACCGCGCGTGCCGACCGACGAAGAGGTGCCGCTGGTGGTGCCCGATCCGCTCAATCCGCGCCTGTCCTATGGCGCCGGCAAGATCATCAGCGAGATGATGGTGATCAATCACGGACGCAAGCATTTCGAGCGCGTGCTGATCTTCCGGCCGCACAACGTCTACGGGCCGGACATGGGTTTCGATCACGTCATTCCGCAATTCGCCGTGCGGCTCAAGCGCGCGGACGACGCGCAGGCGCGCGGAGCGCTGCCATTCCCGATCCAGGGCAGCGGCGAGGAGACGCGCAGCTTCTGCCACATCGATGATCTGGTCGCGGGCGTGATGATCATGCGCGAGAAGGGCGCGCATCTCGGCATCTACCACATCGGCACCCCGGAGGAGGTCAGCATCGCCGACCTCGCCCGCCGCATGGCCGCTACCATCGGCCGCGAGCTCGCGCTCGCACCCTCGCCGGTGCTCGCCGGCAGCACGCCCCGTCGCTGTCCCGACGTTTCGAAACTCGCCGCGCTCGGCTATACCCCTCGCGTGCCGCTCGACCGGGGCTTGCCGCCGACGGTCAAGTGGTACTGGGAGCACGCGGACATGGCGCCGGCGGGGTGACCGGGAGGGGGAAAGAGACGGTAGGAAGAGATGGTGTCGTTTCCCACGAAAGTCGCACGCGCCGCCGGCAGCGGAGGGAGTGTCCCGGTGGACAGCTGCCAGGTCTGCGGCCATGCCCCGCTCAGCACCGTGCTCTCGCTCGGCTACATGCCGCCGGTCAACCAGATGGTCGCGATCGGTGAGGTGCCGCGCCAGCAGCCCTGGTTCCCGACCGAGCTCCTGCACTGCGGCAACTGCGACCTGGTGCAGCTCGGCCTCGCCGTCGATCCCGCCATCATCTTCCCGCCCGAATATCCCTACACCAGCGGCACCACCAAGCTCCTGCGCGACAACTTCGCCGAGCTCTACGCCGAGGCTTCGGCGATGCTTGCGCTCGCGCCGCAGGACCTCGTGGTCGACATCGGCTCGAACGACGGCACGCTGCTTTCGAACTTCAAGAACGGCAGCCACCGTGTACTCGGCATCGAGCCGACCGAGGTCGGCAAGATCGCGGAGGGCCGCGGCATCCCGACCTTGCCGCGTTATTTTACGCCGGCGGTCGCGGCCGAGGCGAAGCGCCGGCACGGGCCCGCGCGCGTCGTCACCGCGGCGAACTGCTTCGCCCATATCGAGGACGTGCACGCGATCGTCAAAGGCATTCTCGATCTGCTCGCGCCCGACGGCGTGTTCATCTCGGAGTCGCACTACCTCATCGGGTTGCTGGACCGGCTGCAATACGACACCGTCTACCACGAGCACCTGCGCTACTATTCGCTCACCAGCCTCGCCAACCTGCTCGCCATGCACGGGCTCGAGGTGTTCCATGCCCGTGCAATCCCGACCCACGGCGGCTCGATCCGCGTCTATGCCGCGCGCCGCGGCGCGCGGGCGGTCAATGACAGCGTCGCCAAGATGCTCGCGGGCGAGCCGCGCGGCGAGGCGATGCGCGCGCGGCTCGAGCGCTTCCGCCGCGAGGTCATGCTCTCGAAGCTGCGGCTGCTCGCCATGATCCGGGAGTTCAAGGAGCGCGGCGCGCGCATCTGCGGCATCAGCGCACCCTCGCGCGCCTCCACGTTGGTCAACTATCTCGGCCTCGACGCGGCCATCATCGATTACGTCTGCGAGATCGCGGGCTCGCTGAAGATCGGCAAGTGCATGCCGGGCACCTCGATCCCGGTGGTAGAGGAGAGCCGGTTGTTCGCCGACCAGCCCGAGTGCGCCGTCATCTTCTCCTGGCATATCGCCGACGAGCTCGCGCCCAAGCTGCGGGCCAAGGGCTATCGCGGCAAGCTGGTCACGCCGCTGCCGGT
>DATBKV010000257.1:0-20848 GCA_036555745.1 Xanthobacteraceae bacterium | reverse complement strand
CGCTCGCTTCAGAGACGCGCCGGCGCAAACAAGGCCGCCGGCGACCGATCAGAGGCGCTTCGGCCGGCGGTGCAGAGGGCGAGTTGGGCGTTGGCTCCCCGGGCCGGATTCGAACCAGCGACCAACCGGTTAACAGCCGGTTGCTCTACCGCTGAGCTACCGGGGACCATGCCACGCGCGCGCGAGCGCTCGCCTATAACAAACTGATTGGCCGCTTGCAAAGCGCGAAGTCGGCGCAGGCGGCGCCGCCCGCGGTAGGAGATCGGCGCAAACTACTGATTTTGTTGATGGAGGCCACGCCCGGAATTGAACCGGGGTACACGGTTTTGCAGACCGTTGCGTAACCACTCCGCCACGTGGCCCGTAGCACTTGAGCGATTGAGCATCCCGCTCGGCGGGGGAGCGTCCGGCTATACAGGAGCGAGTGTGCAGCGGCAACTGCCGCAGCCGAAAGTGCGGCAGTTGGCAATGGCCGTGAGCTTCGCCCGTTCGTCATCCCGCGGCTAGAGAGCCCCATCAACAGGGTTCGGACAACCGAGGCCAGCTTGCCTTTGCGCGCCGGTTGCAGCTAAGACACCTCCTCTCCAGCCTCATGGAACCTGCCGATGATCGACTTTGCCGCCGCGCGCCGGATGATGGTCGATGGCCAGGTTCGCACCAGCGATGTCACCGATCTGCGCATCATCGCCGCGATGCTCGAGGTTCCGCGCGAGCGCTTCATGCCGGAAGGCAAGGCCGACCTAGCGTATCTGGATCTCGATGTTCCCGTGACGAGAGCAAAACCCGGCGCCGAGCCTCGCCGTCTGCTCAAACCAATGGTGCTCGCCAAAATGGTCCAGGCGGCGGCAGTCACGGCGGGCGACCGCGTCCTCGATGTCGGCTGCGCCACTGGCTATTCGTCGGCGCTCTTGGCGCGCTTGGCGCGCTTGGTGGTGGCGCTCGAGCAAGATGCAGAATTGGCGCGCCTTGCTCGTGAGAACCTGCATGCGAGCGTGCCGGGGAATGTAACCGTGGTGAGCGGTCCGCTGACCGATGGCTGGCAGCCCGCGGCCCCATACGACGTGATTTTCGTCAACGGCGCGGTCGAAGGCAGGCCCGAGGCGCTAAGCTCTCAGCTCCGGGACGGCGGACGGCTCGTGGCCGTGGTCGGCCGTGCCCCAGTTGGGCGCGCCATGCTCTACCGCGCGGTCAGAGGCGATGTCACCGGATGGCCGATCTTCGATGCCGCCGCGGCATTGCTCCCCGGCTTTGCCGCCCCCCCTGCTTTCGTGTTTTAGCCAGGGATTTCCATCGCTTGTTTTCCACACCTGGGTGTGGCGCGAAAGCACCAAGGGCCGTCTTTTCGCGAAAATGCTGATTCCGCCGGCGACGTGCGCCTCCGGCTAGCCCAATTCTGGTTAACATTGGCCGATAGCGGTGGAGGGTTGGGGCCGCGCCGCGGGGGCGGGGCGGGTGGGGTAAGTGCATGTTGTGGAGCGCGCGGAGGTGGCGGGCGATTGCGCGGGCTGCGCAGATTGCAGCCTTTGCGGCCTCTGCGACGGGGGCCGTTTCGGCCGCATCATGGGCGGCTGATCTCCGGGCCAACGCGCGCTTGGTCGGGGGCGCGGGCGCCGGTACCATAAACGATGCTCTCGTTCAGGCTTACCGCAATAACCCACAGCTGAACGCCCAGCGCGCCGCGACGCGCGCCACGGACGAGAACGTTCCCACGGCGCTCGCCGGCTATCGTCCGCGGGTGACCGGTACCTCGAGCCTGACCGAGCAGTATCTCGACACCCTGACCAAGGCCGGGGTCACGCCGCAGAACGGCGCGATCTACAGCCAGAGCGTCGGCGCGGTTGCGGTATCCTCCTTCGGCCTGACCACCACCCAGACGCTGTTCAACGGCTTCCAGACCGCCAACCGTACGCGCCAGGCCGAGAGCCAGGTCGCCTCCGCCCGCGAGGCGCTGCGCACGACCGAGCAGGGCACCCTGCTTAACGCGGCTACCGCCTACATGAATCTGCTGCAGACGGCGGCCATCCTCGAACTTCAACGCAGCAACGTGAACGTGCTCGAGGTGACGTTGCGGCAGACACGCGACCGTTTTACCGCCGGCGAGGTAACCCGCACCGACGTGGCGCAGGCGGAATCGCGTCTCGCGGCCGGCCGTTCCCAGCTCTCGCTTGCGGAGTCGAACTACGTCACCGCGCAGGCGCAGTATCAGCAGGTCATCGGAGTGCCGCCTCCGGCGCGCCTCGCTCCGGCAGCTCCGGTCGACCGGCTGTCGCCGCGCACGCTCGAGGGTGCGATCACCCGCGGCCGCACCGAGCACCCCTTGATTACAACGGCGATGTACAACGTCGAGGTCGCGCTCCAGCAGGTCAAGGTTGCGGAGGGCGCGCTCAGCCCGACCTTGGCCGCCGTTGGCAACGTGCAGAAGAACTTCGGCTCGACCCAATCGCTCGCCGTGCTAGAGCAGTTACAGGCATCCATCGCCGCCCAGCTTACCGTGCCGATCTACCAGGGCGGCGCCGAATATGCCGCGATCCGCCAGGCCAAGGAGACGCTCGGGCAGCGTCGGCTCGATCTCGACACCGCGCGCGATCAAGTGCAGTCGACCGTGACCCAGGCCTGGGGCCAGCTCGAGGCCGCCAAGGCACAGATCGACGCGACCCAGTCCCAGGTCACCGCCGCCGAGGTCGCGCTCAACGGCGTGCGCGAGGAAGCCCGTGTCGGGCAGCGCACCACGCTCGACGTGCTCAACGCGCAGCAGGATCTGGTCAACGCGCGTGTGGCGCTGGTCACGGCGCAACGCGACCGGGTGGTGGCGTCCTACACGGTGCTAGCCGCGACCGGTGCGTTGTCGCCCCAGATCCTCGGGCTGAGAATCGAGGTCTACGACCCGGTGGTGCACTATCAGCAGGTGCGTGACGTATGGGGCGGCGTGCGCACGCCCGATGGCCGCTGACGCGACTCGTTCCCTGATCGCCAGTCGGTTCTCAATGCTTGTTTGCGTTCGATCCTCGGCGTGCCATACTCCTGACACGCGACGGCCAAGTTTTTGCGTTGATTCCGTCGGGTTTATGGATGCGCGGAGCTGCTCGGTGCGAGCGGCGATGGGCCTATGACGCAGCCGGCAAAGGGTCAGGAGCCTTCGATGGAGGAGATTCTCGCCTCCATCCGCAGGATCATCGCTGACGAAGACTCGGCCGATCGTGCCTCCCGGGAGGGCGAATTCGCCCCTTCGACCTCGCGACGGTCGGCCGCCCAGGCGCCCCGAATGCCAGCTCCGGAGCCAGCGCCGCGCGAGGAGGAAATCGATGTCGTGCTTGCTCGGCTGCACGAGGCTTCGCGGTCGGCTTCTTCCTCTCCGCAGCCAGGGGCCACCGAGCCGGCAGTAGGCCAAGCGAACTCGCCGCGCAGCGGCGACCCTCGGAGCGGACAGCCGCTGGCGCAGAGCCCGTTCGAGTACGTCGCGCGCGCGTCCGAAGACCAGCGCGGCGCTCACCAGCCAAGCCGAGACCCACTCATGTCGGCCGCGACCACGGCCGCGGTCGGCTCCGCCTTCGATACGCTCTCGCAGGCCGTGCAACCGCGCAACGGCCGCACTCTCGAGGATCTGGTGAGCGAGCTCATTCGGCCGATGCTTAAAACGTGGCTCGACGACAATCTGCCGAACCTGGCCGAGCGCCTGGTGCGCGAGGAGATCGAGCGCGCTACCCGCCGCAAGCCTTGAACGGTGCACGTGGGGCACGCGCAGCACGGCGCGGCGAACAGGTCAACCCGCTGCCCGGCGGCGTCGCTGATCCTTCAGCTTTCGGGCAAACCACCAACCCAGTGCCGGCAACGCGACGGCCGCGGCCAGGAATAGCGGGACCGCCGTGAAGCGGTCAAAGACCGGTGCGCCTGCAGCCACGCCGAGCATCTGTGCGAGATAGATAGCCGAGGAGAAGATCGCGACCGCCGTTCCCCGTGCCTGCGGCGTCATCTGGGTGGCGTTGGTCTGCAGCGTGTTGTGCAGCGCGTAGAACCCAAGCCCGATCGCCGTCACTGCAAACGGTGCCAACCACCAGCCGGCCCCGATCGCGAGCATAAGGTAGGCGAGGCCCAGCACGGTGCCGCCGAAGGCGGCGAGGCCGGATTGGCCCAGACGGTTCACCAGCGGCTGAACCGATGCTGCATAGATGAGACCGCCGATCCCGAATGAGCCGACGATCAAGCCGACCGCGGTGAAGCTCAGGCCGAAACGCAGATGCAGATCGGCCCCGACGTAAGCGAAAGCGCCCCAGGCGAGACCCGCTTCGATGAAGACCGCGACAATCACTACCCGTGCCCAAGGGTCCGAGAGCACGGCCGCATAGTCCGCTACGAATCCGCGGGCGGCGCCAGGCGGTTGAGAGGCGGCGCGGGTGCGTGGATTGGTCAGCAGCTCGCAAGCGAGCCCCGCAGCTGCCAGGGCGAACATCGCCGCGAGGACGAAGAACACGTTGCGCCAGCCGAACAGGTCGCCGAGCACGCCGCCCGCGGCCTGTCCGAAGAGCTGGCCGAAAATCTGTCCCGACAGATAGCGGGCGAGGATGGGCTGACGGCGCTCGTAGGGCGTCACGTCTCCGACATAGGCCATCGAGATCGGAATGATCCAGCCGGCGGCGGCACCAGAGGCGAAACGCGCGGCGGCGAGCGCGGCAAGCGAGTGTACCGTGCCGCAGATCGCCACCAGCAGAGCGGCGAGCGCGCACATTACCGCGACCGTGCGGTACTTCCCGAACCGGTCGGCGATCGGACCGATGATGAGCTGAATCGAGCCGTGGCTGACCGCATAGGCGGCGACCACGATGGAAGCCTCGCCAACGGTCGTGCCAAAGTCGGCCGCGATCTGCGGCAGCAGCGAGTCGGTCACCCGCACCATGGCCTGGCTCGCAAATCCGGCGCACGCGAGCAGGATGATAGACCGGGTCGGGACTGTCGGGGTTGCTGGCAAGGGGTTGCGCTCAACTATTGCGGTCGCCGCGGCCGAGCGAGCGTAGTGCGCAGCGGAACCCCTGAACCCCGGCGGTCGAACGAGAGGAGGTCAGAGTCATGTTGCCAAGCTGCATTGCGGGAGGATTCCGGTCTCGCGCGTGGCGCTCGGCCGACAGGGCGGAAGGGAGATTCGGGCGTTGACAGGCCGCGGTGTGGCGGGCTTTTTACCGCGAAATTGCCGGAACGAAACAACAATGATCGACAGGACATACCAGCCCTCCGCAGTCGAGGGGCGCATTTACGCAAGGTGGGAAGAGGCAGGCGCCTTCCGTGCCGGCCGGCCCGAGCGGCGCGACGCGCAGCCCTACTGCATCGTCATCCCGCCGCCCAACGTCACCGGCTCGCTGCACATGGGGCATGCGCTCAACAACACCCTGCAGGACGTGCTCGCCCGCTTCGAGCGCATGCGCGGCAAGGATGTGCTGTGGCAACCCGGCACCGATCATGCCGGCATTGCCACGCAGATGGTGGTCGAGCGCCAGCTCATGGAACACCAGCAGCCCGGCCGGCGCGCGCTGGGACGCGAAAAGTTCCTCGAGAAGGTGTGGGCCTGGAAAGCGGAATCGGGCGGCACCATCATCAACCAGCTCAAGCGGCTGGGCGCCTCGTGCGACTGGTCGCGCGAGCGCTTCACCATGGACGAGGGACTGTCGCGCGCGGTGGTCAAGGTGTTCGTGGAGCTCCACCGCGACGGCCTGATCTACAAGGACAAACGCCTGGTCAATTGGGATCCGACGCTCGGCACCGCCATTTCGGACCTCGAGGTCCAGCAGGTCGAGGTCAACGGAAACCTGTGGCACATCCGCTATCCGTTGGAAGACAGGACTTTTGATTCAAGCGATCCATCGACCTTCATTACGGTCGCGACCACGCGTCCGGAGACCATGCTGGGTGACGTGGCGGTCGCCGTCCATCCTGAAGACGAGCGCTACCGGCACCTCGTGGGGCACTACGCCATCCTGCCGCTGGTCGGACGGCGCATCCCGATCATCGCCGATGAATATTCCGATCCGGAGAAGGGTACCGGCGCGGTCAAGATCACGCCCGCACACGACTTCAACGATTTCGAGGTGGGGCGCCGCCACGACCTGCGACTCATCAACGTGCTCGACGTCGAAGCCAAGCTCAACCTCGCGGACAATGAAGCCTTCTTGCAGGCTCTGCCACGCAGCGCGGAACTTGACGAAACGCTGAGTTACCATGGTTGCGACCGTTTCGCCGCGCGCAAGGACATCGTGCGTCGGCTGGAGGCGGCAGGACTGCTCGCAAAGGCCGAGCCCCACATCCACATGGTGCCTCACGGCGATCGCTCGGCCGCCGTAATCGAACCGTTCCTCACTGACCAATGGTACGTCGACGCCAAGGCGCTCGCCGGGCGCGCCCTCGAGGCCGTGCGCGAGGGCCGCACCGTATTCGTGCCCAAGAGCTGGGAGAAGACCTACTTCGATTGGATGGAAAACATCCAGCCTTGGTGCATCTCGCGCCAGCTCTGGTGGGGCCACCAGATACCGGCCTGGTACGGACCTGACGGCAAGGTGTTCGTGGCCGAGACCGAGGACGAAGCGGTCTCGCGTGCGCTTGCCTTCTACGCCGAGACTGGTGCCATCAGCCCGGACCAAGCGCGCGAAATGGCGCTCCAGCCGGAACAGCGCTCGCCGTTCCTCATGCGCGACGAGGACGTGCTCGACACCTGGTTCTCGTCGGCGCTGTGGCCGTTCTCCACGCTGGGCTGGCCGGACGAGACCCCCGAGCTCAAGCGCTACTACCCGACCGACGCGCTGGTGACGAGTTTCGACATCATCTTCTTCTGGGTCGCGCGCATGATGATGATGGGCCTGCGTTTCATGGGCGAGGTGCCGTTCCGCACGGTTTACATCCATGCGCTGGTGCGCGACGAGCGCGGCGCCAAGATGTCGAAATCGAAAGGCAATGTGGTTGATCCCATCCCGATGATCGAGGAGTACGGCGCCGATGCACTGCGCTTCACGCTCGCCGCCATGGCGGCGCCTGGACGCGACATCAAGCTCTCGAAGCAGCGCGTGGAGGGCTACCGCAACTTCGCGACCAAGCTGTGGAACGCCTGTCGCTTCGCTGAGATGAATGATTGTGTCACCGTGCCCGGCTTCGACCCCGGCTCGGTGAAGGACACGCTCAACCGCTGGATCGTGACCTCGCTCAGCGACACGATCGCCGAGATCGAGCAGGCCATCGCGGACTATCGGTTCAACGACGCGGGCGCGTCGATCTACCATTTCGTCTGGAACACCTATTGCGACTGGTATGTGGAGCTGGTGAAGCCGATCCTGCAGGGGGCCGACGACGCGGCCAAGGCGGAGGCGCGCGCCACCACCGCCCATGTGCGCGACGAGATCCTCAAGCTTCTCCACCCGTTCATGCCGTTCGTCACCGAGGAGCTGTGGCGCGTCACCGCGGAAGTCGGGCCCGCGCGCGCGAGCCTGCTCGCGCTCGCACGCTGGCCGGAGCGAGGGCCTTCCTTCGGAGCGGCTGCCGAGGAAATCAATTGGCTCATCGACCTGGTGTCCAAGATCCGCTCGGTGCGCGCGGAAATGAATGTGCCGGCGGCAACCCAGGTCCGGCTGGTTCTGGTCGGAGGGCACGCGAGAACTCGGGCGTGGCTTTCCAGCTATGACGCGGCCATCAAGCGTCTTGCGCGGGTGTCGTCCATCGAGATTGCGGACAAGCCGCCGCCGGCCTCGGCGCAGATCATCACTGCCGATGCGCTCGCCTGCCTGCCGCTGCAGGGCATCATCGACTTCGCCGCCGAGAAGGCGCGGCTCGAGAAGGAGATGGCGCGGGTCAAGTCCGACATCGCGCGCATCGACGCCAAGCTCGGCAATGCGGATTTCGTCGGGCGCGCACCCGAGGAAGTGGTCGAAGGCGAGCGCGAGAAGCGCGAGGAGGCAGAGACGCGGCGGCGGAGGATCGGCGAGGCGCTGGAGCGCCTCAAGGGCGCGGCGTAGGCGTTTTTCCGCGGCCGCGGGGGACCAAACGTAGCGAAATGACCGCGACGAACGCCGCAGCCGGAAGCGCGATGCGGGAATTCTGGATCCCAATCGGTCTGCTGTGGCTGGCCGGCGTGAGCCTGCGGCTGACCGTGTTGGCGGTGCCGCCGGTGATCCCGCTCATTCAGGCCGACCTCGAGCTGACCGGCACCGAGATCGGCATCCTGTCGGGTCTGCCGGTGATCTTGTTCGGCATCGCGGCGCTGCCGGGATCGCTGCTGGTGGCGCGCTTCGGCGCGGTGCGGACCCTGGTGGCCGGTCTGCTGGTCGCGGGCGTGGCGTCCAGTCTACGCGGGGCGCTGCTCGACGTGCTCGCGCTCTACGCCGCCACCATTGCGATGGGCGCGGCCATTGCCGTCATCCAGCCGGCGCTGCCGCCGCTGATCGGCAAATGGCTGCCGCGCCGCGTGGGCTTCGGCACCGCAGTGTGCACCAACGGCTTGCTCGTGGGTGAAACGCTGGGGGTTATGCTGACGATCCCGCTCATCCTTCCGCTGGTCGGCGGTTCCTGGCGCTGGGCTTTCGCGGTCTGGGGCGTCCCTCTGATCGCCGCCGCCGGCTTGACCGCCGCGTTCGCGCCGTCGCCGGACAAAGCCGTTGCCGGCGCGCCGGCGCCGCTCTGGTGGCCGGATTGGAGCGACAAGCTGATCTGGAGCATCGGCATCGTATTCGGCAGCGTCAATAGCGTCTATTTCAGCACCAACGCGTTCTTGCCGGGCCTGCTCACAGGCGCTGGCCGGCCTGACTTGATCCAGGGCACGCTCACCGCGCTCAATTTCGGCCAGCTTCCGGCCTCGTTCCTGCTGCTCGCGCTGGCAGGCAGGCTCGAGCGGCGCGCCTGGCCTCTCGTGTTGTGCGGCGTTCTGATTCTGCTCTGCCTTGCCGGAATCGTCACCACCGCCAGCGGTTGGACCGTGCTGTTCGCGGGCGTGCTGGGTTTTCTCGGAGCTTGCGTGTTCACTATCGCTTTCGGGCTCCCAGCGCTGTTGAGCGCGCCAGTGGACGTGGCGCGAACGTCGGCAGCGATGTTCACCATCAGCTACTGCGAGGGTCTTTTGATCTCCGTGCTCAGCGGCGCGGCTTGGGACTTTGGCGGAAACCCGCGTTTCGCGTTCGTGCCGATTGCGATGGCCGCATTGCCGCTGCTGGTCGTGCCCGTCGCCATGCAACTGCGTCCGCCTCAGGTGCCGATAAGTTCATAAGCGCTCACGCGATGGCCAACCTCAAACTTACGCTGGCGTGCTGGGATTACGACCGCAGCCGTCCGCTCATCGACGGCCGCGTAAAGCCCGAGGGCATCGATTTCGACATCGAGATTTTGCGCCCGCGGCAGGCCTTCCAGCGCATGCTCGATAACGGGGAATTTCAGGTCTCCGAGCTCTCACTGGCATCGTACACGGCGCTGAAAGGCCGCGGTGCCTGCCCGTTCGTGGCGGTGCCGGTAGCCCTCTCCAAAATCTTCCGCCACTCCTGCATCTATGTGCGCGCCGGCACCGGCATCGCGGCGCCCCGCGACCTCAAAGGCAAACGCGTCGGCACGTCGCAGTGGAGCTCGACCGGGCTCGTCTTCATGCGCGGCATGCTGCAGCACGACTACGGCGTCAGGGCGCAGGACATGCACTGGTTCATGGGCGGTCTCAACAGTTTCGTCGAGCCACCGCTGATCCCCCTGAATCTTCCCACCGACATACGGCTCGATTTTCTTTCCGAAGGGCAGACGCTCGAGCAGATGTTCGCTGCCGGCGAGCTCGACGCGCTGCTCTCGCTCTACATTCCGAAGCTCTTTCTCGAAAGCCGGCCGTCGACCGTACGGCTGTTCCCGAATTATAAGGAAACCGAACAGGACTACTATCGCCGGACGCGCATCTTCCCGATCATGCATACCGTGGTGCTACGGGAGGACGTGCATCGCGCGCATCCATGGGCGGCGCGCAGCATCTACAAGGCGTTCGTGCAGGCGCGCGATGTCGCCGTCGATGGCCTCTATGACACGGATGCCTTGCGTCTGGCATTGCCGTGGCTGATCGATCATGTCGAGGAAGCGCGACGTGTCTTGGGGAAGGATTTCTGGGCCTACGGGCTCGAACCGAACCGGCCGACGTGGGAAGCGATCGGGCGTTATGTGCACGAGCAGGGCCTCTCCCCGCGCGTCGTCCTCGCGGACGAACTTTTCGCCCCCGATGTGGAATGACCGGGTTCGAGGGTGCCGCCGGCTCAGGTCTTGAACGGCTTGCTGAGAAACGGCGAGCCCTTGAGACCGTAGCGCCAGGGCTGGCCGGTCGCCTTGGTGAGCCCAATACGCGGCCCAATGGCGATTTCCACCCGCGCGTCGCGTGCGAGGATCGCGAATGGCGGCCGGTCAAGCGCAAATCCGTATTGCGCGTCGGTGATGCCGAGCGCCTCGCACAGGCGTCCGGGACCTGAGCACAACAGCCGCTCGTCGCTCACCCCGCGGCGTCGCCGCATGACGGCAATGCCGTGCGTGGGTGCCAGGGCACGGATCAGCACGGCGCTCGCGGCGCCTGCCGGCTCGCAGACGAAGTTGAGGCACCAGTGAATGCCATAGGAGCGATAGACATAGGCGTAGCCCGGACGCCCGAACATCACCGCGTTGCGCGCGGTAGGACCGCCGAAAGAATGCGCGGCCGGGTCGGTCTGATGATAGGCTTCAGCCTCGACGATCACGCCGCCGACGCTCTTGAACAGCAACGTCGCTCCGATGAGATCCGGAGCAACGGCATGCACGCTGCGGGCGAAGAAGCTTCGGCGAAGCAGCCCCCCGGGCTCCGCCGCAGCGGCGCGCGATTGGAGCAGGCGGGTGGTCAAGAGCTCGGCGCCGTCCTCGGCACGCTCGGCTGCTTGCCCGCGATCGACTGATATTCGACGATCAGGGTTGGAGAAATGCGCGTCCACATGTGGGCGAAGATGCGCTTCCAGCTCTCGCAATAGACGCTCGGATTGTCGAACCGGCGCTGTTGCGACCAGCGTTGCGCAAGGTGACCGCCCCCACAGGCATCAAGATACTCGCACTGCCGACAGATGTCGCACACTTGCAGGCTGGCCTCGAACGCTTCCCGCCAGCGCGGGTCGCGCTGAACGTCCTGCAGCGCGTTCGCGAGAACGTTCGAATCCGTCTTGGTGCTGCCATCGCCCGCGATTCGAAGCACGTCGAGCGGCTCGAGGGCGCCGTCCGTCATCAGCGTCACGGTGTCGATCGGGCCGAGACCGACGGTGTCGGAAACCGAAAGATTGCCTAGCAGTCCCTGGATCATCGAATCCAGCGTCTTGATGCGCACGCCCTGCGCCGCATACTTGTCGAACCATACGTCGAACAGTTTGATGAAGTACTCGGCGATCTGCGGCGGGTTGTCGGAATGAGTGGCGTCGGGCGGAAGGATGTCGAAGTGCCGGATGCCGAGCTGTTCCACCACGTATGAAACGACCCGGTCGGGATCCGTGGCCGGATTGCAGACCGAGATTAGGCCCGGGTCGATGCCATTCGCCCGCAGGCACTGGAGGCCGAGCAAGACGTCGGCATGGGTGCCCTTGCCCTTGAAATCGACGCGGTACCGGTCATTGATCTCGGGCGGACCGTCGAGGCTTACGCTCACCATCACGTCGTAGCTCTTGAAGATTTCCGCCCATTCCCGATCGATCAGAATGGCGTTGGTGCAGACTCCGCGCTCGATGTGGCAGCCGGTGCGCTCCTCGATGTCCAGCAGTTTCTCTTGTAGCTTGACGAACCGATGCTTGGGAAAGAGCAGCGGCTCGCCCCCATGGAACACTAGAATGAACTGCTCGAGCCCGAACTTCTGAATGTGCTGCTCGAGCCGCTCGCAGAATGCACTCTCGGCCTCGCTCGTCAGGACTGCCGGCTTGCGGTAGACCTCGGCATCGCGGAACCAGTAGCAATACGTACAATTGATGTTGCAGCGGGAGGCGAGTTTGACCAGGACGAAGGTGAAAACGGGAACCTCGCGACCGGGCGATTTCTCGATCCCTCTCGGGCTCGGCTCATGCGGCTCATGCGAGATATCGACGTTCGCCATCTCTCGCCAACCTTCCGGTCGCCGCGCTTTCGCTTCGCTATAGTCACCCGCGCACGCGGCGCTTCGTGCGCAGTGTGCTGATGGCGTTGTCCTGCGGTGCGTAACCGCTAATGCTGCGCTTCGCGCATCGCGGCGAGCAACGGCTCTCTAGTTCGGAGCACGCTGCGATCAGAATCGCCGATAGAAGCGGCGATAGAACCGAGCGTACCGCCCGTACCCGCGGCCATAGCGACCATAAAAGCGTCCATAGCGGCCGTAGCCGCGCCCGTATCCGCGGCGATAGAAGCGAGCGTACGCGGTCTGGATCCTCGCATCGTCGCCGTCCCCGGCGGGCTGCGCAGCACCGCGGCTGTGGCGGTCGTCTTCGAGGCCGAGATCCTTGCGGCCCTCCTCGATGATATCGTTCAAGGCAGGATTGGTCGATTTCAGGCTTACCGTGGCATCAGACCGGACACCGGCATCGGCATCTCGCACGCCCAACACAAACGCCGCGCCAAAGCCCACGCCGATCAATTTCAAACGATCCAAAAATGCGCGCCGGGAGAGGCCCTCGTTGTTCAATTCCTTTTGGATTTCCTGAGCGCGTCGCTCTTGTATCTCGCGATCATCGTGCATGTGGGCTCCCTCCGACGACGGGCATGCGTATGGAGCGGTCGTGCCGATCACAACGGCGGCACGTGCGCTTGTCAAAGGCTAATACACGCCGGTGTGCTGGTCAAATCACACGCGCAGTCTAGCTCGCAGCCTCAGCCGACCTTACGGGGACCCGGCGTGCCCGTGCATAGCGCTGGCTTCCTGGAACAGCCATGTGAAATCCTCATAGGTGTGGCGAGCCGATGTCCGTCGAAACACCAGAAAGCGTTCCAATACTTGGTGAGCCCGGATGACGCCCTCACCCCAGCGCTCCAGAAAGTATTGGCCGACCCGGTCAGGCCCGTCGAACCTGATAATGGCGCCAAGGTAGTCGTATGACCGGCAAAGCTGCGCGGCGGCATCCCGTAACCGTTCGTCGCCTTCCCACCAATTGTGGCCTGCTTCTTCCTGGCGTCGGATTTCCACCATGACAATCCTGCGGGCTTCTTGAATTCTCGGCTCCTCGACGCGGTCGAGGAATTTCAGCAGCTTCGTTGTTTGGGCTTCTTGCAATCCCGCATCAATCTGCTGCGACGTGTTTCGAGCCTGTCGCAGCACGATTCGTCCTGCCCAAATCAGGAGCAACGGTAAAGTGATCTGGGCGACCCAATAGAGCCGCTCGAGCCATTGATCCAGTCCAGTCATCCCATGGCCTTTCCCGATTTCGAGCCAAAATCGAAGTCGTGCGCTCCCGCGCGAGCTGTCGACAATTAACACGCGCGACTGAGGCGGAAGTGCCGAGGCACGCTGTCACCGTATGCTCCGCGGGCGCGGCTCCCGTCGGACGGCCAGCCTTGGCCGGATACCAGGTGCGATCGCGAATGCATACGCGGGCGGCCGGTTGGGAATAGCAGGGTCCTCGACCCCAGGCGACGCACCGACCTACATTGGGCCATGAGAGTTTTGCTCGCTGGTGCGACCGGTGCCGTCGGCCGACGGCTCGTGCCGCTGCTGTTGCGGGCCGGCCACGAGGTCATTGGCACGACCCGCTCAACCGACAGGGCAAAGGAGCTCGAGCGGGCAGGGGTGACGCCGGCGGTTCTCGATGTATTCGACGCCGCAAACGTCACGGCTGCAGTCCGCGCTGCCACACCCGCGGTCGTCATCCACCAGCTCACCGACCTTCCCCGTGAATTCGACGAGGCGCGGATCGTGGCGGCCTACGGGAACAATGCCCGTATCCGCATCGCGGGCACCCGAAATCTCCTGGCGGCCGTGGCCCAGGCCGGGTCAGTGCGGCGTTTCGTCGTGCAGAGTATCGCGTTTGCGTACGCTCCCGGCGAGGAGCCTCACGATGAGGGCGATCCGCTCAACCTCGCCGATCCGGCTCGCGCGGTGACGGTGAAGGGCGCCGCCGATATGGAACGGCAGGTGCTAGCCTCGCCGGGGCTCCACGCCATGGTGCTGCGTTATGGGCTGCTGTACGGACCTGGCGCGTGGCACGATTGTCCAAGCCGCAAACCCGGTCTGCACGTCGATGCCGCGGCGCAGGCGGCGTTGCTCGCAACAACCCGCGGCAAAGCTGGTGTCTACAACATCGCTGACGACGATGGCGTGGTCTCGATTGCGAAGGCGCGCGCGGCGCTTGGCTTCGATCCGAATTTTCGGCTCGATCAATGACCATTCTCTGTCACTGTGGCATTTCCTGTTAACCAGTTATTAAGCCTGTGGCGCGCCTGCAACACGACTAAAACATTGATCGGTTGATCGGAATCCGACCGGCCGCGCCGCGATTTGGCCATACGCTGCGACGAGACCAGGGCCGACGCGAATTTTTCAGCCTCCCCCGGAGCGCTCAGAGCCGGGATCGGGCGACCGGGATAAGACGCGATGGACGCAAAGCGGGACCTCAAGGCAAGGTTGCCAAGCCGGCATGCGACCGAAGGCCCTGAGCGCGCGCCGCATCGCTCGTTTTATTACGCGATGGGCTTGACGCGGCAGCAGATCCACCAGCCCTTCATCGGGGTCGCGACCTGTTGGAACGAGGCCGCTCCCTGCAACATCGCGCTGATGCGCCAAGCCCAGGCCGTCAAGAAAGGCGTGGCCGCCGCCGGCGGCACACCGCGCGAGTTCTGCACCATCACCGTGACCGACGGCATCGCGATGGGGCACGAGGGCATGAAATCCTCGCTGCCGTCACGCGAGGTAATCGCCGATTCAATCGAGCTCACGGTGCGCGGCCACGCCTATGATGCGCTGGTCGGGGTCGCCGGATGCGACAAGTCGCAGCCCGGGATGATGATGGCGATGTGCCGGCTCAACGTGCCCTCCATCTTCATTTATGGCGGCTCGATCCTGCCGGGGACGTTCAAGGGCAAGCCGGTCACCATTCAGGACGTGTTCGAGGCGGTCGGAAAGTATTCGGTCGGCCAGATGTCGGAGGCCGATCTCGAAACCCTCGAGCAGCACGCCTGCCCATCGGCCGGGGCCTGCGGCGCCCAGTTCACCGCCAACACCATGGCCACCGTATCCGAGGCGATCGGACTCGCGCTGCCTTATTCGGCGGGCGCCCCTGCGCCCTACGAGATCCGTGATGCCTTTTGCATGACTGCGGGCGAGCAGATCCTCGACTTGGTCCGGATGGGACTCCGGCCGCGCGACATCGTCACGCGCAAGGCACTTGAGAACGCGGCCGCGGTCGTCTCAGCAACGGGCGGCTCGACCAATGCCGCGCTGCACCTGCCTGCGATCGCGCACGAATGCGGCTTGCAATTCGACCTGTTCGACGTCGCCGACGTCTTCAAAAGGACACCCTATATCGCGGATTTGAAGCCTGGCGGCCGTTATGTCGCCAAAGATATGTTCGAGGCTGGAGGCGTTCCGCTCTTGATGAGGACGCTTCTCGATCACGGGTACCTGCATGGCGAATGCGCGACCGTCACAGGGCGTACGGTCGCGGAGAACCTCAAGCGAGTGAAGTGGAACAAGGACCAGGACGTGGTCCATCCCGCCGACAAGCCGCTGTCCGCCACCGGTGGCGTCGTCGGGCTGCGAGGCAACCTCGCACCGGAGGGTGCGATCGTTAAGGTTGCCGGGATGGCGGACTTGAAGTTTACCGGCCCGGCGCGCTGCTTTGACGGGGAGGAGGCGTGCTTCGAAGCCGTCAAGAAGAAAAAATACAAGGAAGGCGACGTGCTCGTGATCCGATACGAAGGGCCCAGAGGCGGCCCCGGGATGCGAGAAATGCTGGCGACCACCGCGGCCCTTTATGGCCAGGGCATGGGCGGGAAGGTCGCGCTCCTGACCGACGGGCGCTTCTCGGGGGCGACCCGCGGCTTCTGCATCGGTCACGTGGGTCCGGAAGCCGCGGTCGGCGGGCCGATCGCACATGTCCGCGATGGCGATATCATCGCGATCGACGCCGTCACGGGCACTCTCCACGTCAAGCTCACCAAGACCGAGATCGAGGCGCGCGCCAGGAAATGGAAGCCGCGCGAGCCAGCATTCGCCTCAGGGTATCTATGGAAATACGCCCAGCAGGTGGGGCCGGCGCGCACAGGTGCGGTCACCCATCCGGGCGGTGCGGCCGAGAAGGCGTGCTATGCGGACATCTGACGTCGTCGCAGGCATCGCTCTGCTCGGCATCGTCTTCGGCCTGTCGCCGGCCGTGAGCTTCGACGGAACTCGCACGCCGGAAGGAACCAACGTCGCCGTACCGGTGCCTGACGGGGCTGCGGCCTCGGATGCCGCCGGCACTCCGCTCGGCAGCGCGACGCCGCTTGCGGCGGTACCCGCCGCTCCGACTGCGCCGCTGGCGTTGCCATCCCGCCCGGCTCTCCCCGCCTCCCCCCTGGAGGCGTTCCGCTCCGGCACGCAGGCGCTACGGCAGGGCAAGACCGAGCAGGCGGTCATCGAGCTCGAATACGCCGCCGAGCAGGGCGTCCCCGCTGCCATCTGGAAGCTTGGCCGCATGTATGCCGACGGGGACGGCGTCAAGATGAACAGGGCGCGGGCCTATGAGTATTTCCGCCGCCTCACGACCATGCATGCCGACGACAGCGCGAGCGCGCCTACCGCGCGGTTCCTGGCCAATGCCTTCGTGACTTTGGGTCTCTATCACCTCGAGGGCATTCCGGGCACGTTGAAGGCCGACCCTGCCGTCGCACGTGAGATGTTCCGCTATGCCGCCTCGTATTTTGCCGATCCGGAGGCGCAGTATTACCTCGGACGCCTCTACCTCTTGGGTAAGGGCGCGCCCAAGGACGCCATCCAGGCGGCGCGCTGGCTCCGGCTCTCGGCCAACAAGGGCGATCACCGGGCGCAGGCGTTGCTGGGCAGTATGCTATTCAAGGGCGACCAAGTCTCACGTCAGGCGGCGCTGGGGTTGTTCTGGTTGATCGTCGCCAAGGACGCAGCAGCCCCGGACGAAACCTGGATCACCGAAATGTATGCCAGTGCGCTTGCCCAGGCCAACGAGAGCGAGCGGGCAATGGCCCATAAGTATTTGGAAGACTGGCTGAAAAACCGTCGGGAGTGAGGATCTGTGGCCTCCGTGCCACAGCTGACGGAAATCGGCGGCGCACGTACTCAAGTTAATAGACCCTTATCCGCGCAGCGGCTATTTCTACGGCCAATGCGGAATACGTCCAGTTGAGGCGTGCAATGAAAAAATTGCTGTGCGCAAGCACGGCCTCGTTGGCGTTGGCCCTGGCACCGGTGAGCCCGATGCCGGCGGCTGCGGCTGACCTCAGCATCGCGCCGATCTACAGGGCTCCCCCGACGCCAGTCACGACCTGGAGCGGCACCTATCTCGGAGTTTCCGGGGGTGGCGCCTGGGGCAGCGCCGTCGTGCGCAACGGGATCACCGGCGCCGACCAGACCCCGCGCATGGATCTGAGCGGCGGGATCTTTGGTCTCACCGCTGGGTTCAACGTTCAGAACGGGGGCCTGCTGCTCGGCTTCGAGGGTGACATCTCGGCCATTAACAAGAAAGGAAGCGCCTTCGAATTCCCGCCCAATGCGGCGTTCAGCAACGACGTGAAGGAGCGCTGGCTCTCGACTTTCCGCGGCCGCATCGGCTATGCGCGCGACAACTGGCTGTTTTACGCCACTGGCGGCGGCGCCGTGGCGAACGTCGAGAACAACCTATTCGCCCCGGCCACCGGCGCGCAGGCCTCCGACACGCAGTGGCACTGGGGCTGGACCGTAGGAGGCGGCGTCGAGGTGAAGATCAATCAGGATTGGTCGGCCAAGCTGGAATATCTTTACGTCGGATTGCAGGACAAGTCCTATTTCACTCCGGCGCCCACTGCGGCCCTGCCAAGCAATCAGCGCCTGAATCTCAACGATCAGATCGTGCGCGTCGGCGTGAACTACCAACTCCCCTGGAACATCCTGGACGGCTTCTTCAAGCACTGAACTCGAGGGCGGCCCAGACCGGGACGTGGTCCGACGGCTTCTCCCAGGCGCGCACGTGCCGGTCGACGCCCACGGCAGTCAGTCGGTCTGCCGCCTGAGGCGATAGCAGCAAATGGTCGATGCGGATGCCGTCGTTCTTCTGCCAGGCGCCGGCTTGATAGTCCCAAAACGTATAGGGACCCGGCCCATCGCTGCCGGCCCGGACCGCGTCCGTTAATCCAAGATTGCACAGCGCGCGGAATTTCTCGCGGGTTCGCGGCAGGAACAGTGCATCGCCTATCCACCGGGCGGGATGGCGGGCATCTTGCTCGGATGGGATGACGTTGAAATCGCCGGCCAGCACCAACGGCTCCTCCAACGGCAGCCGCTCACTGACATAATGAATAAGACGCTCCATCCAGTTGATTTTGTAAACATATTTGTCCGTATCTGGCGGATTGCCATTGGGCAAATAGGCGGATGCGACGCGCACGACCCCTTCGCGGGTCGAGATCACCGTTTCCAGGAAACGGGCATGCAGGTCATCGTCGTCGCCGGGAAGCCGTGGCGTGGCCTCGTCGAGGGGGAATTTGGACAGAACCGCCACGCCGTTGAAGGCCTTCTGACCGTGCGCGACCACGTTGTAGCCCAGTGCTTCAAGTGGCTCGCGCGGAAACGCGTCGTCAGGGCACTTCGTTTCCTGCAGGCAGACGACGTCGGGCCGCCGTTCCGCGAGCCATGCGGTCAGGTTGTCCATCCGTTGCTTGATGGAATTGATGTTCCAAGTGGCGATCAGCATATGGCGACGCACAGCTGTAACGTCATATGACCTCAACCGGCCGAGCAATGAGGAATGGCGTTGTGGCCGGGAAAGTTACGCCGATTTTATGATGGCAAATAGGCTGCCATGGATGCGCCCTCAATAGGGATATGTTAGAAGCTTTGCCTCGCATACCAAAAAGAATCGTTATGTATACGGCGCCAGAGGAAGCCCGGGTGGGTCGACAAGGCCACTGTTCGGCACGGTAATGAAAAAACGGACGTTCGTGCTGGCGGCCGCCGTCGTGCTTGCCGCGGCCGGCATCGGGGTGGCGATACGAGGCGGTTATTGGTCCGAGGGTGCCGTCGCGCAGGCGCAGCGTCAGAACGCGCCGCGCACCGTTCCGGTTGAGGTCGCAATCGCTACCAGCAAGACCGTTCCTGTTCGCATCGAAGCGCTCGGCAGCGTCACTCCGATCGCCAGCGTCGCGGTCAAGCCGCGCATCGACAGCGAGATCATCGGCGTGCATTTCAGCGACGGCGCAATGGTGCACGAGGGCGACCTTCTCTTCACCCTCGACAGCCGCGCGCTCCAGGCCCAGATCAAGCAGGTCGAGGGGCAACTCGAGGGAGCGAAGGCCAACCTCGAGCAGGCTGAGCGCGACGTCGCTCGCTACACCGAGCTGATTGCAAAGAACGCCACCACCCAGGTCACGCTCAACAACGCGCGCACCCAAGTCAACATCTGGCGCGCCTCCGTCTACTCCAACACCGGCCAACTCGAAAACCTCAACATTCAGCTGAGCTATTGCACCATCCGTGCCCCCATCAACGGCCGTGCCAGCATGGCGGCGGTAAAGGTTGGCAACTTCGTTCGCCAGGCCGATCTCGTGCCGCTGGCGACCATCATCCAGACCGCGCCGGTCTACGTCACCTTTTCGGTCCCGCAGGGCGTGCTGCCGGACCTGCGCCAAGCGCTCGCCGACAAGACTGCGACCATCGAGGCGATCATCCCGGGTGAGAAGCGACGAGCGAATGGCAAAGTCACGATGATCGAAAACAGCATCGACGCGCCGACCGGCACGGTGCCGGTTCGCGCCACCATGCCGAATTCCGATGAGCTGCTATGGCCGGGTACGTTGGTGACGGTGCAATTGACGTTGCGATCCGAGGAAGGCGTCACCGTTCCGGAGAGCGCTCTCCAGCTGAGCCAAGCCGGCACCTTCGTGTTCGTGGTGGCGGACGAGATCGCCTCGGTCCGTCCGGTCAAGGTGGAAAGAACCGTGGACGGCGTGTCCGTCATCGAATCCGGGCTCAAGCCTGGCGAGATGGTGGTAACGGACGGTCAGCTTCTGCTTTCGAATGGAACGCGCGTGACGCAGCGCAAGAAGGTCAGCTCCTGACATGACCCTGTCGGAGACCTGCATTCGGCGGCCGGTACTGACCACGCTGATCACCGCTTCGATCATCGTGTTCGGTATCTTCGCCTACCGGCTGCTCGCCGTGGCGGCGCTGCCGCGCGTGGATTTTCCTACCATCCAGGTTACCGCCACGTTGCCCGGTGCCAGTCCGGAGACGATGGCGGCCTCGGTTGCCGGCCCGATCGAGCGTCAGTTCTCCACGATTGCCGGCATCTCGTCGATGACCTCGCAGTCGACCCTGGGTCAGACGCAGGTCACGATACAGTTCGATCTCGACCGCAACATCGACGGCGCCGCGCTTGACGTCCAGACCGCGCTGGCCGTCGCCGCCCGCCGGCTGCCGGTCGAGATGACCACGCCGCCATTCTTTCGCAAGGTCAACCCGGGCGACTTCCCCGTCCTCTTCATCAGCCTGATTTCGCCCACGCTGCCGCTGTCCACGCTGGACGAGTACGGCGAAACGCTGCTGGCGCAGCAGATTTCGCAACTGTCCGGCGTCGCCCAGGTGCTGGTTTACGGCGCCCAGAAGTTTGCCGTGCGCGTGCAGGTCGATCCGGTCGCGGCAGCACAGCGCAACATTTCGCTCGACGATATCCGCACCGTTCTCTCGAAGACCAATTCC
>DATBKV010000256.1:0-4210 GCA_036555745.1 Xanthobacteraceae bacterium | reverse complement strand
GGAAAGGAACGGCCATGAGCGCAGATCCGGTTGCAGAGCTGCTCAGCGATCCTCGCTTTGCGGGCAAGCCGATCACCTGGGGCGTGACCTCGGAGAGCTATGATGCGATCCGGCGCGCCTGGCTGACCCACGTCCAGGCCGAGGAGGTGCTGTTCCAGCCGTTCACCGAGGGCGCCTTCCAGCGCCAGATTGAGATCATGCTCAGCGTCTTCACCGACGACTGCGTGATGGAGCTTGCGTCCGCCGGGATGCGCTGGCAGGGCCGGGCGCAGGCGACCGAGTTCTACCGCCTGTTCCTGGGCGCGTTCGAAGCGATGCAGTGGGTGCCGCAGGCGCTGGTGATCGGCCCGCAGGGCGTGCTCGACGTCGTGAACATGACCGGGACGCTTCGCAAGAAGTTTGCCGGCCTGACCCAGGTCGGCGCGCAGGTGCACCTGCAATGGGTGATCTACTTCCCGTGGGTGCCGGAGCAGGGCAAGTTCAAAGGCGAAGTGATCTATTCGATCCGGCCATTGTAGCTCCATCCAGACATCGCAAAATGGATTGGCAGGATGGGTTGAGCGCTTGCGCGAAACTCATCACGCCGCCATGCGCCGTGCGCATTGGCGATGGGTCGCTCAACCCATCCTACGATGACCGGTTCGGTAAAACGGACGATCCGAGGTTACTGGATGCCCGCGTTCGCAGGCATGACAGCAGAGAGCGACACGCCATACCCGGGTGTGGCCGCTGCGCAACGTCGGCTTGTCAGTTTTGCAGCACCGGCTTGACGTCGGCGCGCAGCACTTACTTCTGCCGCGCCTTATCGTAGGGATAGATCAGGGTACCGGTCTTGGCGGCGGGCGGCCAGACGATCGGTTGCGCCTTCCCGTCACGGAACTGATCGAGGTTATTGGGTTGCGCGTTCTGGACCTGGGTCCAGACCATGCGCGACTTCGACCATTCGCCGTCGGCGCCGAACGAGAAATCGCCGGACACGGTCTTGAAACTCGCCTTGTGCATGTAGGCGGCGAGCGTGCCCTGATCGAGGCTCTTGGTCGCGGTCACCGCCTGCGCCAAGACCTGGCCGGCCGAATAGGCGAACGGACCCCAGGCGAAGCCGAGCGGGTCGATGTGGGCGGCCGACGCTTTTTCCCCATAACGCTTGAGGAAATCGGCGGAGCCGGGGATTTTCGGCGCCAAAGCCGCGGCGAAGTTCTCGCCCACGATCAGGCCGTTCGCCACCGGGCCGAGTTGGACCTTGATCGGCGTCACCAACATGCCGATCATCGCGCCGCCCATCATCTTCGGCGACAGCCCGACCTCGTTGGCGGCGCGGATGATGCCGACGTTGTCCGGCGGATAGGCGCCGATATAGACGATATCCGGATCGGTGGCCCGCACCGCGCGCACCACCGGCGCAAAATCGGTCGTGCTCGGCGGATAGCTCTTGTCGTAGACGATCTTGAAGCCGTGCTTCTTGATTTCCTCGCGGGCGCCGTGGGCTGCGCTCTGGGCGAACTCGGCGTCGGCGGCGAGGATGGCGACGGTCTGTGGCTTGGGTGTCTGGGCCGCGGCGAGGTCGAAGAAGCCGATCGAGAAGGCGTTGACGCCCTCCGGACCGACCGAGACCATCGAGAAGTATTTCGGGTAGTGGAACTTATCGTTGATGCCGATGGCGGTAAAGCTGATCGTCATCTTGTTGTGCTCGATGATGGCCGGCATCGCCGGCGCAACGAAGTTGGTGCCGTAGGGTCCGAGCAGGAGGTCCACTTTGTCGACGGTGATGAGCTTGGTGTAGATGTTCGGCACATTCGCGGGCGCGCTCTGGTCGTCATAGATGACGAGCTCGACCGGGCGGCCGAGCAGCCCGCCCTTGGCGTTGACGTCGTCGCGCCAGATCTCGAGCGCGGTGTTGATCACCTTGCTCGGTGCGGCGCCGGCCCCGGTGAGCGCAAGGCTCATGCCGATCCGGATCGGGTCGCCGCTCTGCGCGGACGCCCCCGAAATGAAACCAATTGCGATGATCAGCGCGGCGCCAAGGGTGCGCAGCGCGTTGCGGCAAAGCTCCGTCATCTTTTCCTCCCTTTGATCCCGGAAGCGGATTGCCCGTCGTTCGGGATCGCATTGCGGCGACGCTTCATCCGGCGCCCCCTTGTTTCTTACTTGCGCATGTCCTCCACTGCTCGGACGCCCAATAGTTCGCCGCATGGGGGCCTGGTGTCTAGAGCTTTGGCGCCCCCGCGGCGCGACATCGCGTCTTTACAAGGGTCGTCGCGCTTGACCCAAGCGTGAGCGCGCCAGCGGTTTTCAAGGAATGTACGCGCCCTGCCGGCGCACATGCGCGGAGGCGGCGAGCTCGCGGCCGAGCCGCCAGATGACGGGGTAGGCCGCGGCGCACAGCACGGCCATCGCCCAGAAGCCGGCCGGCCCGAAGCGCGCGTAAAGCCAGCCCGAGAGCAGCGTCACAGCGGCGGTCGCGCCGCCGATGCCGATCAGCCCATAGACGGCCTGCGCGGTCGCCGCCAATGCGCGCGGCGTCGTGTCGGTAATGATGTGCATGGAGGCAAGATAGAGCAGCGCAAAGGTCAGTCCGTGCAGCGGCTGCACCAGCGCCAGCGCCGCGATGTTGGTGGTCTGCGCGATCACCGCCCAGCGCAGGATGCCGCTGGCGGCCGCCACACCCAGCGCGGCGGCCGGGGTGAACGCGCGCAGGAAGCGCGGACCGAGGAAGAAAAACACCACCACTTCGGCCGCAACCGATTCCGCCCACAAGACGCCGGTGGTCGCGGAGCCGATGCCGGCCTCGCGCCAGCGGATGACGGCAAAGGAATCGTACATGGCGTGGCTGCCGAGCACGAGCGCCGCGACCGCCGTGACCAGCACGAACGCGCGCAGACGCAGCAGCGTCAGCCAAGGGCGCGGCGGCGTCTCTGCTTGCTTGGAGCCTGCGTGCGCTGCCTCTGCCGGGAACGCCGGCACCAGCCGCGCCGCGGGCGGAACGAGCAGCAGGGCGGCTGCGCTCAGCCAGATGATCGCCGAAAGGCCATAGGCTCCGATCGCAAACCCGGCCAGCACGGTGCCGGCGATGAAGGCGGCCGAGCCCACGCCGCGCACCCAACCGTATTCGAAGCCCGGCCGGCCAGCCCGGCGTTGCGCATGGGCGAGCGTGAGCGCATCGGCGAGCGGGACCAGCGGGGCGAGCGCGCCGGCCTGCAGGAGCGCGACCAGCATCACCGTCCAGAACCCTCGCGTGGCGAGGTAGAGGAGCGCGGCGCCTGCGGCGAGGACGGCGCAGATCGCAAGCTCCGCCCGGAATAGCTCGAGACGATCCGCGACGCGGCCGGCGAGAGGACCGGAGACGAGACGCAGCGCGGTTGCGGCGCCGAGCACGAGCCCGAGCTGCTCGGCACCGAGCCCGCGGGCGGCCAGAAACGCCGGCAGGAATGGGGAGGAAAATCCGAACGCGCTGAACAGCGCGGCGTAGAGCGCCATGAAGCGAAGCAGTGCGCGGCGCTCGACGATCATGGGTCTGCGGCTGGTCGTGTGGGAGTGGAATCAGTACGAGCCGCAAACTCGGTCTGCCAACCGCTGCCCACAAGGGGCGGGGCTATCGCATATGGGCCGGCACGGCTGCCAATCATGCGCTTCGCGCTTCTTGCGCTGGGTCCCGGGTCTCGTTCCGCTCGCGCAAGGGCGCTCGCCACACTCGCCCGGGACACGATAATCTCGTGTCCCGGACGAGCGAGCGCCAGCGAGCGAAGATCCGGGACCCAGAGCCATGCGACGGCTCAAGCCCCCCACAACCGCTCATATTCGATAGCCCTCCCCACAGGGGGGAGTTCACAGAGTGCGCGGCACTGTTCTCCTCAAACCTCAAATGAACACGAACTAGATGGCTGAGGGCCGCGGCTCGTGACGAGGGCGATCATGGCCGCGATCGCCGGAGCGAGGAGAGATCGTTATGCAGCATCCGGCCGCGTCGGCTTGCGCGCGTCAGCTCGCCTGCTGGATGCGCGGGCGCGGCAACGGCTTGGGCGCCAGGAATTTGGAGTCCTCGCGGTGCCAGAGATGATCGCAGGCGCAGAACGGACAGAACTTGCGCGTGAACGGGCCGGGCGCGCGCATGAACTCCTTCGGGTCGACGTCCATGCCCATGAACATGTAATGGCCGGTCAGCCGGCACCGTGTGACGAGCTGCGCCATCGCACGCCTCCGTTTCCAACACGAT
>DATBKV010000255.1:0-14926 GCA_036555745.1 Xanthobacteraceae bacterium | reverse complement strand
CGCTCTACTCTCACCCGGACCAGCTCGCCGAGCTCGTGCGCGACCCGGATCTCGTTCCCGAGGCGGTCGAGGAATGTTTGCGGATCGCGAGCAACGGCTACTTCACCTTTCCGCGCGCGGCCACCTGCGATACCGAGGTGGGCGGGACGGAGATCCGCAAAGGCATGGTGGTACGGCCCTCGCCGCAGGCCGCGAACTACGATCCGCAGGTGTTTCCCGATCCCCTGCGCTTCGACATCCACCGGCATCCGAAGCGCGTCATGGCGTTCGGGGCCGGACCGCACCATTGCATCGGCAATATCCTCGGACGCACCACGCTCGTCATTGCAATACGGCGCCTGCTGGCACGCTTCCCGAAGGCGCGGCTCGCCGATCCGAATTCCACGCCCCGCTATGGCGGCGCGGTTGGAGAGTTGCGCCTCCAGGAGCTGCCGATGCTGATACAATGATGCTGGTTGTTTGTAGGGCGAGGCATGCGGGGCACCCCAAAAAACGCTTTGCGTTTTTTGGGGACCCCGACTCGCCCCTGCACACGAGGATAGGCAGTGGGCGGGATTCAAACCCGCCCGTACAAGCCGCCGGTCAGTGCTCGCGAGTTGATTCGTATCAATACAGCCCCGCGGAGCTCAGATAAGGGAGACGGGCGGAGGGCGGCCAAATCGGAAAGCGCCATGCTCAAGGATGTGATCGTCAACCTCGATGTGCACACGTCGCAAAACGTAGCGGCGGATTTCGCCATTTCCGTCGCGCGCACATTTCAGGCGCACCTCTCCGCCGTCGGCTTTGCCTATGAGCCGAGCATTCCCGGGTCGCTGTTCGATCACGGCGCGGTTGAATTCATCGAAATGCAGCGCCAGCGATGGGAAAACGCAGCGCGCAGCGCCATCGGCCGGTTTGAGGAGGCCGCGCGCGGCAGCGGGCTTTCCGTGGAATCGCACCTCGTGCGGTCGGGCAACGGCCGGGCGGCGGAGACCTTTGCCCGCCTGGCACGCAGGTTCGACCTTGCCGTGCTCACGCAGGCCGAGCCGGAGAAAGCCTCGGCGCGGGCGCTGATCATCGAAGCGGCGCTGTTCGAGTCCGGCCGGCCGGTGCTCGTCGTTCCTTATGTGCAGCGCGACGGCCTCAAGCTCGGCCGTGCACTCGTGTGCTGGGACGGCAGCCGCACCGCAGCGCGCGCGCTCGGAGACGCCATGGCGTTTTTGCAGCGAGCGCAGGAGGTGCAGGTCGTGATCGTCGCCAGCGAGCCCGGCAAGAGCGATGAGATTCCCGGCGCCGACATAGCGCACCACCTTGCGCGGCATGGTCTCAAAGTCGAGCTCAAGCAGATCGTGGTGCGCGACCTCGATGTCGCCAGCACCATCCTGTCGCATGCGGCCGATGTGGCCGCCGATTTCATCGTCATGGGCGGCTATGGCCATTCCCGGCTGCGGGAATTCGTGCTCGGCGGCGCCACCCGCGGCCTCCTCGCCGCGATGACTGTGCCCACCATGATGTCGCATTGAGCGACCCTATCTTTGTAGGGGCGAGTCGGGTCCCCAAAAAACGCAAAGCGTTTTTTGGGTTCCCCTCATGCCTCGCCCCTGCGGGACGTACCAGGCCCGCAGGCGACGCAATGACTCGCCCTTACGAGGAGAGTGCGTAGCGCGCTTCCAGATTATCGAGCAGCTCGCTGATGCGGTCGGTGTAGGGTGCCTTGTCATAGAGCTCATAGAGAGTGCCCGCGAGCCGGACGGGATCGCCGGAGTAATAGCGCTCGTAAAGCTGCTGGCGGCCGGAGAAGGACGACACCGCGGCGTCGAACGCCAGCCTGAACAACTTGATCCGCGTACGCGCGTCGGCACTGGCAGCCTGGAAATAGGTCTCCACGTCGTCGCGCCGCGCTCCTGCAAGCTCTGCAAAGGACGGCACTGCCACCAGGCCGCCGGCCCCGACGGTCTGAATGATCTCGCACATGCGCACGAACATCCTCGGGAACATCATGCGCACGGTCCACAGCGGCATGGCCGCCGGCGTCATGAAGCCGGCTGCATTCGGCGCCGCATCCGCCTCGCTCGCGCGCAGGCAGGCGCGCACCATCTCGGTGAACTCGATCATCTCGGCGAGCAGGCCCTGCACGTGCAGATGCGCATCGACCTTGGTCGCGCGCGCGATCGCGAAGCCCAGCGCCATCATGAACTCGGCCTTGGCCAGGTTCTTGGTGCTGAACTGGTGCATGATCTGCGGCATGGCGCCGGTACGGATGTAGAGGCCGTTGCACATATCGGGGTCGCGATGGATGAACACCCGCTCCCACGGCACCAGCACGTCGTCGAAGATCGCCATTCCGTCGGTTTCGTCGAGCCGTGACGAGAGCGGATAATCCATGGGAGATGCCGCCTCGGTGTGAACGACCGAGGGGCGGCAGATGAACCGCAGCCCCGGCGCGCTCACCGGGACGGAAAAGCCGAAGGCGTATGGACGCGCCTCCCCGTTGTTGGCGAGATAGGTCGACGGCATCACCAGCAGGTCGTGCGCATAGGCGCACAAGGTGGAAACCATGCGGGCGCCGCGGATCACGATGCCGGCATCCGTCTCCCGTACGATCTTGGCAGCGAGGTCCTTGTCCTGCTTCTCGACCGGTTTGGAGCGGTCAACCTGCGGATTGACCAGCGTGTGCGTCATCGCGATGTCGTTCTCGCGACAATAGAGATAATAGTTCCACACGTTGGTGCTGTATTTCTTGTCTTGACTCCCGAACACGTCTGCGGCGCAGGCAAAGCCGGTGAGCATGATGTTGACGAAATCCGGGCTGCGGCCGAACATCCCGCAGGTCGCATCCATCCAGGTTTTCACCATCTCGCGCCGGCGAGCCAGGTCGTCGACCGATCTCGGCTGGATGTACGACAGGCCTACCGGCTCGCCGCTCGCGGGAGACGGGTAGGTCAATTTCGCCCGCAGCGCCGGAACGTGCTGCATGTCGTAAAGCTCGGCCATGGAGCGGGCAGCGGCGGCAAAGCGGCGGTCCTTTGTGACGTCGCCGATCGCCTCGCCGTCGATCCAGATCTGGCGGCCGTCGCGCAGCGAGTCGAGATAGTCGCGGCCGGTCCGAGCGCCCATGGCGTGCTCCCTATGGCCGGCGTCAACCGGCGGTGCCCTCGAGCACTATGAGCCCGTAGCCGGTGAGCATCGGGGCATAGTAGTAGCGGTGAACGCGGCGCACGCTCGTGCCGAGCGCTGCGCGCATGGCAAGCCACATGATGACCTCGACCGACTCGGCGCCGCCCCGCTCCATGTAGTCCTGGTGCGTCAATCGGGTCAGCGACTGCGGATCGTGCTCGATCCTGTCCAGGAACTCGTTGTCCCATTGCGGATTGGTGAAGCCGAACCGCGGGCCGTGGAGCTGATGCGACATGCCTCCGGTGGCCATGACGAGCACGCGCAGGTCGGCGGGATAGCCTGCGACCGCACGGCGGATCGCCTCGCCTAAACGAAAGAAGCGGCGCGGGGTCGGAATGGGGTGCAGGATGACGTTGGCCGCGATCGGTACGATCGGTGCCGGCCAAGGGGTCCGGGCAAGCAGCGGCAGAATGGAAAAGATGCCGTGGTCGACCGTCATCTCCTGGCAGATGGCAGGATCGAACTCGTCTTCCACCAGGCTGCGTGCGAGATGCCAGGCGAAGCGGCTGTCGCCCGCCAGATCAGGCAAGTCGCGCGTTCCCCATCCCTCGTCCGCCTGCGGATAGGTGTCCGCCACCCCGAGCGCAAAGCTCGGATATGCATCGAAGAAGAACCGGTTCATATGGTCGTTGTAGACCACGATCATTAGGTCGGGTCGCAGCTGCGACAGCCAGTCCCTCGCGGGCGCGAAGCCCTCGTAGAGCGGCGCCCACATCGGATCGCGCTGCTGCCCCTTGTCATAGGAATGCGCAATGGAGGGCGCGTGCGAGCAGCCGATCCCGCCGACGATGCGCGCCATCTCAGCTTTTCCGTCCGCCTGCGCCGCCGGCTTTCCCGGGGCGGGTGTGCAGAAATGCCTCGAGCGTCTCGCCGCGCATTTGCGCGCCCATTTGCAGGAGGCTCTGCCCGACCGTGCCGGCGATCTTCAAGAGCAGATACACGTTGCCGCCGGCCGCGATCAGCCCGGACCAGTCGCGACGCTCGATCAGCATCATCTCCGTCTGCCGCAGCCCGTATTTGTGCATGTAGCCTCGCTCGTCAGCCGTAAACGCTGCGCGGTTTGCAGGGTCGGTCAGCGACATTGCGAGCTTGTTGATCCGATAGCCCTGCTGCGAGCGCGTGCCGGTGAATACGGTGGTGCCTTCGATCGGTGCATCGCCATAGGTTGCGGTTGCGCCCGGCGGGAATGGCTCCATGTGGTTCCTCATTGCGAGATCACTTCAGTGACCTTTTCTTATATCCCTTATACCACCCCGGTGGGCCAGCCACTGTAGGGGCCGGTTTTAAACCCGCCCCTACAAGCCTCGAAATGACAGCCGTTTTTGATTGGGCTAGGCTTCTGCCTGATCCTACGCCATCACTCGTTCGATCTGCCGCGCTATCCAGTCCGCAACAGGAAAACCGTCATGCCCTCAACAGCCGTCCGGATTTTGCTGCCGCTTTCGCTTGCGCTCGTCGTGCAGGGTGGCGCCCGCGCGCAGATTTCGGACGACGTGGTCAAGATCGGCGTCCTCACCGACCTGTCCGGCCCTGCGTCCACGCCCACCGGTACCGGCTCCGTGCTGGCGGCGCAGATGGCGGTGGACGATTTCGGCGGCAAGGTCGCCGGCAAGCCGGTCGTAGTCATATCGGCGGATCATCAGATCAAGCCGGACGTCGGCGCGGCGATCGCGCGGCGCTGGTACGATGTCGAGCAGGTCGATCTCATTGTCGATGTCCCGGTCTCCGCCGTCGGCCTCGCGGTCCAGAATGTCGCCAAGGAAAAGAAGAAGATGCTGATCGTGCATTCGACCGGCACCGCCGACTATCACGGCAAGTTCTGCTCGCCTTATACGCTCCAGTGGGTGTTCGACACGCGCGCGCTCGCGGTTGGAACCGCGCAGGAGGTGGTGAAGCGGGGCGGCGACACGTGGTTTTTTCTCACCGCCGATTATGCCTTCGGGCACTCGCTCGAGCAGCAGGCCTCGGACGTGATTCGCGCCAACGGAGGCAAGGTCCTGGGTGCAGTGCGCCATCCCTTCGCCACCCCCGACCTCTCCTCGTTTATCCTTCAGGCGCAGGCCTCGAAGGCGAAGATCATCGGGATTGCCAGCGGCCCGCCCGACAACACCAACGCCATCAAACTGGCCGGGGAGTTCGGCATCTTCCAGGGCGGCCAGCAGCTCGCAGGCCTGCTGATCGTGATCACCGACGTGCACGCGCTCGGGCTCAAGGCGGCCCAGGGGCTCATCCTCACCACTTCTTTCTATTGGGACATGGACCAGAGGACGCGCGAATGGTCCCGACGGTTTTTTGCCAGGCAGAATGCCATGCCGACGATGTGGCAGGCCGGCGTCTACTCGTCCGTCATGAATTACCTGCGGGCGATCGACAAGAGCGGTACGGACGAGCCGCTGAAGGTCGCCGAGACGATGCGAGCCTCGCCGATCGATGACTTCTTCTCCCGCAACGGCCACCTGCGCACCGACGGGCTGATGGTGCACGATCTGGTGCTGGTGCAGGTGAAAAAGCCGGAGGAGTCGCGCTATCCCTGGGACTACTATCAGGTGCTCGCGCATATTTCCGGCGAGCAGGCCTTCGGCCCGCCGGATCCCGCCTGCCCGCTGGGAAAGAGCTGACTGCCTGCCGTGCCTCCCGCGTGCGCCGGCGGATTTGTTACGCTTCCGCCGCAAGCGGCGCCCGCTGACCCACCCTGCTCGCCGTGGACCTCTCCGATCTGATCGAGCGGAACGCGTCTTTCACGCCCGAGAAGGCGGCGCTGCGCTATGCGGGCACGTCGCTCACTTACGCCGCGCTGGCGCGGCGCATTGATTGCGCGGCACGCGCGCTCAAATCGGAGCTCGGCGTGGGGCGCGGCGACCGGGTCGCCATCCTCGCTGCCAATCACCCCGATTATCTCGTCCTCCTCTATGCCTGCGCTCGCCTCGGCGCGCTGATGGTGCCGCTCAACTGGCGGCTCGCAGTGCCCGAGCAGCTCTTCATGCTCGCCGATGCCTCCGCCAAGGCGCTCATCGTGCAGGACGCGTTCGCTGTCATCGCGGCGCCGCTGCGCACGGCGCAGCCCGATATCCGCGTCATACGCCTGGCGGCCGATGGGGGAGGGGACACCTTCGAGGCGCTGCTTTCCGCAGGAAAGGGCGATGCTCGCAATCCGCACGTGGACACGGCGAGCCCGCTCCTCCTGGTCTACACCTCCGGCACCACGGGGCGCCCCAAGGGGGCGGTGCTGCGGCAGGAGGCGCTCCTGTGGAATGCGGTGATGAGCGCGCACATGCACGATCTCACTGCCGAGGATCATGTGCTCACGGTCCTGCCGCTGTTTCACGTGGGCGGGCTGAACATCCAGACCACGCCGGCGCTGCAGCTGGGCGCGACGGTTACGCTGCATGCGCGCTTCGCACCGGACGCCGCGCTCGAGGCGATTGCGACGGAGCGCCCGAGCCTCACCGTGCTGGTGCCCTCCACGCTTGCGGCCCTGATCGAGCATCCGCTGTGGGCAGACACGGACCTGTCGAGTCTTCGCGCGGTGAGCACCGGATCGACCCAGGTGCCGCAGCCCCTCGTCGAGGCGCTCGAGGCGCGTGGACTCTGCGTCCTCCAGGTCTACGGTGCGACCGAGACAACGCCGATCGCAGTCTATACCCGCATCGGCGGGGATCTGACGCGCCCGGGCTCGACCGGGCTGCCGGGCCTGTGCTGCGAGGCGCGCGTCGTCGACGACAGCGGATACGAGGTACCGCATGGCACCGCCGGTGAGGTGGTGGTGCGCGGGCCGAACGTGTTCTTCGAATATTGGGGCAATCAGGCGGCGACCGGCGAGGCCCTGCGCGACGGCTGGTATTTTTCCGGCGACATCGGCACGCGCGATGCGGACGGCTATTTCTTCATTCACGACCGCAAGAGGAACATGATCATCTCCGGCAGCGAGAACATCTATCCCGCCGAGATCGAGCGCGTGCTGCACGAGCACCCGGCGGTGGCGGAAGCCGCCGTGATCGGGCGCGCCGATCCCAGGTGGCAGGAGGTGCCGGTCGCTTACGTGGTGCGTAAGCCGCAAGCGCGCGTGAGCGCGGATGAAATCCTCGCGCATGTTGCCGCCCAGCTCGCACGATTCAAGGTGCCGCGCGAGATCGTGTTCGTGGAATCGCTTCCGCGCAATGCGCTCGGCAAGGTTCAGCACTTCCTGCTCAAGCAGGCGGCGGAAGGCAGACCCGATAGCGCCGACATTCCACAGTCAAGCCGCTTGTAACAATACGTCTGATGTCAGCGTGGGCTTGCTCGCAGGGGCGGGTTTTGAAACCCGCCCCTGCATGCGACGCGCGCTGACGACAATGAACGATCGTTCAACTGCCCCGGCCATCGCTTGCAGGAACCATAAGGTAAGGAGCGGGCTTATCGTCGAGGGGCTGAGAACCCAATTCAACGGGTGCGCCGATGACCTTCTCTGCTCCCCGAAAGACCTGCCTGCACATTGCCGCCGCGGCTCTGCTGGCTGCGGCATGCACTTGGACGTTCCCCAGCTCATCCCGGGCGCAAGACGGTGCGCAGAATCCGCCGGGGCGGGTCGGGCGTCTCGCGCTCATCGACGGCACTGTCTCCTATCATACTGCGGACCAGAATTATTGGCAGGCGGCACGGCGCAACTATCCCGTGACAACCGGCCAGTCCTTCTGGACCGAGCCCAATGCTCATGCGGCAATCGATATCGGGAGCAACAGGATCTATCTCGACAGCTCGACCGAGCTCGACATCTCCGCCCTCGACGATGCGGCCGCGCAGCTCTCGTTGCCGCAAGGCGCGCTGTTTGTTGGGCTGCGCACGCTCGATCGAGCCGAGCCTTACGAGGTGCAGATGGCGCGCGCTGCGGTGACGCTCACCGCCGCCGGACGCTACGAGCTGATTGCCGGAGACACCGGGCATGCCTCGCAGGTGACGGTATTCGACGGCGCCGCGCATGTCAGCGGCAACGGGCTCGATGCCGACGTGCGCGCGGGCGAGACGGCCGTGCTGTCCGGCGAGCAGACGGTACGAGCCGAAGTGCATGCGGCAGGACCGGCCGATGAGCTCGTCGCCTGGGTGGAGGCGCAGGAGCATGAGGAACAACGGTATCGCGACAACGCTCCGGCGGCCGCATCGGCAATGACCGGCGCGGCGGAGCTTGGTGGCTACGGCCGTTGGGCGAGAGCCGCGCGTTACGGCGATATCTGGTATCCCGATGTACCGGCAGGCTGGGCGCCCTATCGGGACGGCTACTGGGCGTGGGTCGAGCCTTGGGGCTGGACCTGGATCGATGCGGAGGCCTGGGGCTTTGCCCCATTCCACTACGGCCGGTGGCTCATGGTCGATGATCGCTGGGCCTGGATGCCGGGCGATGAAACCGCTGCGCCGATCGCCGCGATTTATGCTCCCGCGCTCGTTACCTTCTTCACGGCGGGGGACCTGTGTGCATGGGTGCCGCTCGGTCCGGACGAGGTTTATGTGCCGTCCTATCCGGTGTCGCTGAGCTATTTCCAGAGCATCAACGCGGTGTACGTGGCCGGCATCAGAAGCCGGAACAGGATCGCCACGGAGCGGACGCGGATAAACGCCTATGCGAACCAGCGCGGGCTGACCGCGGTGCCGCGATCGGTCGTGAGCGGCTCGCAACCGGTACGAGCGCATGCTCGGGCGGTTTCCGCATCGCAGCTGGCAGATGCACGACCGGCGATGGGCACGCGCGCCGTGCGGCCAAGTGCAAGAACCGCCGGTGTTTCGCCGGCGGTCGCCCGGCAGTTCGGCATCGCCGGCAACGCGCTTGCCGCCGCCCACGCGCATGCGCATGCGCATGCGCCCGGGCCGCCCATTCACGCCGTTGCTCCGAGTGCAAATGCCCGGCTCGCTGCCCCGCATGCGCTCGCACCCACCACCGCGGGCCGTGCAGGAGCATCATCTGCTTCGCCGTCGTCTGCCCCGCAGCCGCCGCCGCACGCGCTCCCCCACGCGCTCCCTCATGCTCCTGCGCTCGCTCAGCCCGGCGTCGTGCACCATCTGCCGGGCTCCCCTGTCGGGCAAGCCGGAGCGAGCGGAGCAAACCGCGGCAGCGAGGCCGGACCTCCTTCTTCGCCCACGCCGCCAAGGCATCAGGCGCCGCCCGCGCTCGCGCACACGCCGCAGGGCCCCGGTGCTCATCCTGCGCCGTCATCCGAGACCGCCGGTCATGCAGGGCCGCATGTTGCACCTTCCCGTCCCGCGCCGCCGGCTGCGGTGAGCCATGCACTGCCGCAGCGGCCGATCCGGCATGCCGCGCCGGCGCCGGAAACGATCGGGCGACCCTCTCCGCGGGCCCCCGCCGTTGCACATCACGCTCCGCCGCCGGCCGTGGCGCACCGGCGGCCGTCGCCGCCCGTGGTCCATGCGGCGCCGCATCCGGCCACAATCGGGCGGGCGCCTCCTCCCCGCGCTGCATTTGCCGCGCCTCACCCCGCACCGCCGGTTGTGCATGCGCGGCCACCCGTGGTTCATGCCGCACCTCCGGCGACCGTCGGCCGGGCGCCGCCGCCTGCGGCGCATGCGCCGCCGGCCGCCGCTGCCCCAGGGCGGCGCCCCGGTCACTGACCTTTTCTGGTTGTGAAAACCCCGGATGTCGCAAGCGACATCCGGCCTACGATGCCGACAAGCGTGCGGCCTACTTGCCGGCGAGCGCAAGCCCGCTTTCGCGTGCGAGCGCGGCTCCTTCGGCGCGCGGCGCATCAGTGTTCCCGTTGACATGCGTATCGGCTGCCCGGCCGGGCTGACCGTCCGCGGCGCCGTTGCGCCATTGCCAGACCCCTTGCTCGAACAGGAAGCGATAGCAGCCGGACGCGCCGTCGCGCACCCACACCAGACCATTGGTGGAGGTGAGCGTATGGGCGGTCCACGGTCCTCCCTGACAAGCGCCCGTGAGAATGTCAGATTTTCTCATCCGAGACGTATCCCCCCTGTGTCGATGCGATCGGCCGCTGCTTCGTTCCGGCTGCGGCAGCTCGAGTAAATCAATCGGATTGGTCGAGCTCGTCAGTCAAAAACAGATGCAAGACGATACGGTTTCCCTCCGGGAAGCCTCGACAATCGCGGTAAACGCACGCATCCGTGCGGTCAACGGAATGCCCCCCGGTTATGCACACGCCGCTTTGTTTGCGCCAAGGCAAAACCGATCGTTGCGCGCGGATCCCGCAATCTGTGTTTCTGCCCGGGACGCAGTTGCCACGGTTGTCACTGCGACGAGCCGGCTTGTTTCGGCATCGACCCGGGCGCGGGCGCTTTCTCGGGGCTCAGTGCGCTTACCGTCGTCTCGAGCACCGCTGCACCGGCAGCGAGGAGGGCCGATTGCGCAGCTCTCTTGGCTATGGCCTTGACGTTCGCACGCTGCTTCGGCGCGGCCTTCGCCCGTGCGCCTGCCGCAGCTCGGGCTCTTTGCGAGCGTGCGGCCGTTCGCCTCTTCTGCGAGCTTGCGGCGCCCCGCGTTTTCCGAGCTGTGCTCCTCGACTTCGAGCCTGCCCGTGACGATGCGCGGCTCCTCGCGCGCTTTGCTGGTTTCCTCATGATTCCTCCCATGCGCCTCTCGCCGTTCGTCATCAAAGGCGCAATCCGGCGTCACACACGAACGCCCGGACGAACAATTGGTTCCGTGTCGGCGCGCATCACTTCGCCGCTCGATACGGTTTCGCCGGTTCGGTCGTTGCGATCCAGATCCCGAGAAATACCGCGATGAGCCCCGCGACCAGGTTGGTCGTGATCGGCTCGTCGACGAGCAGGGCTGCCAGCAGCGCCGCTGCGAGCGGGTTGGCGGTCATGGTATTGGCCACGCGGGTCGGGCTTGCGCGCTCGAGAGCAAGCACCCAGAGGATGAAGGCGACCGCGCCCCCGGCAATTCCCAGGTAAACGCCGGCCGTCCATTGTCGCGGCCCAAAGTGAGCGAGCGTGGCGGCGCTGTTGGCGGCGAGACCGGCGAGGACGAGCACCGCCGCGCCGCATCCCATGCCGACGGCCAGGAATCCGAGCGCGCTCGATCGCTTCATCAGGGGACGCGACAGCACGTTGTAGACCGCCATGCACAGCACCGCCGCGGTCATGATCAATTCGCCGCGCCAGGCGCCGGGCGGCGCCGCGCCGAGACCGGAGGCGAGCGCCGCCGCCACGCCCAGCATGGCGACGGCGACGCCGGCCGACTTGCGCCAGGTCAGAAGCTCGGCGCCCAGCAGCGCGCCGACCAGCATCGTCTGTAACGGCAAGGTGGAGAGCGCGAGGCTCGCCCGCGCCGCGGTCGTGTAGCCCACAGCGATATTGTAGAGGATGAAGAACAGCCCGAAGAAGCAAATACCCAGCGCGCCGACCGCGAGCCAGTCGCCTCGCTTCGGCCATCGCACCCGCAGAGCGACTGCCACCGGCAGCACGCAGAGAAAGCCGATGCCCCACCGCAGGATGGCAAGCGTGAGGGCATCCGCATCGCCGACCAGATAGCGCGTGACCGCCGCCGCCGTTCCTCCGAGCGCGCTGGAGAGAATGGCGATCGCGACCCCGAGCCCCTCGCCCAACCCCGCCTCCTGCTCCGGTTTATACCTCCCCCTGCAAGGGGGAGGTCGGCGACCCCGACGTGTCGGGGTCGCCGGGTGGGGGTCGGAGGTATTGCCTCATGCCACGAATTTGTATCCGTCGCCCCACCGGCGCACGCGCCCGGTGGAGGGCGAGGGGAAATGTGTCACGCACATCAAGGTAGGCGCCTCGCAGAAGCGCTCGAACACCTGCCGCCGCGTCTTGCCGGCCTGCGGCGAGTCGTAATCGGCGCGCATGCCGAGGTCGGGATAGCGCCCTTGTATCGGCGAGTGGATCATGTCGCCGGTGATGAGCGCGTCCGCGCCGGGGCGGCCGACCAGCACCGAATAGTGGTCGATGGTGTGGCCGGGAGTCGGAATGAATTGCACCGCCTCGTTGAGCGCGAAGTCGCTCTTCACGATCTGCGCGCGCCTGGCCTCGACGATCGGGAGCACCGAGTCGGTGATCCAGGGCACGTCCGACGGCGCCTCCTTCTCCTTCTGCGTCCAGTACGCGAGCTCGCGGTCGGCCATGACGTATTGCGACTTGGGAAAGGTCGGCACCCAGCGCCCGTTCGCGAGCCGCGTGTTCCAGCCGACGTGATCGACGTGGAGATGCGTGCACATGACGTAGTCGATGTCGTCGATGCCGAGCCCGGCGGCGGTGAGGCCCTGCTCGAAGCGCCCGCCCTGCATCATGTTCCAGAACGGGCGTGCCGGGCGCGGCTTGTCGTTGCCGACGCAGGAATCGATCAGGATGTTGTGCTGCGGCGTCCTGATCACGAAGCTCTGGATGCACAGCACGAGCCGGCCGGTTGCGGGATCGATGAAGGTGGGCTCGAGCCAGGAGCGGTTCTCCGCGAGCCGCTCCTTGGTCAGGGTGGGGAAGAATTCCAGCACGTCGAAGAACGGCCCCTGTTGCTCGACCACCGGGTGGACCGTGATATCGTGAAGCTTGATTGCGGTGCTCATTGCAACATTCTTCTTGGCCTGAGACTTTGGGCAGATGTTAGTCGTACTGTGCCACAAGTCATCCCTTCTCTTCATTCCGGAGTGCCCGCCGCATGTAGGGGCGGGTTTCAAACCCGTCCCTACATGCGGTGAGCTCGAGCATCGCTGATGCGGATTGCGGTTCTCGGCGGTGGTAACGGCTCCTTTGCCGCGGCGGGAGATTTCGCCCTCGGCGGCCACGAAGTCAGCCTGTGGCGCCGTGACAAAGGAGCGGTGGAGGCGCATCGCGCCGCGGGCGGCGTGATCGCGGTGAAGGACTTCGCCGGAGCGCACACGGCCAAGCCCGCGCTGATCACGCCCGATATCGCCGCGGCGGTGCGCGGCGCCGAGCTGATCCTCGCCCCGGTCCCGGCAACCGCCCAGGCCGACATCGCGCAAGCCTTGGCGCCGCATCTTGCCGACGGCCAAGTCGTGTTCCTGCCCCCGGGCACCTTCGGCTCACTCGTCTTCGCGCAGGCCGCGCGCGAGGGCGGCAACCGCGCCGAGGTCGCTTTCGCCGAGACCGGCACCTTGCCCTGGCTCGCGCGCAAGCACGGCCCGCACGAGGTGGCCATCACCGTGCGCGCCAAGCGCCTGCCGACCGGCGTCTTCCCGCTCGCGCGCAAGGTGCATGCGCTCGCGCTGCTGCGCGCGGCATTCCCCGGCGTCATCGAGGACTGCGGCGATGCGCTCTCCGCCGCGCTGATGAATGCGGGGCCGACCATTCACCCGCCGCTGATCATCATGAATGCTGGGCCGCTGCAGCATTTCGAGCGCTGGGACATTCACAAGGAGGGAACGCAGCCGGCGATCCGGCGCACCACTGATGCGCTCGATGCCGAGCGGATCGCCGTGCGCGAGGCGCTGGGCTATCCGGCGCCGCACTTTCCCCTCGCCGACCATTACGCCCGCGAGGGCGAGGAATGGATGTATGGGCGCGGCTCGCACGATCGCCTGACCGGCTCCGGCGACTGGCGCGAGCACATCGCGCTCACGAGCCACCGCTACATGCTGGAGGATACCCGCATGGGGCTCGCCTTCCTCGTTTCGGTCGCCGAGCTCGCCGGGGTGCGAACGCCGCTCGCCCGCGCTTTTCTCGCCATCGGCTCGGCCGTCTGCGGCGAGGATTTCATGCGCACCGGCCGCACGCTCGCATCGCTCGGTCTCGGTCGCCTCGATCGCGACGGCCTGGCGGCCCTCCTGCGCACCGGGTTCGCGTGAGCACGCGAGCATGTCCCGCAAAAGTGGGAACCGGTTTTGCGAAAAGGACATGCTCAAACAAGGGGCGAGAGCGGGATGACGATTGAAACAAAAGTCATGCCGCTCGACCGCATCGCATGCCTCGGTGCCGGCCGCATGGGTCGCGGCATCGCCGTGGTGTTCGCCTATGCCGGGCACGACGTCGCCGTTATCGACTTCAAGCCGCGCGCGCTCGAGGATTTCGACCGCCTTGCCGCCGCGGTGCGGGAGGAGCTGCGCGCCACGCTCCGCAGCCTTGCCGGCTTCGGGTTGTTTGATGCGCAGCACGTGGAGGCGATCGCGGGCCGCGTCGCCGTCGTGCCGGAGAGCGCAGCGGCTGCTGCGCTTTCCTCCGCGGCGGTCATCTTCGAAGCCGTGCCGGAAGTGCTCGAGCTCAAGCGCGACGCGCTCGCCCGCGCCTCGGCGCTCGCCGGAGAAGCGCCGATCATCGCTTCGACCACCTCGACCATTCTCGCCGGCGATCTGGCCGGCGCGGTCGCGCGTCCGGCGCGCTTTCTCAACGCCCACTGGCTCAACCCCGCCTATCTCGTACCGTTGGTCGAGCTTGCGCCCGCGGTCGCGACCGATCCCGCGGTCACCGCGCGGATGAAATCGCTGCTGCTGGCGACCGGAAAGGTGCCGGTAATCTGCGCGGCGCGGCCCGGCTACATCGTGCCGCGCATCCAGGCGCTGGCGATGAACGAGGCCGCGCGCATGGTGGAGGAGGGCGTGGCGAGCGCGGAGGAGATCGACACCGCGATCAAATACGGTTTCGGTTTTCGCTTCGCCGTGCTCGGCATGCTGGAATTCATCGACTGGGGCGGCGGCGACATTCTCTATTATGCCAGCCGCTATCTCACCGAGTCGCTCGGCAGTCCGCGCTATGCCGCGCCCGCGATCGTCGAGCGCAACATGCGCGAGGGCCGCATCGGGCTCACCACCCGCAAGGGCTTTCTCGATTACGCGAGCCTCGACGTGGACAGCTATCGCCG
>DATBKV010000254.1:0-27484 GCA_036555745.1 Xanthobacteraceae bacterium | reverse complement strand
AGCCGGGCATCGGCAAGTCCCGTCTCAGCCAAGCGCTGTTCGAGAGCATCTCCCATGACCCGCACGTCACCATCAGGTGCCAGTGCTCGCCGCACCACGTCAACAGCCCGTTCTATCCGGTCATCAGGCAGCTCGAGCTCGCCGCGCGATTCGAGCCGAACGATACATCCGAGACCAAGCTCAACAAGCTGGAGGCGCTGTTGGCGCCGGGACGGCCGTCTCCCACCGATGCCGCGCTGTTCGCCGCATTGCTTTCGATCCCGACCGGCAGACGCTATCCGGCGCTGAGTTTCACGCCCCAGCAGCAGAAGAATCACACCATCGCTGCCGTGATCCGGCATCTGGTCGGCCTTGCCCGCAAGCAGCGCGCGCTGATCGTGATCGAGGACGTGCACTGGTGCGATCCCACGACCCTCGACGTTGTCACTCGCGCCATCGAGGCGTTCGCCCAGGTGCCGATACTTTTTTTGATCAGCTTCCGCCCCGAGTTTTTTCCGCTCTGGCTCGACCGCTCCAACGTGACCATGTTGCAGCTCAATCGGCTCGGGCGCGATCAGGCCTTGGCCATGATCGCCGATATAACCGGCGGCAAGACGCTGCCCGCCGACGTGTGCGAGCAGATCGTCAGCAAAACGGACGGAGTTCCCTTGTTCATCGAGGAGCTCACCAAGATGGTGGTCGAGTCGGGATTCCTGCAGGATACCGGCAACCGCTACGTCAATGCGTCCTCATTGCCGGCTCCGACCATCCCCACGACGCTGTACGATTCGCTGATGGCGCGTCTCGACCGGCTCGCGACCGTGAAGGACATCGCGCAGGTCGCCGCCGTCATCGGCCGGGAATTCTCGTACCGCCTGCTGGCCAGCGTGACGCCGACCACCGAGGCGTTGCTGCAAGGCGCGCTGGCGCAGCTCACCGCGGCCGACCTGATCTTCGGTCGCGGGGTGCCGCCGGACTCCACCTACGTGTTCAAGCATGCGCTCGTGCAGGATGCCGCCTATTCGAGCCTCCTGCGCGTCAAGCGCCAGCAGCTTCACAGCCAGATCGCCGCCACCCTCGAGGCCCAGTTCGCCGACACCGTCGAAACGCAGCCGGAGCTGATTGCGCATCACCTGGTGCAGGCGGGGATGCTCAAGCCTGCGATCGAATATCTGCGCCGGGCCGGCAAGCGTGCGATTGAACGATCGGCCAATGCGGAGGCGATCGTACACCTGGAACGGGCACTGGAATTGCTGCAGCAGCTTCCGGACGATCTGGTGGAGAAGCAGGTCGCGCTGGAGCTGCAGGTCATGCTGGGCCAGGCCATGATCGCGGCCAGAGGCTACGCGGCGCCGGAGACCACGAATGCGCTGTTGCGCGCGAAAGACCTCATTACCGACTCGACCGACATGTCGCAGCGGTTCGCCATTCTGTACGGAATTTGGGCCTGCTACTACGTCGGCGGCCAGGCGGACCTGCAGCAGGTCGCGGCCGCCGAGTTCGTGGCCGAAGCCGAGCGGCACGGCGATACCGGGACGCTTTGCCTCGCGCACCGGGCCATGGGAACGACCTATGTGACGATGGGCGAGTTCGCCCCGGCGCGCCGGCACCTCGAGCAGGCGCGCGAGCTGTACGCTCCGGATCACGCCTCTCGGCATCCCTTCCATTATGGTCAGGATATCGGCGCGACCGTGCTCTGCTACTTGTCGTGGGCGCTGTGGCACCTGGGACACGTGGAGCAAGCGGCCAAGGTCGCGACCGAAGCGGTGCAGCGGGCGGAGGCGATATCGCATCCGTTTACGCTGGCTTATACACTCTGCCATGCCCGCGGCATGATGGATGTGTTCCGCCGCCGCGCCGAGGATACCCGATCCTACGCGAACACGGTCGTGTCGCTGTGCGAGGAGCACGGGTTTCCGTTCTGGGCGGCGGGCGGACACATTCTCGGCGGTTGGGCCGCCACCTGCCAGGGCAACGTGGAGGCGGGCGTCGAGGCGATCGACCGCGGGCTGGCGGCCTGGCGCGAGACCGGCGCGCGCTTGTGGCTACCCATATTCCTGGCGCTGGAAGCGGAGGCGCACGCCAAAGCCGGCCGCAGCGACGCCGCCTTGCAGGCGATCGACCGGGCGCTGGCGATGTCGGAGGAGACCGGCGAGCGATGGGCACTGGCCGAGGTGCTGCGCGTCAAGGCCGGCCTGCTGCTGGCCAGTGATCCCGCCAGGACCGAAGAGGCCGAGGCCGCGCTCGTCAAAAGCCTGGAGACGGCTCGCCGCCAGCAGGCGCTCTGCTGGGAGCTGCGCACCTCCTGCGACCTGGCGCGGCTGTGGCAGCGCCGTGGCGCCGAGAAGGATGCTTTGAACCTGGTGCGCTCGGTCTACGACCGCTTCACCGAAGGCCACGAAACGGCCGATCTGCGCGCGGCCGAGGCGCTCATGACGAGCCTCGCCGCGCAGGCGGTCGCCTAGCGCATGTCGCGGAAAAATGGGAGCCGGTTTTCCGATAAGGACATGCGCAAACGTACGAATCTAACCGCATCACGATTCGACCCGATCGCGACGCGCTCTGAGCGCTAGCCAGCGTAAGAAGACTTGATCGCGCCGGGCGCTCGATTGCGCATGCGGGCGGTGCGCGCATTCGAGATCGCGTTCGATGCCCGCGGCCCTTGCTCAATGCCAGGATTGCTCGCCATTGCAAGCGCAGCAAACCGCGCGTCCAACAAAGCCACGCCTGCAGACTGCGGCCGCGCCATAGATTCTTGCTATAGTGACGGCAGACCCGTTTTTAGGATGAAATCGACTAACTGAGGCTGTATGATAAATTATTTCCGACTGTGCGGGCAAACAGCTATTACGCGGCTGCCAGTCTGAGGTTGGGTTAATGAGCACAAAGGGGCGGAAGATGGCACAGGAAGAGAAACCAGACCTGCACACCCTGATGACGGAGCTGCACAAGCTCAGCGCCAAGGTCGACGATCTCAAGAAGCAGATGGACCATGCCAAGGAGCCGAAAAATGGCGGCGACCTGGCATTTGCCGCTGCGCTGCTGCCGTTGTGCGGGTTGACGTCGTTCGGTTTCGGTAATCCGCTCTTCCTCCCCTTCGGGTTGCGTCTTGCGGCCGCACGCGTGTTGGTGATCCAGCGTGCACTGGAGCGGGCTGCCAAGATCAGCGGTGAGCTCGCGAAGGCCGGCGCCGGGACGACGCACAAGTCCGACCGGATGGAGCAATTGCTCGACTGGGTGGTGGAGCGGGAACCGAAGGACCGAGAGGCGCTGGTGAAATTTATGCGCGCTTTCTGGCGCGAGGAGTGATGGGGCATATCGGCCGTGCGGCCGAGTTTCGATCGGACCGATCGGGTCCGCAGCTCTCATGTCGGATGAGCGCGAGGCGCTGATGGCGACGAGCGCCGCGTGAGTGAGACTCGGCGCGGCGCGCACTGCAGACCGGCATTGATACAGCCAATAGACTTGCCCCATGACCAGCTACGCGAGGGGACGGAGGCTCGGCTCGAGGCCAGAGCCGCGGACGGCGAAAGCATGCGTATGACTGAGATCGAGAATGCGTTGCCGCAATTCGATGATGTCGCGGATGCGATCATGTCCGTCGAAACCGAGTTCGGCCACCGGGAAGCCGTCGGGAGCGATGATTTCCTTGGCCGCATCGCAAGACCACGAAGCGCCGAAGCAATGCAGGCGGATCTTCTGCATGCGGGATTGCCAGCGCCAGCAGGTTCCGTTGGCGACCGCACCTAATCATCGTCGTGGTGATCGCGGCATGGCAACACGCAGCTCCGTCCCATGCTGATGAACCCGAAGATCGCCGCGGCCGCCCGCGACCGCGGTCACGCTCGCGGCGGTGCCGCGACGGGTCCGGTCGCGCTGGTCAGCGGCGGTAGCCGCGGCCTGGGCGCCGAGCTGGTATCGGGTTTCCTCGCACGGCACCATGCCGTCGCGACCTTCAGCCGGGCGAAGACGCCGTTCATCGATCAGATGCTGCAGCGGCGGCGCAAGCCCGATTTCTGCTGGTCGGCGGTCGATGCACGCGACAACGAGGCGCTGCGCGACTACGCCAAGGCAATCGACGGCCGGTTCGGGCGCATCGATGTTCTCGTCAACAATCTCGGCGTGGGGGTCGAGGGCTTGCTGTCGAACATGCGGGTGGAGGAGATCGGCGATGCCGTGCAGGTGAACCTGACGGCGGCGCTGGTGATGTCAATGGCTTGCTCGCGCGTGATGCTGCGGCAGGGACGCGGGTGCATCGTCAACATTTCGTCCGTGAACGCGCTTCGGGGCCATGACGGCGTCGCCGCCTACAGCGCCACCAAAGCCGGGCTCGACGGCTTGACGCGCAGCCTGGCGCGCGAGCTCGGGCCGCGCAACATCCGCGTCAACTCGGTAGTGCCCGGCTATTTCGAAAGCGAGATGGTCCAAAACCTGAGCGAGGAGCGCAAGCGGCGCATCGTTCGCCGCACCCCGCTCGGGCGGCTGACGACGGCCGCCGATGTCGCGAACGCCATCTATTTCCTGGTGTCCGAGCAGGCCTCGTTCATCACCGGGCAGACTCTGGTCGTGGACGGCGGGATCACATGCTGAAACCGAGCACGCCCGATCGGATCGAAACGGCCGCAGGCGCCGCCGCCCCGGACGGCACGGCCGCAGCGCCGTCCGCCGTCGCGATCATCGGGATGGCGTGCCGGTTTCCCGGCGCTGGCGATCATCGGACCTACTGGCGCAACCTTGTCGACGGAATCGAGTCACTCACCGCGCTGACCGACGAGGAGCTTGCGGCCGCCGGCGTGCCCGACGAGCTGCTGCGGAACCCCGCCTATGTGAAAGCGGCTTCCGTTCTCCCGGACATCGATCGCTTCGACGCCCCCTTCTTCGAATACTCGCCGGCCGAGGCGCGTCTTATGGATCCGCAGCAGAGGCTGCTGCTCGAGGTGGCCTGGGAGGCGTTCGAGGACGCGGGCTACCGGGCCGGTGACGCGGCGCGTCCGGTCGGCGTTTTCGTGGGCTCGGGCGGCGTGGTGACGAGCTACTTCGCCGACCGGCTGTTGGTCTCGTCGGAGCTGCCGGGACAAACCGGCAGCCTCGCGCATATCGGCAACGACAAGGATTTTCCCAGCACCCGCATTTCCTACAAGCTCAACCTCACGGGGCCGAGCATCAACGTGCAGACGGCGTGCTCGACCTCGCTCGTTGCGGTTCATCTCGCCTGCCAGGCCATCCTTGCCGGGGAATGCGAGATGGCACTGGCGGGAGCGGCGACCGTGCGCGTGCCTCAGCGCGTCGGGTATCTGAGCCGCAAGGGCGATATCCTCTCGCCCGACGGGCACTGCCGCGCGTTCGACGCGGAGGCCCAAGGCACGATCTTCGGCAGCGGCGTCGGTGCGGTTCTGCTCAAGGAGCTCGGCGCGGCGGTGGCGGACCGCGACAACATCTATGCGGTGATCCGCGGCTCGGCGATCAACAACGACGGCGGGGACAAGGTGAGCTATACCGCCTCGAACGTGGCGGGTCAGACGCGGGCGATGCTCGAGGCCATGCTGGTCGCCGAGATTTCGCCTGACGATATCGGCTACGTCGAGTGCCACGGCACTGGAACGGTCGTCGGCGATCCGCTGGAGATCGATGCGCTCACCCGCGCATTCCGCAGCAAGACCGCGCGCACGCGCTACTGCGCGATCGGCTCGGTCAAGACCAATCTCGGCCATCTCGAGCAGACCGCGGGCATTGCCGCCCTCATCAAAGTGGCCTTGATGCTCAAGCGCGGAAAGATCCCGGCCAGTCTCAACTTTCGAGCTCCCAATCCGAAGATCGATTTCGCCGCGAGCCCGTTCTTCGTCAATACCGCCTGCCGCGACTGGCCGGCGGATGGTCCGCGCATGGCCGCCGTCAACTCGCTCGGCCTCGGCGGGACCAACGCCTTCGTGGTACTCGAGCAGGCGCCGCATGACGCGCCCGCCCCGCGCGCGGACGAGCCGACGCCACGCCTGTTCACGCTGTCGGCGAAGTCCGGGCCCGCGCTGCGGGCCTCGATCGAGCGCTACCGTTCGTGGCTCGAGGATGAACCGCAAGCCGAGCTTGCCGCCGTATGCTTCACAGCGAGCAGCGGCCGCAACCATTTCGCTCATCGTTTCGCGGTGTCCGTCGGCTCGGCCGAGCAATTGCGCGCCGCGCTGGCCGAGGCGTTAAGTAAAAGCCCCACCGATGCCGTTCGCTCGCCGCCGGCGGGCAAGCGCCGGCTGGCGTTCCTGTTCTCCGGGCAGGGCTCCCAGCAGGCCGGCATGGCGGCGCAGCTCTATCGCCGCGAGCCGGTATTCCGCTCCGTGGCCGACCGATGCGCCGAGTTCCTGCGCGAGCGCCTGGCCCGCCCGCTCCTCGACGTGCTGTTCGCGGAAGCCGACGGCGCCGACGCGCTCAACGAGACCGCATACACGCAGCCCGCGCTGTTCACGGTGCAGGTCGCGCTCACGGAGCTGTTGCGGTCCTGGGGCATCGTCCCCGATGCCGTGCTGGGCCATAGCGTCGGCGAGTTCGCGGCCGCCGTTTGCGCGGGCGTGTACTCGCTCGAGGATGGACTGCGGCTGGTCGCCGAGCGCGCCCAGCTGATGCAATCGCTGCCGCGCACGGGAGCGATGGCCGCAATTTTTGCGGACGAAAGCACGGTCGCGGCATCGCTCGTCGGCGCAGAGAGCATCGCGGTCGCCGCGGTAAATGCGCGCCAGAACACCGTCATATCCGGCGAGCGCCAGGGGGTGACCGCAATCGCCGCTCGGTTTTCGGCGCTCGGCACGGCCTCTCAACTGCTGAACGTGTCGCACGCGTTCCATTCGCCCCTCATGCAGCCGATCATGGACGAGCTCGGGCGCGCGGCACACGCGGTTTCGCCGCGTCAACCGCAGATCACCTGGATCTCGACGATGTCCGGCGCGCCATTCACCGAGCCGCCGGACGCGCGCTACTGGTGCGATCATGCCCGCAACCCGGTTCGCTTCCAGCAGGCCATGCAGGCGCTGGCCGAGCACGGCGTCGACGACTTCATCGAAATCGGCCCGGGCAGCGCGCTGCTCGCGCTCGGACGCGAAAGTCTCCCCGGTCCCCACGCGTGGCTCGGATCGCTTGGCAACAAGCGCCGCAGTGACTGCGAGGAGCTCCTGACCACGCTCGGCGAGCTCTACGTCCGCGGCTACGAGGTCGATTGGGATCGCTTCAATCAATCCTATCGCGGCCCTCGTATCGCATTGCCCACCTATCCGTTCGAGCACCGGCGCTATTGGCTCGAGCACGACGCCGATGCGCGACCGGCGGCGGTCTCCTCGGCGCAAGCCGGCAGCCTGGCCGGGCGCCGCCTGCGGTCGACCCTGCCCCAGGCTCAATTCGAGAGCACCTACAGTCTCACGCGCTTCAATTATCTCGGCGACCACCGCATCTACGGCATGCCGGTCCTGCCGCTGACGGCCGGCCTTGCCGCGCTGCGCGAGGCGGCGCAGCGGCACTTCGGCACCGACGAGGTGGCGCTCGCGAACCTGCAGTATCGCGAGGCGTTGGTCCTGCCGGAAGACGGCGAACGCGTCGTGCAATCGGTGCTCACGCCGATCGATGCCGGCACGGCGGAATTCTCCCTGGCCAGCATCGCGACGGATGCGACCGAGGGCTGGCGAACGCACATGATCGGCATGGCGCGGAAGGAGGGCTCGCAAGGAAATCAGCGCGCTGCGGCCGAGCTCGACGAGATCGGAGCACGCTGCCGCCGCTCCGTTCCAACCGAACGCTACTACGCAACGCTGCACGCCGTCGGCCTGCAATACGGGCCCGCGTTTCGCGCCATCACCGAGCTGCGCCGCGGCGAGGGCGAGGCGCTGAGCCGGGTTCGGCTGCCGTCGCATCTCGAACCCGCGCAGGTGCTGCATCCGGCGCTGCTCGATGCCTGTCTGCACGTTTATCCGGCGCTGATCGACGAGTACGGCGATTTCAACGGTACACCGCCGGCGCTGGGCCACACCTATCTGCCGATCGGCCTCGAGCGCTATCGCTGCAGCGGGCCGCCCGCGCGCGAGGTGTGGGTCCACGCCGTGCGGCGACCGGTGCGGGCCGATCCGCAAACGGTCACCATCGACATCGCCGTGTATCGCGAGGACGGCAGCGAGGCGGCGAGGCTCGAGGGGCTGTCGCTGCGGCAATTGTCCCCGCAGGCGCTGCAGCCGAGGGCACGGCAGCAAGCGGCTGACTGGCTCTATCAGCTGCAATGGCGCGAACAGCCGCCGCTGCCAGCGCCGGAACGGGCCGCATCGGGCTGGCTGATCCTCGCCGACCGGGGCGGCGTCGGCGCCGCGCTCGCGGAGCTGCTGACCGCGCGCGGCGCAACCTGCCACGTCGTTCCGTTCGCGGAGGTCGCCGGCTCCGCGCGCAAGCGTTCCTGGAGGCCGGACGGTCTGTCCAAACCACTGGCCGCGCGGCTCGCCGAGCTCGCGCGCGAGTCCGCGCCCCTGCGCGGGGTGGTCGATCTCTGGCCGCTTGACGCAGCGGCCGACAGCATCGGGATCGCTGGGCTGCGCGAAACGCAGAAGATGGTCGCCGGCGGCGCGCTTGCGCTGTTTCGCGCCGCCATCGAGGCCGGCTCGCCTTCCGACACCGCCGCGCGTGTCTGGCTCATCTCGCGCAATGCGGTCCCGGCCTTGCCCGGCGACGTGCCGGATCCGGCTGCCGCCGCGCTGTGGGGCGTGGGCCGCAGCGCCGCATTGGAGCATCCCCACAACTGGGGCGGCCTTGTCGACCTCGAAGCGAGGGCAACGCCCGCGCCCGCAAGCGACGCCGCCGCGTTGCTGGCAGAGTTGATCGAAGGCGACGGCGAGGACCAGGTGGCGTTGCGGGGCGGGCGGCGATTTGCGGCACGCCTCGTGCGCGCGCCGGCGCCGGCGGAACCGAGCATCCCGTTCGATAGCGAAGGCCATTACCTCATCACGGGCGGGCTGGGCGCGCTCGGGGTCAAGGTGGCGGAATGGCTGGTGACGCGGCACGGTGCCAAGCATCTGCTGCTGGTCAGCCGGCGCGGCGAGGAAGATCCGAGTGCGGCAAGCGTGCGCGACGCGCTGGCAGACCTCGGCGCCGAAGCGCTCGTTCGCAAGGCCGATGTCACCAGCGAGCGCGACCTGCGCGCCCTCGTAGACTTCATCACGGCCTCGGCTCGTCCGCTCAAAGGGGTCTTCCACTGCGCGGGCGGACTCGATGACGGCATCATGCTGCAGATGGACTGGCGCAAATTCGAGCGCGTCGCAGCTCCCAAGATTGCCGGCGCATGGCTGCTGCACGAGCTCACCCGCAAGCTCGAGGTCGATCATTTCGTGGTTTTCTCCTCGGTCCTGAGCCTGATCGGCTCGGCAGGCCAGGCCAATTACGCCGCCGGCAACGCCTTCCTCGACGCGCTCGTCGCACGTCGCCGTGCCCAAGGCTTGCCCGCGCTCGCCTTGAACTGGGGCCCATGGGACGAAACCGGCTTGGCGACGCTCTCCGGCGACAAGGGCCGCGCGCTCTGGCGCGCGCGCGGCACCGACTACATCCCCGCCGAGCTCGGGCTCGCGGCGCTCGACCTGCTCGCCGGCAGCCGCATCGGCCACGCCGCGATCACGCTCACGCAGTGGCCGATCTTCTTCCGACAGTTCGCCGAAGTTCCACCGCTCTATCGCGAACTACGGAAGGAGACCGGGACCGCGACCGACGGCGCCGCGGTGGAGGCGGCCTCGCTGCGCGAGCGCCTGCAGGCGGCGCCGAGCCATGAGCGTCGCGAGCTGCTGATCGCGTTCGTGCGTCAGCAGGCCATGAACACCTTGGGCATCGCCGACGCAATCGACCCGGCGCGCCCGCTGCGCGAGTTGGGCCTCGATTCCCTGATGTCGGTCACCTTGGTCAATCGGCTGGAATCGGCGCTCGGCATCCGGATATCGGCGGTCAAGCTGGTGCAGGGGCCGAGCGTCGCGCAGATCGTCGAAGAGATTCTGCCGCAGCTCAACGCCGGCGGGCAGGAAGCGGCGAACGTCGCAACCGCGACGACGGCGACCGCTGCCGTGGGGCGCTGGCTGGTCATTCCGACGCCGCGCCCGGCCGCGGCCATGCGCCTGTTCTGCTTCCCGTTCGCCGGCGGAGGCTCGGCTGTGTATCACGGCTGGGGGCAAGCGCTGGATCCGACGATCGAGGTCGTCGCGATCGAGCCGCCCGGCCGCCTCGGCCGGATCAATGAAAAGCCGATCGCGGACATCAACGAGTTCGTGACCGGCCTGATTGCCGGGATGCGTGGTCTGCTCGACCGCCCATTTGCGCTCTTCGGGCACTGTCTCGGCGCCTTGACCATGTACGAGACCGCGCGCAGCCTCATCCACACGACGGGATCAAAACCGATCCATCTGTTCGCATCAGGAGCAAGGCCGCCCGACCGGATTCTCGACCTCGGGTCGTTCGAGGAGAGGCTGACGCAGGATCTGATCAAGCTCGCCGAATTCAGGATCAAGCTGCCGCCGTATGCCCAGCCCGACGACGTGTTCGCGGAACTCATTCGCCATTTCAACATCCACGCCACCGAGCAGCTGCTCGCCAATGCCGAGCTGCGGCAGCTGATGTTCCCGGTGGTGCGCGCAGAGTTCGCGATGGCGCTGAACTACGACTTCGTGCACGAGCCGCCGTGGGCCATTCCCATCACCTGCTTCGCGGGGCTGGACGATCCCTATGTCACGCGCGAGCACGCGCTCGGGTGGGGCCGCTTTACCGATTCGAGGCTGCAGGTCCATATCCGGCAAGGCGCCCACTTCGCGGTGGTCGACGACGTCGATTTCATCCATCGGGTCATCAACCGGGAATTGCGAGACCCAGCGATCGGCCTGGCCGCCGCGGCCAACGGCCTGCGGCCGGGAATTTTCCCTGAGCATCGCGCGACAGTTCGACCCACGGTTGATGCCCGCGCATCGGCCCCATAGACTGGAACATTCGCAGCCGCGTCTTCGCATGGCTGACCCGCCACGCAGTTCAGAGGGGGTTCACACATGGCAACCGGGCCATACCGAGTTTTATGCCTGGGGGGAGGCGCCCCCAACCTCACGCTGATGTCCGGCGCCCTGCACCGACTGCACGAAGCCGGGCTGCACAAGGCGGCCAACCGACCCAACGTCATCACCATGGCCGGCGCCGGCGCCGTGGTCGGGCTGCATTATCTGGCGCCGAAGGGCATGACGTCGACCGACGCTGCCGCCAGGCAGTTGGAGGCGCTGGAGAACACGGTCAATTTCGGCGTTTCCGACGCCATCTACGAAATGTTTCCGATCAACTACAAGGTTTTCACGAAATCGGGCCCCACCGCCGATCTCTTCAACGAGCTGTGGACGAGCTTGCCCGAGGTGCAGACGGCCATGCACCAGTCGAAGATGAGCGACGACGAGGCGCTGTTCAGCGATTCCCTGCTGTTCACCGGCGCCGCCATGTGTCCGACCGACGTCAATTTCTTCAGCCAGGGACTCTGCGGACACGCCGCATTCCTGGAGGAGCTGATCGACTTCGACGCGGTGAGCCGGATCGACCCCAACGACCTCGAGCTCGAAATCAACGCGTTCTGCATCGAGGACCACAAGGTCGTCGACTTCACCAATTACGAAACCGAGGCGGACGGCACCCCGAAAACCGTCGGAAACGGGCGCTACATTCCAAAGGCGATCACCCGCGACCATTTGCGGGCGGCGCTGGCCTTTCCATTCCTGCACGCACCCTACAAGATCGACGGCAAGCACTATTTCGAAGGCGCCGCGATTCAGTGCCTGAATGATTACACCGGCGCTGACGCTCGAGATATCGATTGGTTCGTCGTGCTCGATCCGCTGCGAAGGAGCATGGTGGGCATCCCGGAAAATCTGTGGGAGGCCTTCGCTTTGTCGATCATCATGCCGACGGCGGGTCTGACCGAACTCGGGCGGGTGATCCTCGAATTCAAAGCACTGTTCGGGGACTCGGATATGGCCAAGACAAAGGAATTCAAAACGTTTGTGGACCAATTACTGGGCAAAAAGACGCTATCCCCCGTCGAATTGATGCTCACCTTGGCCAGTTGCCATACTGCCAGTGAGCTGTATTTGTCGGACTTCCAGATTCCGGCGGAAAAGCTCCGCAAGTCCTGGGGCTGGTCGCGGTCCAGCCTGCAGGATCTGTTCGTGATTGGACAGCAGGCAGGAACGGATCTGGTCGTCAAGATGCACCACAATCACGACCTTTGAAGCGCGCTGAGCGGCCCCCGCGCATATCGCAACGCCCTCGAGCCGCCTGCCGTTATCCGCGCTCCCTGCGCGCGCGCCTTTTGCCCGCCCGCGCGACCGCCGTGGCGACCGCGCCGTCGTCCGCGCCGCTTCCGAGCTCGGGGAAGAACGCCTGCTGATAGGCGCGCACCAGATCGCCCACCGAGCGCACGCTGGTGATCGAAACGAGCTTGGCGAACGGATCGACGCCGAGCTCCGCCTCCAACTCGGCCACCAGCACCGCCAGATCGAGCGAGCTCAGGCCGAGGGTTGCGTTGAGCTTGTCGGCGCCGGTGAGACGAGCAGGCTCGCCGCCGTGTTCCGCCAGGATCGCGCGGATCCTGTCGTGCACGATCGATTCGATCTGCGCGAGGGTCGGCGCAGTCGGCATGGCAGGACCTCCGGGCACGCGCGAGCTCATCAAGACTCGACCCGCGATTTCTTGAAGCGCGCTCCGTAATGGTCCTCGACCACCACGTCGATGATCGCCGGCATCTTGTAGCGCTCGAGCCGCGCGCCGCAGAATTGGCGCACCCGCCGCTTGAGCGCGTCGGGATCCTCCGGCAGGAGCGGCGTGATCTTGGCGGCGACCACCTCGCCGGTCACCGGATTGGGCCGCCCACGCACGGTCACGTCCTTGACGTTGTCGAGCTGGAGCAGGACGTTCTCGATCTCGGTCGGATGCACTTTCTCTCCGCCGACATTGATCAGCTCCGACTTGCGGCCGAGAATGCGAATGTACTCGCCGTCGATCTCGACCAGGTCCTGGGTGTTGAACCAGCCGTCGGCGTCGAACGGCGACGGCGCATTCAGGTAGCCAAGCATCGCGGTGGGCGACCTGATCCAGAGCACGCCGTCGAGAATCTTGTGCTCGAAGCCGGCGTTGCCGAGCTTGAGCCACACCGAGCCGGAGTCGCGCGACTGGGTCGGCAGGATGCCGAGCTCGGAGAGCCCGTAAGTCTGCTTGAAGCGCACCCAGGGCAAGGCCTCGCGCACGGCCGCAAGCGTGCTCGGCGGCATCGGCTCGGTGCCGTAGGTGATGATCTTCAGCGAAGAGAGATCATAGCGCGCAATCGCGTCGGCGATCAGCAACAGGCGCAGAAAAGTCGGCGTGGTCGGCAGCAGCTCGATCCGATGCGCCGCGATCGCGGCGCACACCGCGTCCGCGCTGCGCTCGCGCGTGGCGACGATGGTGCCGCCGTGGCAGAGCGCGTGCAGCAGCGTATTGATGCCGCCGATATGGTCGAGCAGCAGGAACACCAGGGTGCGATAGGCCGGCCGCGGTGGCTCGAACTTCGCCAGCAACCGCTCGAAGTCGAGCACCGAGGCCTTGCTCTCGCCGGTCGAGCCGGAGCTGAACAGAACCAGGCCGGGCGCGCCGCGTTGCGCCAATTGCAGCAACAGCGAATGGCTCACGGCGCGCTCGAAACGATTGAGGTGCCATGCATCGTCGCCGTCGAAACGAACGGCGAACCGCACCTGCGCCAGCTCCATCAGCCGGGCCCAGCGCGGCGCGGTCGCGGACGCCAGCGGCACGATGATGTTGCGGTTGCGCAGCGCGGCGATGAGCAACGCGCACAGCGTCGGCGAATAGTCGCCGCAGATTGCCAGCGTGTCGCCGGGCCTGATGCCGTGCTGCGCCAATCGGTCGAGCCAGCCGTCGCAGCCGTCGCAGAGCCGCGCAAACGACCAGCTCTCGTTGTTCCAGATCAGCGCCGGCCGGTCGCCCCAAGATCGCAGTCGTTGGGTCAACCAATGACGGTTCATGCGCGCCCGCCCCTGTAAGTCAAACCCTTGCCAAGCGGTCCTCGCTGCCGCGGTCGCGCGCCTTGTGCGTCCTTCCGGCCGTCATGACCGGCGTTCTCCGACCGACATGCATGACCCGGGCGCCCTCCATGGAACCGGAGGATTGCAAAATTCCAATAACATGTCCAGGGGTTGCAAACTTGGCCAGTCTACAACCGCAGGCTGGGCGAAATCCTCTGCCCGCGCTGCCCAACTTCCCAATCCTGCAGGATCACCGGTCCGATCGGCGGCGGGCTGGCGAGGGCGGCGGTATAACCAGGTGCCGGATCGAGACGAAGAACCGACCAGCTCTGCGCAATGGAGCTGCCCTGGCCATATGCCCGCAGGCGCGGCTCGGCCGGCGCATCGAGCTCGAATTCGATCCGGCCAAGACCATGAGCCAGGTCGATGCCCAATGCTTTGACCATCGCCTCCTTGTGCACCCACAGCACGAAGAATGCGTCGCGCCGCCGCGTTCCCCGCAAGGCTGCCAAGGCAGCACTTTCCGCCGCCGTGAAGCGGCTGCGCGCAATCTCGAGTGCGCGCGGCAGCTCGCGCAGCTGCTCGAGGTCGACACCGATCGCCTGCTCGCGGCGCAGCGCGAGCAGGCAGCGGCTGCCGCTGTGCGCGAGGCTGAACTGGAGATCGTGGCCGTTCGCGGGAGAGGCCAGAAACGGCTTGCCGTGGCAGTTGCTTGCAAAGGTCAGGCTCGCGCAGTCCGCATCGCAGTAGCCGGCGAGCACCTGGCGCAGCATGCCGTGCGTCTGGATGAAGCGTGCCCGGTCGCGTTCGGAAGAAAACTGCGCAGCTCGCGCCTGCTCCCCGTGATCGAGCATCCGCAACGAGTCCGCCGTTGCCCGATGGTCATCGTGGTCGATGCGCGCGTTCCACACGTGGATCTCGCCCGCCGCCAAGCCTGCACTGCGCGCGAGGCAAGCATGGGTCATGACGGCGCTCCAGCGGCGGCCGCGCGCGTCTGGCCTGCGCGGCGCAGGTCGCGAAAAATCTCGTCGGCGAGGGCTCGTGGCGCAGGCGAGAAGTAGAAATGCCCGCCCGGAAAGGTGCACAGCCGAAATGGTCCGCGGGTAAAGCCGTTCCAGGACCGCAGCGCATCCAGATGAAGATCGTCCTCGGCGCCGCCAAATGCGGTGATCGGGCAGCTCATACGGTCCGCCGGATCGGCGGCATATTCGTCGGCCAGCGCAAGATCAGCACGCAACGCCGGCAGCAGCGCAGCCGTCAGCTCCGCGTCCTGCATCACCGCCGCGGGCGTGCCGCCGAAGCGCCGCAGCATGGCGAGCAACTCCTGGTCCGAGCGCACGCGCGCCGGGCGAGGCTCGGCGCCGGCACGCTCGGGGCTGCCGCGGCCGGAAACGAACAAGTGCACGGCGCTGCGTCCTTGGGGTGAGCGCAGCTGCCGGACCGCTTGATAGGCCGTCCAGGCGCCCACGCTGTGGCCGAAGAAGCCGAACGGCACCATCAGCAGTGGCTGCAGCAGCTCACCGAGCCGCTCCACAATCGCGCGCATCGAGGCAAGCGGTGGCTCGCCCAGGCGCGCGCCGCGGCCGGGCAGCTCGATTGGGCAGAGATCGATCTCGGCCGGCATGCTGAGCCGCAACGGCCGGTAAAACGCGGCGCTGCCCCCGGCATGCGGGAAAGCGAACAGCCGGCAGCGAACGTCGACGCTCTCGTTGCGAAACGGAACCCACTGCTCGAGCGTCATCGCGTGCAATCGTCGCCGGCCGCAAGCCTCCACGCGAACGTGCCGCAGCGCGTGATCGCGCGCAAGACCGGCTTGGCACGGACCGGGGCCTCGTGTTGCGGCGGCGCAGGGGGGTCGATAGAGTTTGCGCGGAGCGAGCGCCGAGGCAGACGCGTGCCGACATTCAAGGCCATCGTGATCGAGAAGGGCGACGGCGGGCAGACCGTCGCCCTCGCCGATTTTGACGAGGCCAACCTGATGGCGGGCGACGTCGACATCCGCGTTGAATGGTCGACGGTGAACTACAAGGACGGGCTCGCGCTGACCGGCAAGGCGCCGGTGGTGCGCCGCTTTCCTATGATCGCCGGCATCGATCTCGCCGGCAGCGTGGAATCCTCCTCGCATCCGCGCTGGAAGCCGGGCGACCGGGTGATCGTCAACGGCTGGGGGTTGGGCGAGACCCATCTCGGCGGCTACGCGCAAAAGGCGCGGGTGAAGGGCGACTGGCTGGTAGGGTTGCCGGCGCGCATCAGCGCGCGCGACGCAATGGCGATCGGCACCGCCGGCTACACCGCCATGCTGGCGGTGATGGCGCTCGAGCGGCACGGCCTCACGCCGCAGGCGGGTCCGGTGGTCGTCACCGGCGCGACCGGAGGACTGGGCTCGGTGGCGGTGGCGCTGCTCGCCAAGCTCGGCTTCGACGTCATCGCCTCCACCGGCCGCCCGAGCGAGGCGCCCTACCTGCGCAGCCTGGGTGCGAGCGACGTCGTCGAGCGGAAGGAGCTCGCCGGCCCGGCCAAGCCGCTCGGCCGTGAGCGATGGGCCGGGGGCATCGACACCGTCGGATCGACCACGCTCGCCAACGTGCTGTCGATGACGCGCTACGGCGGCGCGGTGGCGGCGTGCGGGCTTGCCGGCGGCATGGATCTGCCGGCAACCGTGGCGCCGTTCATTCTGCGCGGCGTGTCGTTGATCGGCATCGATTCCGTGATGTGTCCGCGGGCACGGCGCGAGGAAGCCTGGGGGCGGCTGGCATCCGATCTCGACGCCGGCAAGCTCGCCGCGATGACCAGCGAGATCGAGCTGCCAGGGGTGATCGACGCGGGCCGGCGCATCGTCGAAGGCGGGGTGCGCGGCCGCATGGTGGTGAAGATCGCATAGGGGTTGCCGCCGACCGCCATCCGATCCTCAGCCGCGCCTTTTGCCGGCGTCGGGCGCGCTGACGCCGCTGCGGGCGTTCACGCCGCCGGCGCGGCGGCAAGCCGCGCCACCGGCTTCTCCACGATCGGCAGGTTGATCACGGCGGAGAGAAGCCCGAACACCACACCGAGCCACCACACGATGTCATATGAGCCGGTGCGCTCGAACAGCGCGCCGCCGAGATAGATGCCGAGAAAGCCACCGACCTGATGGCTGAAGAAGGCGATGCCGAACAGCATCGCCATCCAGCGGGTGCCGAACATCAGCGCGACCAGGCCCGCGGTCGGCGGCACCGAAGAGAGCCAGAGCAAGCCGGTCACGGCGCCGTAGATCAGCGCCACCGCCGGGCTCGCCGGCAGCGTGATCAGAAACACCACCGCCAGCGCGCGGGCGAAATAGATGGTGGCGAGGATGTACCGCTTCGGCACGCGGCCGCCGAGCCAGCCCGACAGCATGGCGCCGACGATGTTGAACAGCCCGATCACCCCCAGCGTCCAGCCGCCGACCTGGGCGGAGAGCCCGCGGTCGATCAGGTAGGAGGGCAGGTGCAAGGTGACGAAGCCGAGCTGGAAGCCGCAGGTGAAGAAGCCGAGCACGAGCAGGATGAAGGAGCGGTGCCCGAGGGCTTCTGCCAGGGCCTGCCGGTAGGTCTGCCCGCGCACCGGGTCCGGCGCGAACTCGGCCTGGCGCGGACTGCGTGCGCTTGCGCGCGCCGGCGCATCGGCGCGCGGGGTGGCGACGACGAACGCGAGCGGGACGATCAGCAGCAGCACGCCGGCGAAAATCTCGAGCGCGCGCTGCCATCCGAACGCGTCGATCAGGCTCACCCCGAGCGGCGAGAACAGGAACTGGCCGAACGAGCCGGCCGCAGTGCCGGCGCCGAAGGCGAGCGAGCGCCAACTTTCCGGCAGCAGCTTGCCGAACGACGAGATCACCAAGTTGAACGAGCAGCCCGACAGCCCGAAGCCGATCAGCACGCCGCTCGAGAGGTAGAGCGTCGCCGGGGTCGCGGCATGCGCCATCATGAAGATGCCGGCGGCATAGAGCAGCGCGCCGGCGATGATCACGCGCACGGTGCCGAACCGATCGGCGATGGCGCCGGAGAACGGCTGCGCGGCGCCGTAGAGCAGGGTCTGCAGCGCGACTGAGAGCGCGAACACCTCGCGGCCCCAGCCGTGGGCGTTGGACAGCGGGGTGAGAAAGAAGCCGAGCGCCGAGCGCGGCCCGAACCCGATCATCGCGATGAGGCAGCCGCAGAGCACGATCAGCGCGGGGGTGCGCCAGGACGGCGCATGACGCAGGGCAGACGACGGAGGAGCGACGCTCGCGGTCGCCGGTCTGTTCTCTTGTTGCACGCTGTGTCCGTCCGCTGTGCTCGTGCGTCCTCAAGCCGGAGCGGCAGCGAGCCGCTGCACCGGCTTCTCCACGATCGGCAGATTGATCGCGGCTGACAAGAGCCCGAGCAGGATCGAGAGCCACCACACCACGTCGTAGGAGCCGGTGCGCTCGAACAGCACGCCGCCCAGCCATACCCCGAGGAAGCCGCCGACCTGGTGGCTGAAAAAGGCGAAGCCGAACAGCATGGCAAGCCAGCGGGTGCCGAACATCAGGGCGACGAGGCCGGAGGTGGGCGGCACCGTCGACAGCCAGAGCAGACCGAGCACGGCGCCGAACAACAGGGTCGCCATCGTGCTCGGCGGCAGCATGATGTAGACGAGAATCACGAGCGCGCGGCCGAAATAGATGAGGGAGAGCAGGTAGCGCTTGGGCATGAGATTCGAGAGCCAGCCCGCGGCGATGGCGCCGATGATGTTGAACAGGCCGATGACCCCCAGCGTCCAGCCACCGACCGCGGCCGTCAAGCCGCGGTCGACGAGATAGGCCGGCAGATGCACGGCGATGAAGAAGATCTGGAAGCCACAGGTGAAGAAACCGAGCACCAGCAGCACGTAACTGCGGTGGCCGCAGGCCTCGGCCAGCGCCTGCGCCGCCGACTGCTGCGGCCCCGACGCCGCCGCCGGTGCGCCGGGCTTGCGCGGGGCGGCGAGCGCGAGCGACAGCGGCATGATCAGCAGCACGAGCGCAGCGAAGACGACGAGCGTGAGCTGCCAGCCATAGGCATCGATCAGCGCCCAGGCCAGCGGCGAGAACAAGAACTGTCCGAACGATCCGGCCGCTGTGCCGGCGCCGAAGGCCAGCGAGCGCCAATTGGGCGGCATCAGCCGGCCGAACGCGCCGATCACGATGGTGAAGGACGAGCCGGCGAGCCCGAAGCCGATCATCACGCCGGCGCTGAGATGGAGCATGGCCGGACTGGCGGCATAGGCCATCGCCGCCAGGCCGAGCGCGTAGAGCACCGCGCCGACGCTGAGCACCCCCGCCGCGCCGAAGCGGTCCGCCAGCGCGCCGGCGAAGGGCTGGGCGGCGCCCCACAGCAGCATCTGGATCGCGAGCGCCAGCGCGAACACGTCGCGGCCCCAGCCGTGGGCGACCGACATCGGCGTGAGGAAGAAGCCGAGACCCGAGCGCGCGCCGAAGCCCAGCACCGCGATCAGGCAGCCGCAGAGCAGAATGAGCGCGGGGGTGCGCCAAGGGCGCGGATGAACGATGGCGGCGGCGGACGTTCCGCTCTCCGGCCCGGTGCTGCTCGCCTCCTGCATTGTCCCTTTGACCATCCTCAGGCCGAAGCGGCAGCGAGGCGCTCTACCGGCTTCTCGACGATCGGCAGATTGATCAGGGCCGAGAGCACGCCGAACAATACCGAGAGCCACCACACCAGGTCATAGGAGCCGGTGCGCACGTAGGCCACGCCGCCCAGCCACACGCCGAGGAAGCCGCCGACCTGATGGCTCAGGAAAGCGAGGCCGGCGAGCGTGGCGAGCCAGCGCGTGCCGAACATCAGGGCGATGATCCCGTTGGTCGGCGCCACCGTCGAGAGCCAGAGCAGGCCCATGACCGCACCGAACAGGATCGAGGTCGCCGGCGTCACCGGGAACGAGATGAAGGCGAGCACCGCGAGGGCGCGGGCAAAATAGATGAACGAGAGCAGGTAGCGCTTGGGCATGAGCCCGCCCAGCCAACCCGACGCCAGCGAGCCCACGATATTGAACAGCCCGATCGCAGCGATGGTCCAACCGCCGACCTGCGCGGAGAGCCCGCGGTCGACCAGATAAGCCGGCATGTGCACGGTGATGAAGGCGAGTTGGAAGCCGCAGGTGAAAAAGCCGGTGACTAGCAGCACGTAGGAGCGGTGGCCGACTGCTTCCGACAGCGCCTGCGAGAGCGATTGCGACGCACCTGTCATCGACGAGCCGGCGTCGGCCCGCGCGGTTACCAGCGCAAGCGACAGCGGCAGCACCAACAGCATGCCGGCGGCGAACACCAACAAAGCGTTCTGCCAGCCGTGGGCGTCGATCAGCGAAACCGCCAATGGCGAGTAGAGGAACTGCCCGAACGAACCAGCCGCGGTGCCGGCGCCGAAGGCGAGCAGGCGCCAGCTTTCCGGCAGGAGCTTGCCGAAGGCGCCGAGCACCACCGAGAACGAGCATCCCGCAAGCCCGAAGCCGACGAGCACGCCGGCCGAGAGGTCGAGCAGTCCGGGCGAGTTCGAATAGGCCATCAGGGCGAGGCCGGCCGCATAGAGCAGCCCGCCCGCGCCCAGCACGCGTACAGTGCCGAATCGGTCCGCGACCGCGCCGGCCAGGGGTTGGCCCACGCCCCAGATGATGTTCTGAAGCGCGACCGCGAGCCCGAACACCTCGCGATCCCAGCCATTGGCTTGCGACATTGGCGTAAGAAAAAAGCCGAGCGTCGCGCGCGGGCCGAAGCTCAGCAGCGAGATCAGGCAGCCGCACAGCACGATCACCGCCGGCGCGCGCCAGCCCAACGCAGCGAGCCGCGGCCTCGAGGGTGACGAAATCGCCATGAGTGCGAACCCCTGTGAGCCGGGAGCGAGCTCCGCGGCGAGACTCGACGAAGCAAAAGACTGGCGCGACCCAGACTGAAACGGACCGGCGCGTGCGACCGCGGCGCCGCTTCCTCCGGCATTCTCCTCAGCGTCTGTGCTTCTACGTTGCCGCGGCGGCATCCCCAAACGAAATTGCGGCCGCGGTGCCTCCGCGCGATGCATGGCAGGGCTACGGCAGGGGTCTGGAAATGCCGTGAGCTCGCTAGTATCGGCCATTTTCAATGGGGGATAATGCCGGCGACCGGCCGGATGTGTTTCCTCTCCGTGATATGCTCGGGTTAGCCATGTCAGGCGCGACAACCGTGCAGCAAGCCATTGATCTTTCGGCCGAAATCGCAGCAGTGCGGTCGCGTCAGCCGCGGCCGGTGCGGCCATATCGCAAGCCGAGCGGCGCGTGATCATGACCGCCTCCCTCCTCTGCCCCGACGCGTTCCTCTCGCCGCTCGAGATCGATGACGTGGTGACGCGCGCGCTCGCCGAGGATCTCGGCCGCGCCGGCGACGTGACCTCGACCGCCACCATCCCGGCGGATGCAGTCGCGCGTGCGCTCGTGCTGGCGCGCGCCGGCGGGGTCATCGCCGGGCTGCCGCTCGCCGTCGCCGCCTTTCACAAGCTCGCGCCCGCGATCACGGTCGTGGGACATGCGCGCGACGGCGCTCGCGTGGCGGGCAAGGCCGTGCTGATGACGGTCGAAGGGCCCGCGCGCGCCGTGCTCGCCGCCGAGCGCGTCGCGCTCAACCTGCTCGGGCATTTCTCCGGGGTGGCGACGGCGACCCATGAATTCGTCCGCCGGGTGGCGGGGACCCGCACGCGCATCTGCTGCACGCGCAAGACCACCCCGGGGCTGCGCGCGCTGGAAAAATACGCGGTGCGCTGCGGCGGCGGCTTTAACCACCGCTTCGGCCTCGACGACGCCATGCTGATCAAGGACAACCACATCGCGGTGGCGGGCGGCATTCGCGCCGCGCTCGAGCGCGCCAAGGCCGTCGCCGGGCATCTCGTCAAGATCGAGATCGAGGTCGACACCCTCGAGCAACTGCGCGAGGTCATCGCCGTCGGGCTTGCCGACGCGGTGCTGCTCGACAACATGGACGCAGCGACGCTGCGCCGGGCGGTGGAGATGGCGGCCGGCCGCTTTCCGCTCGAGGCCTCGGGCGGCATCACGCTCGAAACCATCGCCGAGATCGCGGCGACCGGCGTCGACTACGCCTCATCCGGCTGGATCACGCATTCGGCGCCGCAGCTCGATGTGGCGCTCGATATCGAAATCTGATGGCCGCGATCGCCTACAGTTTCTTCGCCGCGTCCACGAGCTTCTTGGCGGCTTCCTCGGTAAATTCCGGATCGCCCCATTCCGGCGCATCCTCGCCGTCGCCCCAGGCACGCGGCCGATAGAAAGTGTGGACGCCGAGCTTGTACATCTTGGTCATCTCGCGCACCCACCGCGGCCGCGTCCAGTAGGCGTGGTAGTGCGTGGCCTTGCCCACCTCGGCCAGCCAAAGCTTGCCGTCGAGCATCTCCGCCGCGATGGTCTGGGCGCGCTCCCACATGTCGGGCTCGCGCACCACGTCGGGTTTGCCGTCACAGGCGAAGCTGAACTGGCAGTGGAGCCGGCGGTTGGCGTTCTGGTAGACCACGCCGCAGACCGTCGTGGGATACTTGCCGGAGAACACGCGGTTGAGCACGACCTGCGCCACCGCCATCTGGCCGCGCACATGCTCGCCGCGCGCCTCGAAGTAGATTGCCTCGGCGAGACACTTCTCCGATGCGGCGCGGCCCTCCTCGTCGAGTCCGAGGCGCTCGGCCGGGGTCATCGGCCGCTGGTCCTGCCCGGTAACTTCGCCCTTGTGCGCGACGCTCTGCCCGCCGCGCGCGCCGTCCTTGAACACGACGCCGGGATCGGACGGAAGCGGCGGCAAGTCGGTGTGCTCGACGGGTGCGTCGAGGATGGGTGCGCCGTCGGCCGGCGGCCAAGGCTGCGGCGGCAGGGCGGCAAGCTTGACGCCGTTGCCGGAGGCAGCATTCGTGTCCTCCAATCTCGGCGCCGCTCCCGGCGCCCACGGCTCGATCGCGCCGAGCTGCTGCCCCATCGGGTCGACGCCGAAATAGAGCCGCGCCGGCTGCGGCGACGGGTTCACGTTGCCCGCGGCGTAGTTGAGCGTGGTGACCGGCTCGACGTCCGCCGCGCCCTCATGCTCGACATCAGCCGTGGACGGCGCTTCTTCCTCCGCTTCCTCCTCGCCATCGCGCGGCGGCGCGAGCACGGGATGCGCGGACTTCACCTCCGGGCGGCTGGCGGGGATGTCGGCGGCGCGAAAGTCCCCGGCGCTCGCGACCACATAGCGGCCGAGCGCGGCGGCGGACTGCGATTGCTCCGGTGCGCTCGCCGCGATCGCGTCCGGCGCATCGGCGGGCTCTGCGACTTCGGACGGCGCGGTGTCGGCTTGCGCCGCCTCGGGTGCCTGCGCCGCAGGCGCGACGGGTTGCGGCTGCGCTGCCGGCGGGGTGGCCGCGACCGCGACCGGCACGGCGCTCTCGGCGACCTCGGTCGACGGCGCCGATGCGGCATCTCCCTCCGGAGGGGGCTGCTGCTGCGCGAGCGCGGCGACTTGCGGCGCGCTTGCGGCCGGCGCGGCCGAGGTCGTCGGCTTGAGCCGGTCGCCCTTGAGCGCGACCTGGCGCTCGCCGCCATAGTCGCCCTTGCGGCTGCGATCGATCACCGGATCGGGATAGAAGCGCGCAAGAAAGGTCTCGTCGGAAAAGCGCCCGCCGATCGGACCGGCAGGATTGGCGGGGGGATCGAGCGCCGCCAGGGTCAGGCCCCGCGCGGGCGAGACGGCAGCGACTGGCGGCGCACCGAACTTGGCGTCGATTCCGGCGATCGAGGCAAAAGCGGTCTTCTGCGCCCGGTTGACGACCGGCTCGCCGGCCGCCGGCGCGGCGAGGTCCTGGTGCGCCACCTCGCTCGGCAATGACAGCAGCAGTAGAACGGCGAAGCCGAAGGGGGCTTGCAGGCCGCCCTTCGACCCCTTGCGCCATGCAACCATCACCAGGCTTGCCCCCGCCCCTGCAAAACGCGGACTGATCGTCCAGCCGGCACAAGGCGGCGTGATGGCACAAATGCGTCGGATTTTTTTTATCGCATGATTAGCGTTGCGGGGCCGTTAATCGGCCGGCCCGGCGCCACAAAGTTGCCGCGCAGACAAGTGCTCGGGGCACGCCGCGGGGACGCACTTCCCAGAGCAAGGAGATCGAAACGCGCAAGGCACTTCGGTTGTCATGCCCGCGAAAGCGGGCATCCAGTAGTCAGCGGCGCCGCTATTCGATGACTCCGTTAGCCTGTTTCGGGCCTCGGGGGGGAGTCTTCGTTCGACCATGGCTTGTCGATTACTGGATGCCCCGCCTCCACGGGGCATGACAGCGGAATTTGTGGCAACACTCGCTTGGACGGGTATACGCGGTGCGAATCACGCCTCGCCGGCCGCGGCCTTGCCGAGCGCCGCCTGGGCGGCGGCGAGCCGCGCGATCGGCACGCGGAACGGCGAGCAGGAAACGTAGTCGAGTGCAAGCTGGTGGCAGAAGGCGACCGAGGCCGGATCGCCGCCGTGCTCGCCGCAGATGCCGATCTTGAGCCTGGCGCGCGCCTTGCGGCCGCGCTCGACGCCGATGCGCATCAGCTCGCCCACGCCGTCGCGGTCGATGGTGACGAAGGGATCGCTCGGGATCACCCCGCGCGCCACATAGGTGCCGAGGAAGCTCGCCGCGTCGTCGCGGGAGATGCCGTAGGTGGTCTGGGTGAGGTCGTTGGTGCCGAACGAGAAGAACTCGGCGCTCCCGGCGATCTCGGCGGCGCGCAGCGCCGCGCGCGGCAGCTCGATCATGGTGCCGACCTGGTAATTGATCTTGCTGCCGCTCTCGCGCGCCACCGCCTGCGCCATCGCGTCGATGCGCGCCTTGACGAGGTCGAGCTCGGCCCTGGTGGCGATCAGCGGCACCATCACCTCCGGCACCACGGGGGCGCCGGTGCGCTTGCCGGCCTCGACCGCCGCCTCGAAGATCGCGCGCGCCTGCATCTCGGCGATCTCGGGATAGGCGAGCGCGAGCCGGCAGCCGCGGAAGCCGAGCATCGGGTTGAACTCGTGGAGCTCGCGCGCGCGGTCGGCGAGCTTCTTCGGGTCGGCCTGCATGGCGGCGGCGACCTCGGCGATCTCCTCCTCGCTGTGCGGCAGGAACTCGTGCAGCGGCGGGTCCAACAGCCGAATCGTCACCGGCAGCCCGCGCATGATCTCGAACAGCTCGATGAAGTCGGCGCGCTGCATCGGCAGCAGCTTGGCGAGCGCGGCGCGGCGCGACCTCTCGTCGTCGGCGAGGATCATCTCGCGCATCGCGCGGATGCGCCCCTCGTCGAAGAACATATGCTCGGTGCGGCAAAGCCCGATGCCCTCGGCGCCGAACTTGAGCGCCACGCGCGCATCGTTCGGGGTATCCGCGTTGGCGCGCACGCCCAGTTTTCGCACGCCGTCGGCCCAGCCCATCAAGGTCGCGAACTCGCCCGACAGCGCGGGCTCGATCATCGGCACGCGCCCCGCCAGCACCTGGCCCGTCGTCCCGTCGATGGTGATGACGTCGCCCGCCTTGAACGTGCGGCCAGCGGCGCTCATGGTGCCGGCGGCATAATCGACCCGCAGCGCGCCGGCGCCGGAGACGCAGGGCTTGCCCATGCCGCGCGCCACCACCGCGGCGTGCGAGGTCATCCCGCCGCGGGTGGTGAGAATGCCCTCGGCGGCATGCATGCCATGGATGTCCTCGGGGGAGGTCTCGACCCGCACCAGGATGACGCGCCGGTCCTTCGCCTTGAGCGCCTCCGCCTCGTCGGCCGAGAACACGATCTCGCCCGAGGCCGCGCCGGGCGAGGCCGGCAAGCCGGTGGCGATCACCTCGCGCTCGGCGGCGGGATCGATGGTGGGGTGCAGCAGCTGGTCGAGCGCCGCGGGCTCGATGCGGGTGACCGCCTCCTGGCGCGTGATCAGCTTCTCGTTGGCGAGCTCGACCGCGATCTTGAGCGCCGCCTTGGCGGTGCGCTTGCCGGCGCGGGTCTGCAGCATCCACAGCTTGCCCTGCTCGACCGTGAATTCGAGGTCCTGCATGTCGCGGTAGTGACGCTCGAGCACGCCGTAGATGCGCGTGAGCTCCTTGAACGCCTGCGGCAGCGCGCTCTCCATCGACGGCTTGTCCGAGCCCGCCTCGTTGCGTGCGGCCTCGGTGATCTCCTGCGGGGTGCGGATGCCGGCGACCACGTCCTCGCCCTGGGCGTTGACCAGGAATTCGCCGTACAGGCGCTTGTCGCCGGTCGAGGGATTGCGCGTGAAAGCGACCCCGGTCGCCGAGGTCTCGCCCATGTTGCCGAACACCATGGCCTGCACGTTGACCGCGGTGCCCCAGCTTTCCGGGATGTTGTGCAGGCGGCGATAGGTGATGGCGCGCTGGTTCATCCACGAGCCGAACACGGCGCCGATTGCGCCCCACAGCTGCTCGTGCGGATCCTGCGGGAACGGCTCACCGCGCTCCTCTTCCAGCCGCTCCTTGTAGCGTCCGACCAACTCGACCCAGTCGTCGGCCGTGAGCTCGGTGTCGAGCGTGTAGCCGCGGCGGTCCTTGTGCTCGTCGAGCAGCTCCTCGAAGTGGTGGTGCGCGATCCCGAGCACCACGTCGGAATACATCGTGATGAAGCGGCGATAGGAATCGTAGGCGAAACGGCGGTCGCCGGATTTCTTCGCCAGCGCCTCCACGGTCGCGTCGTTGAGTCCGAGATTGAGAACGGTGTCCATCATGCCGGGCATGGACGCGCGCGCCCCCGAGCGCACCGAGACCAGCAGGGGATTGGCGCTGTCGCCGAAGCGCTTGCCGGTGCTGCGGCCGACCTCGGCGAGCGCGGCTTCGACGTCCGCGCGCAGGCCGGGCGGATAGCGCTTATCGTTGTCGTAGTAGTAGGTGCAGACCGCGGTGGTGATGGTGAAGCCGGGCGGTACCGGCAGGCCGAGATTGGCCATCTCCGCGAGCCCCGCGCCCTTGCCGCCGAGCAGCTCGCGCATGTCGGCGCGCCCGTCGGCCTTGCCGTTGCCGAAGCGGTACACCCACTTCGTCGTCTTGCTTCTGCCTGGCGCGCCCTTGCCTGCGCGCGGCGCGCGCTTGCCCGCCACGCCCGGCTTGCGCGCCGCAGCTGCCTTGCGCGCCGGGGCGGATGTCTTGTGCGAACGACTGCGGAGTGATGTCGATCTGGCCATGCAATCACGAACTCGAGTAAATCCCGCCCCTTGCAGTCACGACGCGGGCGACGTCGTCAGCGGAAGAAGTGGTAGATGGCGTTGAGCCCGGTGACGCCCACGATGATCAGGTAGATGGCGACGACATAGTTCAACAGTCGCGGCACGATCAGGATCAGAATTCCGGCAATGAGGGCGACCAGCGGCGTGATGTGGGCGACCGTGAGGGTCATGGGGTTCTCCTAGGCCCGGGTGAATAAACGGCAAAGCGCAGCGCCGGTTCCAATATGTCACGACATGGCCACCGGCTTCCTCCCTGCTC
>DATBKV010000253.1:0-11352 GCA_036555745.1 Xanthobacteraceae bacterium | reverse complement strand
CAGCTTGCCCACGGCCTCACCATGGGCATGGTGCTGTCGCTGCCGATGCTGGCCGGCGGTATCGCGCTGATGCTGCACAGCGCGTGGACGCCGCGGCGGCTCGAGCCGGAGTGAAACGCAGCGGGCGACCCGGTGGGTCGCCCCTACGAAACTCTCGCGCTGACCGCGATCGACTGCGCCGCCTTCTCGTACCACGGCGAAGATCTGAACTCGGCGCGGCGCGCGGGGCGCTGGGGCTTCGGCTTGACTACATTCTTGAGGAGGTGGCTGGCCGTCTTGCGGTCGGTTTTTTTTGACGCGTTGTGGTTCAAGTTGGTCTCCTTAGCGGGAAGCGCCCTGGTGTCTTATGTTTAGATCAAACCAAAGCGAGGACCGGTTCGTCAAGAGGATTGCGCTGCGGCGCGCGAGCGCGTGCGGCAGGATCACGCGCGCCTGGCCTTCTCGCGGCTGAACGGGCCGAAGCCGGGCCGATAGGACTTGTCGTCCAGGAACTGCTTCATGCCCTGGCTGCGGCTGTCCTCCTTGTCGACAAAGCGCAACGCATCGCTCTTGGCGTTGAGGTAATCCGCGGCCTGGGGCTCGTTCATGAAGCGCACCGCCCGCAGCGCCTCCTTGGTGTAGCGCAGCACCGCGGGAGACTTCTGCATGAGCTTCTGGGCAAGCCTGATGGTCTCGGCCCTGAGCGCGTCGCGCGGGAAGGAGAAATTGATGAAGCCCATCTCCCTGGCTTTCCTGCCGTCGAAGGTGTCGCCGGTGAGCGCGTAGTACATGCCGTCGCGGAAGTTGAGCATCTGCGCCACGTTCCACGACACGATGCCGCCCGGAAGGATGCCCCAGTTCACTTCCGAAAGCCCGAACACCGCATCGTCGGCGGCGACCGCAAGGTCGCAGGCGCAGACCTGGGTGAAGCCGCCGCCGAAGCAGTAGCCGTTGACCATCGCAATGGTCGGCTGGGGAAACGTCGAGAGCCGGTGCCATCGCCACTGGTTGGATGCGTGGCGTGCCTTGGCGCGAGCGGCGGGGTCGTCATCGTTGGCGCGGAAATAAAGCTTGATGTCCTGGCCGGAGCAGAATGCCTCGCCGGCGCCGGTGAGCACCAGCACCTGGGTCTCCTGATCGACCGCGAGCGCGGCGAGCGCCTCGTCCATCTCCACATGCAGCTGCGGGCTCATGGCATTGCGCTTTTCCGGCCGGTTCATGATCAGCCAGGTGATGCCGTCCTCCTTCTCGATCAGCACGGTCTGGTATTTCGGGGTCGGCATCTCGCTCCTCCTCGCAGGCACAACGGCGCGCAAATTTCATGAGCCTGCGGCGCGAATTCCGCAAGCTGCAAGAGAGCGACGCATGCGTCGGCACCCCAAAAAACGCTTTGCGTTTTTTGGGACCCCGCGTCGCCTCTACGAAAGCAAGGGGCGGATCGGAGCGTCGTGGGAACCCCTCGCGGGCTTTGGCTTTTCTCGCTACAACCGCTCGGACGAGCCTCAGCTAACCAGCCCGACCGCCAATCGTTTGCATTCCCGTGAATTCGATCCCGATCGACCGTCGATCGCTGCTTGCGAGCGTCGCCGCGCTGGGGGGCACCCTCGCGCTCGGCTTCGAGCTCGGCGGCCCCCGCCTGGCGCACGCGCAAGCGGCCGGCACCCAGGCCGCCGGCACGGAGGTCAACGCCTGGATCCTCATCGCCCCGGATGATTCCGTCACCATCCGCGTCGCCAGAGCCGAGATGGGCCAGGGCGTGTTGACGGCCTTGCCCATGCTGGTGGCGGAAGAGCTGGAATGCGACTGGAGCAAGGTGAGGACCGAGCTCGTCGCGCCGCAAGACAACATGCGCCACCAGCGTGCGTGGGGGGACATGTCGACCGGCGGCAGCCGCTCCGTGCGCAGCTCCCAGCAGGCGCTGCGCAAAGCCGGCGCTGCCGCGCGCGAGATGCTGGTTGCCGCCGCGGCGGCGCGCTGGGAGGTGGCGGCATCGGAATGCCGCGCCCGCAACAGTGTCGTCACTCATTTGCCGAGCGGGCGCACGGTGAGCTTCGGCGAGATCGCGGCCGCCGCGGCGCAGAGCCGCGTGCCTGTCGAGGTCAAGCTGAAAGAGCCCGGCGAATGGCGGCTGCTGGGCACGCCGCAGCGGCGGCTCGACGTCCCCGGCAAGGTGTCGGGCGAGACGACCTACGGCATCGACGTGCGCCTGCCCGGCATGCTCTACGCCGCCGTGCTCCAGGCTCCGGCCTTCGGCGCGAAGCTCAAATCGGTCGACGACTCGCGAACGAGAGGAATGAGCGGAATACGCAAGCTGGTGACGCTGGACGACGCGGTCGCGATCATTGCCGAGGATTGGTGGCGGGCAAGAAAGGCGCTCGAAGCGCTCGAGGTGAGCTGGGATCTCGGCAACAACGCCGGCGTCTCCACGGCGGACATCGCCGCCTATCTGCGCCGCGGCCTTGCCGCGGAGGAAGCCGCGGCCGGGCGCAGCGACGGCGACTTCGCGGCGGCGTTCGCCGCCACCGATCGGCGCATCGAGGCGGATTACGCCGTGCCGTTCCTGGCGCATGCCACCATGGAGCCGCAGAACACGACCGCGCACGTGCGCGGCGACGAGGTCGAGGTGTGGACACCCACCCAGAACGGCGAAGCCGCGCTCGTTACCGCCGCCCAGGCGGCGGGTGTCCCGCGCACCAACGTCATCGTGCACCGGACGATGCTCGGCGGCGGTTTCGGACGCCGCGATCTGATCCAGGATTTCATCGGGCTCGCCGTTCGCATCGCCGGCCACGTGCCGCAGCCGGTCAAGGTGGTGTGGACGCGCGAGGAGGACATGCGCCACGACTTCTACCGCCCCATGGCGATGGCGCGGATGCGCGCCGGCATCGGCGCCGCCGGCGAGCCGATCGCCTGGCACGTGCGGCTGACCGGCCCGTCGCTCCTTCCCATGCTGCTGCCGGGCCATGTGGACAAGCAGTTCCAGGAAGGCTTCGTCGAGGACATGCCTTACGACGTGGCGAACTATCTCGCGGATTATGCGATGCGCCCGACGCCCGTGCCGGTCGGCTTCTGGCGCTGCGTCAATCACACCCAGAACTGCTTCTTCCGCGAATGCTTCCTCGACGAGCTCGCCCACGCCGCGGGCGCCGATCCTTATCAGTATCGGCGCAAGCTGCTCGGCGGTCACCCGCGCGCGGGGAGGCTGCGCGCCGCGCTCGATGCGGTCGCGGACCGCGCAGAGTGGGGGAAGCCGTCGCCGGAGGGCTCTTATCGCGGCATCGCGCTCAACGAGGTGCAGGGCACCTGCACGGCCGCCGTGATCGAGGCCGCGGTGGCGGAAGGCGTGCGGGTCAAGCGCGTGATCAGCGCCATCGATTGCGGACTGGTGGTCAACCCGCGCACGATCGAGGCGCAGGTGCAGAGCGCGACCGTGTTCGCGCTCTCTGCCGCCCTCTACGGCGAGATCACGATCAGGAACGGCGGGGTGGAGCAGTCGAATTTCCAGGACTACGGCATGCTGCGTCTTGCGGACATGCCGGTGGTGGAGACCGTCATCATGGCGAGCGGCGAGCCGTGGAGCGGGGTCGGCGAGCCTCCGGTTGCCGTCGTCGCGCCAGCCTTGTGCAACGCGATCTTCGCGGCCACCGGCCATCGCATCCGCTCGCTGCCGATCAGGAACCACGATCTGAAGGGGTAAAGATGTCGTAGGGTGGGTTAGCCATGCAAGTCGGCTGCAGCCGACTTGCATGGCGTAACCCACCGCGACACGGCGGCGCACCGTCGATCGCGTGGTGGGTTACGCGCGCGAGCCGGTGGGGCCGGCTCGCACGCTAACCCACCCTACAACTTCCCGCACTCACGGCGCCGTAACCGGCGAAGTCTCGAACGCGGCGGCCTGCACCGCCATGGTGCCGATCAGGGTCGGGACGACGAGACGAATGGGCGCGAGCACATTCGTCCCTGCGATCGGCGCGAACGAGATCTCCATGTCGCGCCGGTCGGCAACGTATTTGACGATCATGCTGTTGGCGCGATGGCCGGCGATGGGATGCAGGATGACGTTGCAGACGAGGACGGGCCCGGGGAGCTTGACCTCGCGTACCTCCTCGATCCGTTTGAACGACAGGACGAGGTCGTAGCGCCGGCGCCCGTCGAAGATGGCGAGCGTGCGGTTGCAGCTCGCCTTGTTGGGCGCGCTGCCGCTGTCGGGCTGATCGGGGATGAGCAGCGCAGTCAGCGGGTCGGTCACTCCCGTCACATGCGACTGGGTCAACGGCACCCGGTCGGGCCCGGGAGGCGGGGCATCGGTCTCGACCGCGGTGACGACACCGTCGTCGAGGGTCATCTTCAGATCGGACTTCTCCCCCTCCTCGACCAGCTTCGCCGAAAATTCCACAGGCACCAGACGGCCGTCCTTGATGCTGCCCGAGACGCGGGCGGAGCCTTCCCCCCGCACCAGCACGCTCATCAGGTCGACGCTGCCGCCGGTCGCCGAGGCGGAGTAGCGGTCGGCTTCGATGCGCACCGTCCAGGCGCTCTGGCCGACGCGGATGCCGGTCATCGAGATCACGTATCGCGCCTCGAGCTTCTGGGCATGCGCGCTGCCGCCCGCGAGCGCTTGCGCCGATGCAGCCAGCACAGCGAGCCCGCAAAGCTTGCCGCGGCGGCGAGAGCCTGCGTCGCGGCGGACCGGCGACACCGGCGCGCCGACGCAGGAGCGAAACGATAAGAGCACGGCGGCGGGCTCCCGCGATGTGGAAGACGATCGGACCGCCGGCGGCGGCACCGGCGGCGGAGCGCATCATAGCGTCAGCGGGAGCGCAAGGGTCCCATCAGAACGGGCAGCGCAGACCTTCGCAGGCGAGGCGTGGCATCGCCGCGGGGCCGCTCGGCGAGTCACGCGGGGGCCGGGGGCGCGGGGACGAGGCGATGCCAGGTACTGAGCGGCGGGCCGCGGCAACGCGGAGCGCACCACAAAGGACGCGCTGCGTTTTTTTTCTCGCGTCGTGCAGCGCGGTCGCGCACGCGACGGCGATGCCGCGGCCTTGTTCTGCCGGACGGCAGTCGATACATAGCGCGCGCCGGACCGCGATCTTCCGCCTTCGTTTCGGAGAGGTGGCTGAGTGGTTGAAAGCACCGCACTCGAAATGCGGCATACGGGTAACCGTATCGGGGGTTCGAATCCCTCCCTCTCCGCCAGATACCTTTGAAATCATTATATTTTCCAGAACTTTCTGGCTCAGACCCACCTAGACACCCTTACAAGCAGGCGGGCCTTTTGAACGGCCAGGAAGGGGTCAGCCGCGGGGGTATCGTCGGACCAGGCCAGGCCGGAATGGGGCTTTGTTTCAGCCTCCCTGGGATGATGAAAAAACATTGGCGGGCTGTGGACCCTATTTCCCGCGACCGAAGGGCGGCTGAGCAGAAGGGTAAGAACTAAGTTCTTGGAGCGTCCAGTTTCTTGCGCTCACGTTGCATCCGTTTGAGGCGTGGGTCTCAGTGCGGCGGTTGCAGGATCGCTCTGACATTCCCTGAGTGACACCCCTCAATGCGATTCCTGCAATCCGATCCTGGGGCGATCGAGGGCCGAATGGAATTCGATCAGTTGAAAGGAAGTGGCACGAAGTATGAGTACCGCTCGCCGATCACATCCCCGACCCGAGAAAAGCAGTTGTGGATGTTCGGTCCATAGGGGACTATCGAGCGACTGGCGCCTAGACTCCCAAGTAGACGGGTAGTGAGGAGCTCCGTTGGAATGTTCGTGTCGAACGACACAACCTGCCCGAAACTAAATTCAGCAGCAGCGATCGATAGCCGTGCCCGATCTGCGTCAGCACACGCGCCTTTGGGAGTCACCATCGCGCTTTTCGCGGTCGCGTTTCTGGTACCCGCGTGGCCATGGCTGTCCGGGCTGGTCACCATTCCCTGGGACGCCAAATCGCAATTTCTGCCGTCGTTGCAGTTTCTCGCAAGGTCGCTGGCAACCGGCCAGTGCCCGTTCTGGACGCCCAACGTGTTTGCCGGTTGGCCGCTCATTTCGGATCCACAGTCGCTGATCTTCTCGCCGCTGCATTTTCTGCTCGCCTATTTCGATCCAGCGCCGAGCTTCCGCGCAGTTGACGGCTTGACGTTCGCCTATCTGCTAGTCGGCGGTGCCGGTATCATTCTGTACTTCCAGGATCGCGGCTGGCACCCGGCTGGCGGTCTCGTCGCGGCGCTCACCTTCGCCTTTGGGGGCGCGGCCAATTCCCGATTGCAGCACACTGGCGAGATCATCAGCCTCGCTTATTTCCCCTTGACGCTCTGGATACTGGCGCGCGCACTCGAACGGTCCGAGTGGCGCATCGGCGTGGTTGCGGGCATCTTCGGTGGGCTCCTGGCGCTCGGACGCAATCAAGTGGCGCTGATCCTCCTGTATGTCTTGGTCGGCTTCGTCGTCAGCCACTGGGTCGGGGGGGAGAATTACGCGAAACGGGTGCGCGCAAGCATCAACCCGCTGGCAGCCGGTTGCATTACTGGCGGACTAGTCGCCATTGTGCCAGTGACCATGACGGCGCTGCTCGTCGCACGATCGAATCGACCTGAGATCGCGTGGACCGTAGCGGGGCTCGGCTCGTTGCATCCCGCCCATCTGCTGACTCTCGCTTTTTCCGACCTCTTCCGTGCGATGAATCCCGCGGACTTGGAATACTGGGGGCCGGGGACCTGGCCCTGGAAGGCCGTACTCGGAGGCGGCGAAATCAATCTCGCTAAGAACATGGGCCTAGTCTACGCGGGGGCCCTGCCGCTTGTTGTTGTCATCTCCTTCGGGATCGTTCGTGGCCTCGCCTGGTCGCACGACGTTCGCTTCTTTTCGATCTCTGCGGGCGTCGTCTTGCTCTATGCAATTGGATGGTACACGCCGGCCTTCCACGTCATATACGACTTCGTGCCGGGAGTGAATCTGTTCCGCCGACCTGCTGATGCGACTTTTGTACTCGGCGCGCTACTCGCAATCCTCGCCGGCTATCTCGTGCATCGCTGGCTGGAAGGCACGGTGCCTCGCCCCACCCGTACCCAGCGCGCGACCGAGCTCACAATTTCAATTGCGCTTGTTTTAATGGCATTGTGGCTCGCCCATACAATCGTGAAGATCGGGCCCGTGACCATGCCGGTCGTCACTGCGCTGGTTTTTACCGGCGGGGCGATCATCACTCTCTTCCTCGCACGTCAACTCCATGCCCGGTCGCCTGTCGCCCCTATGCTGTCGCTTGCCGCCTTCGTCGCCGCCGATCTCGCCTGGAACAACTCGCCGCATGTATCGACCGGAATGGCACCGTCGCACTTCGATGCGCTGCGCGTCGACACCAAGAATGAGACCTTGGCATTCCTAAGCTCGAGACTCGCTGCGAGCTCGGGGTCCCACCGGCACGATCGAGTCGAGCTGACCGACATTGCCTACCATTGGCCGAACCTCTGCATGGTCCATGGATGCGAACATGCGTTTGGGCACAATCCGCTGCGGCTCAAGTGGTTCTACGATGCGACGGGTGTCGGCGATACGGTCGCGTACTTGGACCAACGCCGTTTCTCACCGCTCTTTCCCTCTTATCGCTCGGTCTTTGCCGACCTGCTCGGCCTGCGCTTCATCGTGGTTGGCGTGCCCCTTGAGAAAGTCGACCCGTCGCTTCAACCCGGCGATCTTACCCTCATCGCGCAGACGCAGGACGCCTACGTTTACGAAAATCCCCGCGCCCTGCCGCGCGTTATGCTACTGACCGACTGGCGCGTCGCCGATTTCGATCGGCTCATTGCGAATGGTTGGCCGTCCGATGTCGATCCGCGCCGGACGGTCCTGTTGAACGGAGCGCCCATCATTCCGCGAACAATGGAAGCCGGAACGGTGCCGGGTGGGGCACGCCTGACCCGCTACACCAACACGGAGGTCGACATCGATGTCGAGGCGCCCTCGGGCGGTATTCTGCTTCTCAACGACGTCTGGCATCCATGGTGGCGAGCAACCGTGGACAGCAAGCCGCGAGAGATCCTGAAGGCCGATGTGATCTTCCGTGCGGTCTCCGTTCCGCCAGGAAGACACATGGTACGCTTTACATTTCATCCCCTTTCAGGGGCATTTGCCGAGATTACCGAGAAGCTCATCCAGCGACTTCGGGCTCGGCCCTGGCTGTAACGAGCCGCATGCCGATGTCGCCCTCGCGCGTCCGCCTCAACTGGCCAAATTCCACATCCTCAAAATTTGAGCTAGGAGCCAGTCCAATCGGCACAGCGCCGCTTTCTGGGGCAATGCTTGCGTCGTCTTCTTCCGTACAGATCGGCCGCGCACGACGTGTCTCCGGCAGCAACAGTCCAACCAAGACCAGACCGCAAGCGCCAACGAATGCGAGGCTGAAGAAGGCGAAGCTCCTGCCGAAATGATCCATCGCATAACCGCCGAGCGTGGTGCTCAACGCGCCACCGATGCTTACCGCGCTACCAACGATGCCGAGAGCGAGATTGAAACGTCCCGTCCCACGCGTGATGTCCGCCACGACAAGCGGCAGAGTCACGCCCAGGGCTGCCGCGCACACGCCATCGAGAAGTTGCACGGCAACAACCAGATAGGGGTTGGTCACGAACGCAAACAGCACCCCGCGCGCTGCGAGGGCTCCAAAGCAGAGGAACAGCAGCGGTCGTCGCCCCCACGAATCCGCAACCCGGCCAACCCAAGGAGCAATTCCGGCGACGACGAGTTGCGGCACGACAATGCAGGCCCCGATCAAGGTCGTCGCCCATTCGCTCGCGCGCAGGGTCAAGATCCCGCCCATCAGCGGCAGCATCGCCGCGTTCGCGAGCTGAAACAGCAAGTTGCAGCCGGCAAATATAAGCAACCGGCGGTCACGCAATAGCGTGCGCACGCTGACGCTTGCAGAGCCGACCTCGGTGCCGCTTGCATGGTCTACTTCACCGGCGCGGATGCGCCCAAGCGCCAATATCGCTGGTGCGGCGAGCGCGGCCGTGAGGAAGAATACCGCCTGATTGGACACGAGGTATCCACATAGGCCCATTGCCGCGGCGCCAAAGCCGTTGCCAATCGATCCGAACCGGGCATTGCGGCCGAGTCGCGCTCCGAGCGCGGCGTGGCCGACCAGGCCCAGGCTGATTGCAGCAATGACGGGCCCGAGCACGCAGCTTGCCGCCGCATGCAGCACGCGCGCTCCCATGACGACCAAAAAGCTGGGCCAGATGGCGAGCGCAAGCGCGCTCAAGCAAATCGCGGCCACCGCAAGTATGGCAAGCAGCCGCGTGCAACGTATCGCATCGACCAGCGCCCCACTGGGCATTTGACAGGCGAGCGCCACCAGTCCGCCGACGGTCAAAACAAGGCCGATGTCGAGCTGCGTCCACGCGTTCGCGGTCAGATAGATCGCGACGAAAGGACCGAAGCCGGTTTGCATGTCGTCGAGGAAAAACGTGAACCAGTCAAGGCCGCGCGCGCTCGCGCGCGCCGCCGCATCGCGCGTTGCGGGCGCCGCTTGCTTGAATGCCGCCGATGACTCAAAACCTACCTCGGGGCGGCGGCCCGGCCGGCCGCCGTCAAATTCCAGTGCTAATGCTGACACCCCTCCGTCTCCGGGCGCCGTAGGGGATTTACGGCGTCGGTTTTGGCCGACTGCCCCGTGCAACCGGCCACCCCTCCTCTCCAGCGGCGCCCTACACCGCACGCGCGCCTGACGCATGGCGTCGCAGTCGTGCTCGTGCCCCAGTCAAACAGTGCAAAGGCGGCATTTTTGAGAAACCGCCTATGATGTTGTACGCGTCCCCCTGATGGATGCAGAGTGACGACCATCCGAAGCATGAGCCGCGCATTCGCCCTGTTTTTATAGAACTGCCACTTCCTGAGCCTCCAATGCACTTAAGGCGGCGCTTTCATTTCAATTCAAAATGGCTGGCTCTTCGAACGGGCAAAATCATCTGCTTTTCTCAGCAAGAGCGGGCGGACAAACCTGATCGATGGCGGAATCTCTTGATCCCGGTTATAGCTGCTATCGAATGAGCAGCGGACAACACGGGAACCGACCGGCGGACCCCCAGTTTGAAGCATGGCCTGGCAGTAAAGCCGGGTTTTTTTTAAGGCATTCCGTGTATCGTCCGATGGAACACTCCCTCCTTGGGCGGCGGAAGTCCGCCGATGGCTGGTGAAACCGCCCTTCTCGAGGGTAAATTCGGGGGTGTACGACTGATTATAAAACCAACTCATTTATCGGGACGGGTGGAATGGCTGCAGACTGCTCCAGCGGACAAACAAAAGCTGCGGTTGACCAAGCGTCTAAAATCGGATGTAAGCCAAACGCATGGAATTAAACTGGTGGAGCCTGGCTATTGGAAAGTGCAACCGGGATTATAAGCTTGGTGAGATGTGGCTCCATGGGGATTGAACAAGCTCCGCCCTTTGAGCGCCCATCGCGATCCACCCACCGACCATGCGGGGAACGATCCAGTGCCAGCGTTCTCACAAGAGCACTCCGTTGATTTGAAGGCCTCGACCTTCCAAATTGTCGAGGACTCTCGGATTGACCGAAGGAACGGTCTCATGATGGCGCTGCGGCGGCTCCACAATGATCCGCCCCACCGGCCGATCGATCTCGCGAAGGGAAGCACGGACGAGGCCGTTGCTTACGTGCACGTTACGTGCATGGCGCGGCCCCAGTACGGTCGGCCGCACCCGGCGCCATCGCGTGGCTGAGGAGCTGCCAAGGCTGACATTACCGGGCTCGAGCGCGCCACAGCCCGTCGGCAGGAAGCCTCCTGCACCGCTGATCGAGACGCACGCGGACAGTCCGGTTCAGGTCAGCACGTACCAGGTCGAACGGCCGCCGCCTTGCTTTGCGAGATAGCCCTTCTCGACCAGTTGCCGAAAGTGCTCCTTGAGCGTGTTGCGGCTGACGCCGGTCAGCCTGGCCATCTCGCCGATGGTGACGCGGCCGTGCGCGCGCGCCTGATCCAGAATCCGTACGGAGTGTTCCGGCAGGCTCGAGACCACGAGCTTCTCGCGCGCGATCTTCTTCGCCAAACGCTCCTTCTGCTGTCGCAACGCGCCTAGGAAGAACAGGAGCCACGGCTCCCAGTCAGAGTTGCCGGTGCGGATCGTCCCTTGGGTTTGCCGCAGCGCCAGATAGTAGCCTTCCTTGCTTTGCTCGATGACGCTTTCAAACGAGCTGTAGGGCACGTAGGCATAGCCTGCCCGCAACAGCATGAGCGTCGTGAGGATACGGCTGAGCCGGCCGTTGCCGTCCTGGAACGGGTGAATGGCGAGGAACACGACGGTGAAGATGGCGATTGCGAGCAAAGGGTGGAGGCGCTTCTCCTCCATCGTCTCGGCAAACCAGGTAACGA
>DATBKV010000252.1:0-13877 GCA_036555745.1 Xanthobacteraceae bacterium | reverse complement strand
ACCCCTGGCTGGAGGGGCTGCAGCTCGACCAGCTCAAGATCTACGAGAAGGGCAAGCTCGACGAAAAACTCTACCGCGTGCTCAAGGACAACATCCGCTTTCCCGAATCCTCGCTTGGCGACATGAAATCGCAGATGGCGGCCTGCCGGCTCGCCGCACGCCGCATGGATGAGCTGTTCGACAAGTACGGCCGAAACACCATTCTCGCCGCGATCGCGCGCATCTTCGACGAGACCGAGACCAAGTGCCGCAACATGGTGTCGCAGCTTGCCGATGGCGTTTATGAAGCCAAGGCCGCGCTCGATGAGGATGGCGTCACCCGCGGCGAGCCGGTCCCCATCCACGCCAAGGTCACCATCGACAAGGGCGCGATGACCATCGATCTGTCGGGCTGCTCGCGCGAGCGCCGCGCCGCCATCAATTCGCGCACGCTGGCGGGCGCGCGCGTGGCCTACAAGGCGCTCACCGCCCCGCTCGACCCCGTCAACGAGGGCTCGTTCCGCGCGCTCGAGGTGATCATTCCCGAGGGCAACATCATGATGGCGCGCTTTCCCGCGCCGATGTCGACCTGGAGCATGATCGTGCCGATGGTGGTCGACACCATCGTCGCGGCGCTCGCTCCGGCGATGCCGGAGCGGGTGCCGGCCGGACACCATGGGCTGCTCGGAGGCGCGGTCGTGTTCTTCGGCACGCATCCCGTGAGCAAGCGGCGCTTCGTGGTGCAGAGCATCGAAGGCGGCGGCTGGGGCGGACGGCCGTTCGAGGACGGCGAGTCCGGCACCGTCTCGGTATGCCAGGGCGATGTCCGCAACGGATCGATCGAAGGCATCGAGCTCAAGTGCCCGGTTCTGGTCGAGGAACGCAGGCTGCGCATCGATTCCGGCGGCGCTGGCAAGTTTCGCGGCGGACTTGGCATCGACATGCGCGTTCGCAATCTGGTCGAGGGCAAGTGGAACTTCGAGCTGGTGCGCCGGAGTGAGTGCCCCCCCTGGGGGCTGTGGGGCGGCGGGCCCGGTGAATACGGCATGTACCTGTTGCGCGAGCCGGGCGAGCCCGAGTTCCGCGTCATGGGCGGAGCGCACCATCCGGTGCCGGTGAAAGCGGAAGTGATCGTGCGCACCGGCGGCGGCGGCGGTTGGGGCGATCCGCTGGAACGCGACCCCGCGGCGGTACGTGCCGACGTCGAGGAAGAGCTGGTGTCGCCGACATCCGCACGCGAGCATTATGGGGTGGTGGTGCGGGACGATCTCAGCATCGACAAGGCCGCGACCGAACAGGCCAGAAATGCGATAACATCGAAGCGAGGAAACGCGAAGCAAGGGGCGAAGGAATGATCGACGCGGTCATTGCGAGGCGAGGGCTGCAACACTCCGCTTGGGACCACCGCACATGGCGCGAGCCCGGTGTACTCCCCGCTTGCGGCAGGGCAATCGCATATGAGGCGGCGCGGCTCCCGATCGGGCGCTTCGCACGTCTTGCGCTGGGTCCACGCAGGTCGGGTTTACCCGACCTGCGCGCATATAAGTGCCGATCTCGGGCAAGCCCGAGATCGGGGTCTCGTTCCGCTCGCGCAAGGGCGCTCGCTACACTCGCCCGGGACACGATAATTTCGTGTCCCGGACAAGCGAGCGCCAGCGAGCGAAGATCCGGGACCCAGGGGCCACACGACGGCTGGAGAGCTTGGCGCCACCCGACAATTGCCATATGCGATAGCCCTGCCGCTTGCAGGGAGAAGTCGCGCAGGTGGCATCGGTTTGCCGCAATCGTATTTACTTGCGCTGCCCTGGCGGGAGCCGGGATCACGCCCGCATCGGCTGAGGCGCTGCGGGTCGGCAAGGCCGGACGCGACGCGTTCTCCTTCGTGCCGGCCGACATCGGCGCCCGCACCGGCATTTTCGCCAGGCACGGCCTCGCGCTCGAGATCAGCAGCTTCGGCGGCGACGCCCGGCTGCAGCAGGCCATGGCCGCCGACGGCATCGACGTCGCGCTCGGCTCCGGCCCCGGCCTTGCCTTCATCGTCAAAGGCTCGCCGGCGAAGGGCATCGCTGCGATGGCCGGTCCGCCGCTCCTGTTCGCGCTCGTGGTCCGCGCCGACGGCGCAGTCGGCAAGGTCGGCGACCTCAAGGGCCGCAAGGTTGGGGTCTCGACCGTCGGCTCCGTGACGAGCTGGATCATCAGCGAGGTGGCGCGCCAACAGGGCTGGAGCTACGAGGGCATGACGCAGGTTGCGATCGGCGACGACGCCAGCAGGATTGCCGCGCTCAAGACCAGGTCGATCGACGCCGCCATCGTCAACCTCGCGCAGGCGCTCAACTTCGTGCAACGCGGCGACGGCCGGATCCTGTTGCGCTTCGGCGAGCTGGTGAAGGACTTCCACATCCACGTCATCTTCGCGACCGACAAGGCGATCGCGCAAAAACCCGGGGCGCTGCGGGCCTTTCTCGCCGGCTGGTTCGAGACCATCGCGTTCATGCGCAAGGACAAGCCGGCGACGGTGGCGATCGCAGGCGAGGTCATGGGCACCGACGCCGCCACCACGAGCGCCATCTACGACGAGCTGATGCCGATGTTCTCGGACACCGGCCGGTTCGATCCCAAGGCGCTGGCGGTGCTGCGCCGGTCGTTCGTTGAGATGAAGACGCTCCCGCACGAGCCCGACATGAGTGCGCTCTATACCGAAGCCTTCCTGCCGGCGAACTGACGGGAAGATCGCATGACGCCCAGTTCCGTGGCGATCCGGATCAGCGGCGTCGCGCACCAATTCGGCGAACCGGGCGACGCACGTCACGTGCGCGCGCTGCGCGACACTTCGCTCGACATCGCGCGCGGCGAGCTCATCTGCCTGATCGGACCGAGCGGCTGCGGCAAGTCGACCCTCTTGAATATCGTCGGCGGGCTGATGTCGCCCACCGACGGAACGGTAGACGTTCTCGGCAAGCGCGTAACAGGGCCGATGCCGCGCGAGGTCGCCTTCGTATTCCAGGAGAATGCGCTATTCCCGTGGAATACCGTGATGGAGAACATCGATCTCGGCATGGTATTCCAAGGCGTGGCGCGGGCCGAGCGTGCGGCGCGCGCGCGACGCTCGCTCGCCGCGGTCGGTCTTGAGGAATTCGCGCAGCACTATCCCGCACAGCTCTCGGGCGGCATGCGCCAGCGCGCCGCGCTTGCGCGCGCGCTCAGCCTGGAGACCGGCATCCTCCTGATGGATGAGCCGTTCGGCGCGCTCGACGAGCAGACCCGCATGATCCTGGGGGAGGAGCTCTCGGTCTTGCTGTCGCGCACCGACAAGACGATCGTGTTCGTGACCCACAGCCTGGGCGAGGCGACGTTCCTGGCCGATCGTGTCGCGGTGTTTTCCGCGCGTCCCGGCGCGATCAAGACGATCATCGCGGTCGACGAGCCGCATCCGCGCCAGCCCGAGTTTGTCACCTCGGCCAAGTTCACCGAGATCCGCAATCAGCTCTACGGGCTGCTGCACGAGGAGATCCGCAAGACCATGGCGCATACCGGCGCCGAGGCGACGCCGTGAGGCCCGCCGGCAATGAGGGACGCCTCGCCAGCCGCGCCGTTCAGGCCGCGTTCGTGGTCGCGCTGGTCGTGCTGTGGTACCTCGGCGCGACGCGCTGGGGGGTCAACCCGCTGCTCCTTCCCAATCCGGTCGCGGTGCTGGGCGACTTCTGGGCCATCCTGATCAGCGGCGAATTCATTGACGATCTGCGGGTCACGCTCGGCGAGCTCGCGGCGGCGTTCGCAATCGCCGCCAGCTTAGGCACCGTCGCCGGCTACCTCGTCAGCCGGTCGCAGTACCGCATCCGGGCGTTCGAGCCGCTGTTTGCCGCCGTCTACGCGATCCCGATCATCCTGTTCCTGCCGCTCTATGTGCTGTTGTTCGGCCTAGGCCCGGCCTCGAAGATCGCGCTCGGCGCCACGATCGGCTTCTTTCCGATCGCGCTCAGCACCGTCGCCGGCTTCGGCTACGTCGACAAGGTGCTGCTGACGGCGGCGCGCTCCATGGGCGCGTCGGACTACCAGCTGTTTCGCTACGCGCTGCTGCCGGCGGCGCTGCCGATCATGCTGACCGGCATGCGCATGGGATTTACCATCGCGCTGCTCTCGATCATCGGCAGCGAGACCATCGCATCGCTGGCCGGGCTCGGGCATCGCATCGTGCAGCTTGCCGAGGGCATGGAGATGGCGCGGATGTTCGCCTACATCATCTTCGTCGTCGCCATTGCCGCCATCCTCAACGCGCTGGTGTCTGCGCTCGAAGCCCGGGGCAAGCACCCGTGAAGCCCGCGGGCCGAGCACCGCTCCGGCGCATGCTTGCGCGCCCGTGGGTGGCGCGCGTCGCCGTCATCGTCGTTCTGCTCTGTTGCTGGGAGATCGCCGCGCGTTTCCTGGTGGATCCCATGTTCCTGAGCCCGCCGTCGCGGATATTGCTGTCGCTGCCCGAGGTGTTCGAGACGCGCGGCGTGCCGGCCGCCCTGCGCGTCACGTTCTCCGAGCTCGCGGTCGCGTTCGTGCTCTCGGTCGTGATCGGCCTGGCGATCGGGCTCGCCGTCGGCCTGCAGCCGTTCGCGCGCAAGAGCTTCATGCCGATCATTCTGCTGCTCTACGGCACGCCGCAGGTCACCATCCTGCCGCTGTTCATTCTGTACTTCGGCATCGGTCCCGCCTCCAAGATCGCCTTCGGCGTGAGCCACGGCTTCTTTCCCGTGGTGGTGACGGTGGTCGCGGGGGTGCAGAACGTCAAGCCGATCCTGCTGACAAGCGCGCGCTCGATGGGCGCGAGCCGGTGGCAGGTCTTGCGCTACGTGATCTTCCCGCACATGATTCCAAGCTTCTTCACGGGCATGCGGCTCGGCATGACCGGCGTGCTGCTCGGCGTGCTGCTGGCCGAGCTCTATGTCTCGACCGCGGGCATCGGCTACTTCACCACGCTGTTCACCCAGAACTTCGATCCGACCCGGCTGTTCGGGCTGATCTCCGTGCTTGCCGCCATGGCAATCGTGCTCAACGAGATCGTGCGGCGGGCGGAGGTGCATTTCGGCCGCTGGCACACGGACTAGCGCATGTCCCGGAAAAGTGGGCACCGGTTTTCCGATAGGGACATGCGCAAAAGCAAAAGATCCAGAGCGCATCCCGATTCGATCCAATCGGGATGCGCTCTGGAGCGCATGTCCCGGAAAAGTGGGCACCGGTTTTCGGAAAAGATCATGCTCCAACTCTAAGAAGCATGATGCCGAAAAGTGGGAACCGGTTTTCGGAAGAGATCATGTTTCAACGCTAAGGGAATTCGATGACGGGAAAGTTGCGATTGACCGTGGCCTGCGGCGACTACGAGATCGTACGCGCGCTCAAGGAGGGGGCGGTCGAAGCCGACGGCATCGAGCTCGTGATGCTCACCGGCATGGGCCCGCGCGAGCGCCACTGGCGCATGGCGCGCAAGGCCGAGTTCGATGTCTGCGAGGCCAATGTCGGGGCCTATTTCATGGAGCGCGATCAGGCCGCGCTGGCGAGCAGCGGCAACTCTATCGTGCGTGCGCCGCTCACCGCCATCCCGGTGTTCCTGCATCGGCGCTTCCGGCACGGCTTTCTATTCGTCAATGCCGCAGCTGGCATTCGCGAGCCGAAGGATTTGATCGGCAAGAAGGTGGGCGGAACGAACTTTCAGCCGGCGTCCAACATCTGGATGCGCGGCATCCTGGAGGAGGACTATGGGCTCCCCCACCGGCAGGTGACCTGGGTGGTCGAGCGCAGCGAGGACGTCCCGTTCACGCCGCCCAAGGACCTCCGCATCGAGATGATCGCGCCCGGCAAGCAGCTCGATGTCATGCTGGCGGACGGCGAGATTCCCGCCATGCTGTCGCCGGAGCTGCCGCGCCGGTTTCTCGCCGGCGACAAGCAGATCGTGCGCCTGTTTCCGAACTACAAGGAGATTGAGCTCGCCTATTTCCGGCGCACCGGGATATTCCCGATCATGCACGTCACCACCATCAAGCAGGAGATCGTCGACAAATATCCCTGGCTGCCGACCAACCTGGTGAAGGCGTTCGAGGCGGCGAAGACCATCGCCTACCGGCGTATCGCCAATCCCCGCATGGTGCCGATCGCGTGGGTGCGCACGGCGCTGGAGGAGCAGGAGGAGGTGCTCGGCCCGGATCCCTGGTGCTACGGCTTGACGGCCGCCAACCGCAAGAACCTCGCGACCGTGCTGCGCTACACGTTTGAGCAGGGAATGATCAGCCGGATGCCCGCGCTCGATGATTTGTTTGCCGATACTGATCTCGGCGACGCCGGCGGGCCGGACGGGATTTGACCGCCCGAGGGCCCCTTTCAATAGCGGCCACCTATACCTACATTTTGTAGTTGACTACGTTACGCAAATGGGGCATGATTCAAGCACGATCCAAAACCGCGCCGGTGCCCGGGCAAGACATCGCATCGGGCATTATTCGCGCGGGCGCAAGCGGCGGAGCAGGTCAGATGGTTTTGCCCATAGGCGCGACAGGAAGAACCACGCCATTGCTGTTTCAGGGAGACCGAAGCGGCAATCCGGCGATGCGCTGCAATCAGAGTCGCCAGTTTCGTGTGACACGCGAGGGGTGCACTCCAAGCAACCGGCCCTGTACTTTTCCTGTTATTTACAGGAGCGGCGGGAATGTTCCGGCGCGCTAAATCAAGGGTTGCGGCGGTCGCCCTCGGATCGGCGCCCCTCCCACAGCCGGGCGTGTCCGGTGCCGGCAGCGTCTGCGGCTTGCGGGTCAGTTTGGACGGGCGCGACTGCGCCATCGCATCGGCGATGCTCGCGCTTCACGCGCGCGGCAACGACGTGCTCTGGTCCTTACCGGCAGTGCCATGAACGCGCTCGAACGGCTCGCCGGCGCGATCGCGGGCTGCGAGGCTTGCTCCGAGGAAGTGCGTGAGGCGCTGGAGCTGCACCTCATCGACACCGTCGGCGCCTGGATTGCGAGCACGCGCAGCGCCGAAGGTCTGGCGCTGCTGCGCTTCCGGGCTGCGACGCGCGCGAGCGGCCATGCCGACGCGGCGCTCGACCTCGCGACCCGCTGTGCACTCGCGCGCCTGAGCGAAATCGATGATATTGATCTCGCCGCGATGATCACGCCGGGCGCGGTCGTCATTCCTGCCGCCCTCTCGCTGGCCGCGACGACCCCGGCGGTCGCGGCCGACGACGTGGCCGCCGCGATCGTTGCCGGCATCGAGGTCATGATCCGGCTGGGACGCGCGCTCGACGGCCCGGCGATTCTCTATCGCGGCATCTGGCCGACCTATCTCGCCGCTCCGTTCGGCGTCGCCGCCGCCGCCGCGCGGCTGCTGCGGCTCGACCCGCAAGCCAGCGCCGACGCGCTGGCGCTGGCGCTCACCTTGGCAGCGCCGGGGGTCGGCCACCACAACGCGGCGACCACCGCGCGTTGGTTCGCGCTCGGTCGGGCCGCCAGCAACGGGCTCAGCGCAGCGCGCGCGGCGCACCAGGGTTTTACCGCCGATCGTGGCCTGCTCGAAGGGCAATTCTTCCCCGCAATCTACGGGGTGACGCCGCGGACCGCCGCGCTCGCCGAGTCGCTCGACCGCCTCGACGCGATCACCGAAGTCTCGTTCAAGCCGTGGTGCGCGGCGCGCCAGACCATGGCCGCGACCCAGGCGCTCAACGAGATCATCGAGGCGGGCATCGCGCCCGCGGCGATGGAGGAGATCCGGGTGGCGGTGCTGCCACCGCATCTGAGGATGATCGACCACGGCATCGTCCCCGGCGATCGCGCCTCGCATCTCACCAGCGTGCAGTATCGCATGACGGTGGCGGCGCTCGCGCCGGAGTTGGCCTTCGAGATCGGGCAGGCGCCGGCGGCACTCCCGCCGGCGCTGCGCGCTTTCATGGCCAAGATCAAGGTCGAGGCAGACGAAACCTTGCTCGCCGACTATCCCCGGGTCTGGCCGGCGTGCGTGCGCGTCACTGCCGGCGCGGCACAGCACGAGCGCATGGTCACGCATGTCCCCGGCGACCCAGCACGTCCCTTCGACCGCGCTCGCGTGCGCGAGAAGTTTCTGCGCTTCGTGCAACCCGTGCTCGGCGGGAAGGCGGCGGGCGAGCGCATGCTTGCGCGCTGCGAGGAAGCGCTGGCAACCGGCCAATTCGCGCCGCTCGTAGGCGACATCGAGCAGGCGTGTGGCGATGCGCTCGCACGAACGGCCGCGCGCTGAGATGCGCGCGAGCGCAGCTAAGCCCCGATGATCATCCCCGCGAAAGCGGGGATGCGGATTCCAGCGACCGCACCGTAGAGCACCGTGGCTCCCCGCTTTCGCGCGGACGACAGCAGTGCATGGAGGTATTCAAGCCGATTTCGTATCGGCGTCGCGCGCGGCGGCCGAGGAACGCGCGGCGCGCAGCCTCTCGGTCGCCGCCATGTCGACCGCGAAGGTCTTGGGATCGATCGCCACGCCATAGAGCTCGGCCGCGGCCTCGACTGTGACATAGCCCTGCCGGACGTCCTGGCGCACCTCGTCGACCGGCCGCTCAAAGGGATCGCCGTAGCCGCCGCCGCCGCCCGAGCGGATCTTGAAGGCGTCGCCGGGCTTGAGTTGAGCTACCAGGACCTTGGCGTTGGGAAAATCGGTCTTCCACCGGCCGCCCAGGCGCAGCTCGACCGCGTTGCCCGCTCCCTCCCGGCCGCCGTCGAGGCCCCAGGGCCGGCAATGCGCGCGATCGCTCTGGTTGTTGACCATCATGTTGCTGCGCGCGCGCACCACCCGCTCGACCCCGAGGCCGCCGCGGCGGCGTCCGGCGCCTCCAGAATCGGGCACCAGCGCGTAGCGCTCGACCACGATGGGAAATTTGAATTCGGCCTGCTCGTTCGGGCTGTTGTGGGTGTCGCCGTCGTTGATGCAGACCGTGCCGGAGACGCCGTCCTCGTTGCGCTTGGCGCCCCAGCCGCCGCCCAGCGGCCCGAAGCTGCCGATGAAGAACTCCGAAGTCCGGGTATTGATGCCGTGGAACGACGATGCCAGCAGGTCGGCATGATGGCCGGCGATCACGCGCTCGGGAATCGCCGGCGCCAGCGCCTTGAAGATCGTATCGACGATGGTCATGGGATAGGTCATCCACCAGCGCATGGGCGCCGGCCGCACCGCGCTGATCACCCGTCCCGGCGGCACGATGGTCTTGAGGCTGCGGAACGAGCCGTCGTTGATGGGATAGTCGGTCGGCGAGGTCAGGCACTTGTAGGCCACCTGCGCACAGGCGTAGCCGGTGGTGATGCCGGAATTGTAGAAGCCGCGCACCTGTTTCGACACCTCGCTCAGATCGACCGTCATCTCGTCGCCCTTGACCGCGACGCGCACGCGGATCGGCACCGGTTTGCCGATATCGATGCCATCGTCGTCCATATAGGATTCGGCCTCGTAGACGCCGTCGGGAATGGTGCGGGTCCGCGCGCGCGCCATGGCCTCGGCGTGATCCATGATCGCGGCGATCGAAGCGAGGACAGCCTCGCGCCCATAGCGCTCGATCAGTTGGAGGAAGCGCCGCTCGCCGGTCTTCACCGCGGTGACCTGCGCGCGTAGATCGCCCATCGCCCGGCTCGGCAGCCGCACGTTCTGCCGGATGATGTCCACGACGGTCTGATTGATCACGCCGCGGTCCTGATATTTCAGGATCGGGATCTGCAGGCCTTCCGAGAAGATATCCGTGCTCATGCCGCCGAGAATGCCGCCGATGTCGAGCCAGTGCGCCATGCAGCAGGAGAACGCGACCAGCTTGCCCTTGTGGAAGATCGGCAGAGTGAGCGTGACGTGATTGAGATGGCTGCCGGTGAGATAGGAGTCGTTGGTGACGTAGATGTCGCCGGGACGGATGCCGTCGGTGCCGAAGTGCCTGATCTTCGCCTTGACCGTCTCCGCCATGCCGCGGATGAACATCGGCAGCCCGATGCCGATGGAGATCGTCTCGCCCTCCGGCGTGAACAAGCCGGTGGTGAAATCGAGCGCCTCGTAGATGATGATGTTGTAGGCGGTGCGCATGAGGTTGGTCTTCATTTCCTCGGTCACCGCGATGACGCCGTTGCGCACGATCTCGGTGACCACGGGATCGACCTGGGCTCGCTTGCCGCGGCTGCGTCTCGCCGTTCGCTTGGCCATCGTTCAGCGACCTCCTCCGACCTTGATGCGCAGGTGTCCGTAAGCGTCGACTTCGAGCCGGTCGCCAGGCAGCAGCACCGTGGTCGCGGCATGCTCCTCGATCAGCGCCGGGCCATCGATCCGGTTGCCGGCTGCCAGCGCCGAGCGCGCAAAGGTCGGCGTTGCCCGAAATTTGCCGTCGAGATAGACCGAGCGCCTGCCGGTGAAGGCCGCTTTGTCCGGCGCGCGCTTGCCGCGCCGGATCGTCTGCTGCAGCGGCTTGCGCATGATGCCGGTGACGGTCGAGCGCAGGCTCACGATCTCGGCGCGCTCGTCGGGTGCCGAGGTGCCGTAGCGCTGCTCATGCATGGCGTCGAAATGCCGCTTGATCGCACGGCGATCCTGGCGCGCGAACACTTCGAGCGGCAGGTCCACGGTCACCGCGTGCTCCTGGCCGACGTAGCGCATGTCGGCGGCGCGCTTGATCGTGATCCTCGACGGTGCGACCGCGGCGGCGGCGATCGCCGCCCTGCCCTCCGCTTCGAGCTCGCGATAGACGCGCTCGATGCCCTCGAACCGCGCATCCTCGAGCTGCGTAAACCAGGTGCGCACGAAGTCGTAACGCAGGTCGGAAAACAGCATGCCGAAGGCCGAGAACACGCCGGGCGCCGTGGGAACGATCACGCTGGTGATGCCGATCTCGCGCGCCACTTCCACCGCGTGCAGCGGTCCGGCGCCGCCATAGGCGATGAGCGCGAAGTCGCCGGCATCGAGCCCGCGCTCGGTCGTCACCCCCTTCACCGCATAGGACATCGCGGTCACCGCGATGCGCAGGATGCCGTCGGCCGCGGCCGTCACCTCCAGCCCGAGCGGGCGCGCCACCCGCTCGCGCAACGCGGTCTCGGCCGCCTCGGTATCGAGCCGCATCTCGCCGCCGAGGAACCGGTCGGCGGCAAGCCGGCCGAGCACGAGATTGGCGTCCGTCACCGTCGGCTCGTGCCCGCCGAGGCCGTAGCAGGCCGGGCCGGGCGATGCGCCCGCGCTTTGCGGGCCCACGCGCAACGCGCCCTCCTCCACCCGCGCGATCGACCCGCCGCCGGTGCCGACCTCGAAAATGTCCATCATCGCGATCTGCACCGGCAGCGCGCGGTCGTAGCCGCCGATCAGTGCCGCCCCGGTGGTCAGCGCCTCGCCGTTGTGGATCACGCCCGCTTTCGCCGTGGTGCCGCCCATGTCGAAGGCGATCGCGTTGTTCAGGCCGAGCATGCGGCAAAGCGCCTGCGCGCCGATGACGCCGGCCGCCGGCCCCGATTCCAGCATGTGCACGCAGTGCTTCTTGGCCTGCGCCGCGGCGTAGAGCCCGCCGGTCGAGCGCACGATCAGGAACGAGCCGGAAAACCCTTGGCCGCGGATGTGGTCCTCGATCTCGCCGATATATCCGCGCACCATCGGTCCAACATAGGCGTTGGCCACGACCGTCGAGCAGCGCTCGAACTCCCGGTACTCCTCGGACAATTCGTGCGAGGCGGAGACGAACATCCGCGGATGGTTGCGCTCCAGGATCGCCTTGGCGCGCGCCTCGTGCTCGTGGCGGGCATAGCAGTTGAGAAAAAGAAGCGCCGTCGCCTCCACGCCAAGCTCGGCCAGCATGTGGCCGAGCTTGGCGATCTCGCGCTCGTCGAGCGGCGTTTCAATGTCGCCGTCGGCGAGCACGCGCTCCCTGACCTCGAAGCGCAGCGCCCGCTCCACCAGCGGCTGGTGCTTTCGGAAGAATAGATTGTAGGCGTCGGGACGGTTGATGCGGCCGATCTCGTAAATGTCGCGGAAGCCTTCGGTGATCAGCAGCGCGGTCTTGGCTCCGCGGCGCTCCAGGATAGTGTTGATGGCGATCGTGGAGCCATGCAGGAACAGGGCGGCGGAGCGGTAGTCGCTTCCGGCTTTCGCCACCCCGGCGTTGATGCCCTCGACCAGGCGTGCCGGCGTCGACAGGGCCTTGCCGAAAGCCAGCGTACCGGCGCGCTCGTCGAACACCGCGATGTCGGTGAAGGTGCCGCCAATGTCGGCGGAGAGACGGAGCTTGGAGCCCCGGGCCCGGGAACGCGCGCGCTGTTTCATCGGCTGGTCAACAAGCGGAGGGGGAAGATATATAGCCGGCAGTCCCGAACAGGCTCAATCTCCGGCCGATGGAGGCGAAGTTGCCGACCGCGTGGTCTCGTGCCGGCCTCGCGAGAGCGGACGGGCCCACTGGCGCGCCGGCCGGCGGAGGGCGGTCTCGCGTCCCGGCCGGCATCGCGGGAGGAACTCCGGGTGGAGGCATACCGGCGCGATCTCTCCAGTCCACGGCGATCAAGGCCGACCGCACCGGTAAGGGGCGGGCGGCGCCGGGTTAAGCATATGATGCAAAAATATATTCTTCCGACGAAAAAAGCTGCAGGGGCCGGGAACCGACGGAGCCTTGCGGCGTTCGGCACGTCAGGAGGTGCTCCGATCCGGAGCACCGAGGGTGTTGGCTCATGACCGGATCAAGCCGGTCCCAGAACGTAAATCCGTACAATGCGTGTGAATACTCCCGCCCCCCGGGGCGCGGGAGTGCTGTCGGCCGGCCGACGCCCGCGTCCGAGGCGCAGGCGGAGAGGGCCGGCGTGTCTCGCTCAAACCACAACTATTCCTCGGCCGTTCCAATTGGCCATCGCCAACGCATCCCGGCGGTGCGATGACGACGGCCGTGTGACCCGTGCGATAGGCGCGGCATTCGCGCCCGGAGGACAGCCATGCAACCCAGTCGCGAAGCGGTCGGCGACCTGACCAACGGCGCCCCTCCGAGCGCGGCGCCGGGCGAAGGACCTGACGGCCGCGTCGGCAACGGCGCATCGCCCGAGCTGCACGACCTTCTGGGCGCGCTGCAGTCCATGCGCGTCGGCGATTTCTCGGTTCGCTTGCCCGGGAATCAGGTCGGCCTGCTCGGCAAGATCGCCGATACCTTCAATGAGATCGTCGCCGCGAACGAGCGCATGGCGGAGCAGCTCGAGCGCGTCGGACACGTGGTCGGCCGCGAGGGCAAGACCCGCCAGCGCGTCAAGTTCGCCCTCGCCAACGGCGCCTGGGGCGAGATGGAAAGCTCGGTCAACACGCTGATCGACGACTTGCTGTGGCCGACGACGGAGGTCACGCGCGCCATCGCCGCGGTCGCGCAGGGCGATCTGTTGCAGACGGTGCGTCTGGAGGTCGACGGCCGGCCGCTCGAGGGCGAATTCCTCCGCTCTGCCAATATCGTCAACACCATGATCAAGCAGCTCGGCGTGTTCACTTCCGAGGTGACGCGCGTGGCGCGCGAGGTCGGCACCGAAGGCAAGCTCGGCGGCCAGGCCCAGGTGCGCGAGGTGAGCGGCGTGTGGAAGGACCTGACCGAGAGCGTCAACTCGATGGCCTCGAACCTGACCGCGCAGGTCCGCAACATCGCCGAGGTGACCATCGCGGTCGCCATGGGCGATCTTTCCAAGAAGATCACGGTCGACGTGCGCGGCGAGATTCTGCAGCTCAAGGAAGCCATCAACACGATGGTCGACCAGTTGCGCTCGTTCGCCTCCGAGGTCACCCGGGTCGCGCGCGAGGTCGGCACCGACGGCAAGCTCGGCGGCCAGGCCATCGTGCCCGGTGTCGCCGGCACCTGGAAGGACCTGACCGACTCGGTCAACGCCATGTGCGGCAATCTCACCGATCAGGTGCGCAACATCGCTCAGGTG
>DATBKV010000251.1:0-58635 GCA_036555745.1 Xanthobacteraceae bacterium | reverse complement strand
GTTGAAGCCGACATAGGCGCCGGACCAATCATAGTACGCCACCGGCGGAGGAGGCGGCGCCTTGACATACATGTCCGCCGCCATCGCGGGCCCAGCGAGCATCGCCGCAAGCCCCACGCTTCCGAGTAAGAACTTTTTCATAGCTAGGCCCCCCAGGTTCCCCATTTAGACCAGTTGGAGTCGTCTCGACTGGTAAGTTCACCTTAGCGCGTCTCACGTCGGATGGCTGTGATATTTGCGCAACTGTAAGAGGGATTCGAACATTTCCGGCCGCCGGGCTCACGGTGTGCGGGCGGACTTTTGCGACCGCATGAATCGCCCGGCCCGCGCTGCAATTGCTTGCGGCCGGCGTTGCGGAGGCCCGGAAAGTGTTGGAATATCGGCCGGTAAACATCCGGCGGCCAAGGAAGGAAGCCATGTCGCTGCTTGCCGTCTATCTCGTGCTGATGATCATTGGGGACTTGGTGGCGTATTCGATCGGTCTCGTCATCGAGCGAAATGCGCCGGCCGCGAGCCTGCCGGCCTTTCTGGCGATGTACTTCGTGTTCCTGTGGGTCGCATGGATCATCGCGGTCCGCATCACGCGGCCAAGTGCGCAGCCTCGCTAGGCAGCGAGCGCTCGGTCACTGGGCCGCCCAATCGGGTGAGTCGGCGCCGCTGCGGGTGAAGCAAGTTCGGCGCCCAGTCGCCGCTCAGGAGGCGAAAACCCCTATTGATCAACGCGGTGGTGCTGACGCAAAATCCCGCCCGCCGGGCGCGGCAGGCCCGGCCGCGGGAGTTCGGGGCATTGCCATGCAACGATCCAGAGTAGCGTTGCACGTGATTGCGCTGGGCCTGCTGGGGCAGACGCTGGGCGCGTGCTCGTCCGATCTCGGCCTGAACAATCTCACCCTCGTGCCGAAACCGGAAACGCTGATGCGCAAACCGGATTGGGCAACCTTTTCGGCGGGCAAGAACGAGTTCGCGTTGCGGCCGGTGACGGCCGCGGATCTCGTCAACCAGGATGGGCAATGCGCCGCCGCGCCCGAGCCTGCCGGCAGTGCCGCGGACCCGGCAGCTGCGGGCAACGCGGCACCGCTCGGGGGCGTCGCGCTCCAGATGACCGAATGCGAGGTCGTGCGGCGCGCCGGTCCGGTCGAAACCATCGATATCAGCGCCAACGAGCGCGGCGAGCGCGCGGTCACGCTGACCTATCTGCGCGGGCCCGCGCCGGGCACCTACCGATTCGTGGGTGGACGGCTCGTTTCGATCGAGCGTGCGCCCGGCCCGCCGCCGGCGCCGGCCAAGTCGCAAAAGGGGACCGGCAAGAAGCCCACCGGCACCTGAGAAGCCCTCTTCATCAGCTGCTCGGGCTGCAGTAGACCGGGACCGAGCTACGCCGGCGCAGCCGACAATCAGGGCAGCGATCCGAGCTCCGGCTGATTGTTTCCAGTCAGCCGTCACCGATGAGCGATTCCTGCAGGGCGCTCGCCTCCAGCCAATCCTCCTCCGCCTTGGCCAGCGCGCTTGCGGTCTGCGCCCGCATTTTCGCGAGCTCCGCAGCCCTTGCCGGATCGCCGGCGAACAGCCCGGAGCCGACAAGAATCGCATCGATGCGGGCGATCTCCCGGTGCAGCCGGGCAACCGCCGCTTCCGCGTCGGCGATTCGCCGGCGCAGCGGCGCAAGGTCCGCGCGCCTTTCCGCGGCCGCGCGGCGGACATCCGCGCGCCGCGCGCGGCTCCTTCCGCCGTCGTCGCGGGCCGCGGCCGCCTTCCGGCGCCCGCCGCGCTCACCCAATACCAGGCTGCGATAGTCGTCGAGATCGCCATCGAAGGGGGCGGCCCCGCCATCTGCCACCAGGACGAGGCGCTCGGCGCACGCTTCGAGCAGATAGCGGTCGTGCGATACCAGGATCAGCGCGCCTGCATAGGAATTGAGCGCGGCGATCAGCGCGGCGCGGCTGTCAATGTCGAGGTGATTCGTCGGCTCATCGAGAATGAGAAGATGCGGCCCTGCCAGCGTCGCGAGCCCCAACAAAAGCCGCGCCTTCTCCCCGCCGGACAGTTGACCGGCGGGGGTGTCGGCAAGCGTTTGTGGAAAGCCGATCGCGCCGGCGCGGGCACGCACCTGCGGCTCGGTTGCGTCGGGCAAGGCCCGCCGCAGGTGGGCATAGGCACTGTCGGTCGCGCTTAGCTCGTCGAGTTGATGCTGGGCGAAATAGGCGACCTCGAGTCTATGTGGCCGGATCACTTGCCCCGACATGGGCGCGAGGCGCCCGGCCAGAAGTTTGAGCAAGGTGGACTTGCCGTTGCCGTTGGCGCCGAGCAGCGCGATGCGCTCGTCGTCATCAATGCGAAGCCTCAGTCGCCGCAGCACGGGGTGCCCCGGCTGGTAGCCTACCGAGACATCCTCGAGCACGATGATGGGAGGCGCCAGCGGCTTTGCCGGCCCGGGAACTTCGATCCGCGGCACTTCGTCGGACACAACGGCCGGAATCGGTTCGAGCCTGGCCAGCAGTTTGATCCGCGACTGCGCCTGGCGTGCCTTCGTGGCCTTGGCCCGGAAGCGGTCGACGAAGGCCTGCAGCCGATCGCGCTCGGCAGCGAGCCGCTTGGCAAGCTTGACATCGCGCGCCTGGCGCTCGCGACGCTGCCGCTCGAACGCACTGTAGCCGCCGCGATAGAGCGCGAGCTTGCCCGCTTCGAGATGCACGATCCAGCCTACTGCGTCATCCAGCAAATCGCGGTCGTGACTGATGACGATGACGGTGTACGGATAATGCGCGATGTGCTGCTGCAGCCATATCGTGGCCTCGAGATCGAGGTAGTTGGTCGGCTCGTCGAGCAGCAGCAGGTCGGGCTGCGTGAACAGGGTTGCCGCCAGTGCCACCCGCATGCGCCAGCCGCCGGAGAATTCGGCGCAGGCGCGTTGCTGCTCGGTGGCGGAAAAGCCGAGCCCGGCGAGGATCGCGGCCGCGCGCGCGGGCGCAGAATAGGCGCCGATGTCTGCGAGCCGAGACTGGATCTCGGCGATGCGCACCGGCTCGTGCGCGGTTTCCGCCTCGCTCAGCAGCCGTGTCCGCTCCACATCGGCTTGCAGCACGAGATCGAGCAAAGGCGTGGGTCCGTCAGGCGCCTCCTGGGTCAGGCGGCCGATGCGCGCGCGCGGCGACAACCGCACCTCGCCCTGCTCGGGGCTGATCTCGCCGGCGATGATGCGCAGCAGCGTTGTCTTGCCGCTGCCGTTGCGGCCTACCAGGCCGACACGGGCACCGGCCGGGAGCGCCACGGACGCGCGATCGAGCAGATTGCGCTCCCCGATTCGATAGCTGAGATCGTCAATCGTCAGCATGGGCGGCCTTGACCGCGCGCCGATGCCGCTTCCGCACCAGCCGCAGGGGCGCGGCGGCCTCGACGTCGCGAGACGATTTGAATTAATACAAGATAGCTCATGCAGCGGGTTTTGGTCGGCTCAGGCGCGGAGACAGTGAGATGCGTGATTTGGCAACGATAGGTCCTCGATCCTGTGCGCTAGCGATCGCGGCGGCATTCATCGCGTTCGGTCTGATTGCGCCGGTGCAGGCCCAGAACTCGCTGGAGCGGGCGTATCGCATCATTGCCGACAAGCGATTCGTCGATCTGACCCACAGCTTCGGTCCCGATACGCCGGTCTGGTCCGGATTCGGTCAAGCGAAGATGACGCCGGCGGTCGATCCGCAGACGCGCCAGCCCTACACCATTGCCAAGGACGGGTTCCGTGCCACGTTTTACGAGATGGTCGGCCAATACGGCACTCATGTCGATCCCCCGGCGCACTTTGCCGAGGACGGCGTCACGATGGACCGCATTCCGCTCAAGCAAATGGTTCTTCCGCTGGTTGTTTTCGATTCAACCCCGCTGCTGGCCAAGGATCCCAACCATGCCTTCTCGGTCGACGATCTGCGGCGGTGGGAAAAGGGGCACGGCCGAGTTCGCAAGGGCGCATTCGCAGCCTTGCGCACCGACATGTCCAAGGACTGGAACACCAATCCCGAGCGGTTCAAGCGCAGTCCCTTTCCCGCATGGTCGCTGGAGACGATCAAGTTCCTGTTCGAGCAACGGGGCGTGACCGCAATTGGCCATGAGTCGATGGACACCGACACGACTGACAAGATGGAGTCAGAAACCTACATCCTCAGCCACGGTCATTATCAAATCGAGGTGATGGCACATCTCGATCAGGTTCCTGCCACCGGCGCGCTGATCGTCGTGACTTGGCCCAAGGTGAAAGCCGGTCTGGGGTTTCCCGCACGCGCCTTTGCAATTCTGCCGTGATGGCAGGGCCCGCGCGCGCAAGCCGCCTGCCGCTCATGCGCGACGCGTGCGCATCGAGCGCCGCAATCAATTGCAGGCGCTGATGGCGCGCATGCAGGCCCCCGGCCTCGCGCTACGAGACCGGGGGTCCTCATTGTTTGGCTGCTGGATGCGAATCGATCAATCGCAGACATACACCCGCACCAGGCCGCGCCGGGTCTCGACCCATTGCCAGCAGCTGCTGGCGACCGCGGTCGAAAGGAACAGGCCGCCATATCCCCAGTGGTGATGGTTGAACCCGCCGCCCTTGCCGCCCCAGCCGCCGCCACCGCCCTTGCCGCCTCCGCCACCGGCGAAAGCATTGGTCGGAACGAGCGCGGCGGCCGTGATCATGGTGACGGCGGCGACGGCCAGGATGCTCTTGCGGAACATGGGGCTCTCTCCTTGCGTTTTTATTGGATGCGTCCTCACACATCCTGGCCTCGGTCGACACGGCGGCCGGGTTCAACGTGCCGGGCGATAAAATGGCGTGCCGAGATGTTGCCGCGAGCGAGGAATTCCTTGCAGTCCGTGTGCGGATAGGATCGGCTCGCGGAGGGAAGCGATATCGGACAAGCTTTCGTTCGCGATCGAGCGGGCAGCGGCGGTGCCGGAGCGGGTCACCAGCCTTGCCGCGCCGCGGTATCGCGGCTATAAGCCGCCGCGGTCTGGGGTCCTCGCCGCATCTTCTTTGCAGAACAGCCAATGGCGATCGAGCGTACTTTTTCGATCATCAAGCCCGATGCCACTGCGCGCAATCTGACCGGCGCGATCAATGCGATGATCGAGGCTGCGGGTCTGCGAATTGTCGCCCAGAAGCGCGTGCGCATCACCCGCGAGCAGGCCGAAACCTTCTATGCAGTGCATCGCGAGCGGCCGTTCTTCCGCGAGCTGGTGGAATTCATGATTTCCGGGCCGGTGGTGGTGCAGGTGCTGGAGGGCGAGGATGCCATCACGAAGTACCGCGAGATCATGGGCGCGACGGATCCGGCCAAGGCCGCGCCCGGCACGATCCGCCGGATCCATGCCAAATCGATCGGCGAGAATTCGGTGCACGCCTCGGATGCATCCGATACCGCGCAGAAGGAAATCGCGCAGTTCTTTTCCGGCAACGAAGTCGTGGGCTGAGGGCGCCACAGCCGAGAGTGGCATTTTGGCGCGCTGGCCAGCCCACCGGCTCGCCTAGTACATTGGTTTGGTCGTGGGCTGCCCAATCAGAGAACATGCGGCCGCCGGCGGGGAAACGGTGAGGGATATCCAGTGGGTTCGATCGCGCAGATGACAGATCCGGCCGCGTGGCTCGGCATGTTCACGAGCGGCTGGAACGAGATGGGCCAGACCGCCTTTTGGGTCGCGCTCCTCAAGATCATGTGGATCAATGTCCTGCTGTCGGGCGACAACGCGGTCGTCATCGCGATGGCATGTCGGGGGCTGCCTCACCGGCAGCGGCTTTGGGGCATGGTTCTGGGCGCGGGCGTTGCCGTCGTGCTGCGCATCGTTTTCACAGGTGTCGTGGCTTCGCTGATGCTGTTGCCATGGCTCAAAATCGTCGGCGGACTTGCGCTCTTCTACATCGCTGCCAAGCTATTGGTGCCGGAGGACCCCGACGAGGACGAAGTCGAGGCGGTCGAACACCTTTGGCGGGCCGTCCGCATTGTCGCGATCGCCGACATCATCATGAGCCTCGATAACGTGATCGCGATCGCGGCCGCCGCCCAGGGCAACATGGCGTTGCTGGTGATCGGCCTCGGCGTCAGCATCCCGTTGATCGTGGCGGGGGCGGCGTTGATCATGGCGCTGCTCGACCGTTACCCGATCTTGGTGTGGGCCGGGGCTGCGCTGCTAGGCTGGATCGTCGGGGAGGTGATCATCACCGATCCGGTCATCCAGGGATATCTCGAGCCTCGGTTCGGGGCGGAAGGGTTCCATTACCTCATGCTGTTTGCAGCACTGGTCGGCGCTATTCTCGTTCTGCTCGTGGGCGGCCTGTGGCGCCGCTCCAAGCAGGCCGCGCACGCGGAGAAAGTGGGGGCGGCGGAGTAGCCGCGCCCACTGCGACGACAATCGTCGAACCGAGCCGGAGCTAGAGCTCCCAGCCGAGTTTGCGGTCGAGGGAATAGGGGCCACCGCCGCGTAGCGCGATGGCGAACACAATGAGCCCCCAAAACAGCGGATATTCCCAGCCCCCGCGGCCGGCAGCGAATCCGGCCGGCCAATGCGCCACGAAGGTGATGATCGCGAACTCGATGGCAATCGCGGCGGCGATGAAGCGGGTGAACAGGCCGAGCATGAGCAGTACCGCGCCGACGGTTTCGAGAAAGAACACCGCATAGGCGGCCGCCATCGCGGGCTCGATGCCGCGCCGGGCCATGCTGCCGGTCGCGAACGCCCCGACCGTGGCGCTGAAGCCTTTCTCGGTCATCGGCCAGACTTTCATGATGCCGTGAACGAGCAGCATCCCGCCTGCGGTGAGGCGGATGATGAGCCATGAAAGATCGCGGCTGACGGCATAGAACGAGGCGAGCGGTGGGATGATCGGCTTGGGCTCATCCACCGGTATGGGACCCGAGGTGATGCTGGTCATGCGCTTCTCCCGACGTTGCTATTGCAACTGATAATTGGTCATAACACCGGACATTGCGCGGGCTTCCGCTCCCCTCGCGTCGGAATGGCAGGCGGCGTCGCGAACAGGCGTGCGACTGGCCGAGGGACCGTGCCAATTCTGGCGTGACGACTCGGTGACCAGCATCCTACAGCCGGATGACCGCGCAACGGGGGTGTCCGGTTCCGCCAGTCTGCGCGCGTGCGCCGCTTGCGATCGTCGCGCCGACCGGACGCAATAGCTCGCGGGGTATATGCCATCTACAGCCTTGCTAAGGCCGTATTTTTCGTATTTGTTGTAAGTAATTCGGATTTTGGCCGCTCCGGCCGTTGCGTGCTGAGAGGCCGCATTCGCTTCGGATCTTCCCAAAACCCGGGTTGTGGCGCGGTTCGCGGCGACGCGACTCGCCGTCATCGAGTTGAGACTTCACTGGCTAGGAGACAGACGATGCAAAAGGGCACCGTCAAATGGTTCAATCCAACTAAAGGCTACGGGTTCATCCGGCCATCGAGCGGAGACAAGGACGTGTTCGTCCACATCTCGGCGGTAGAGCGCGCTGGTCTCAGCACGCTCAACGAAGGTCAGACTGTCGAGTACGAGCTCGTGACCAATCGCGGCAAGACATCGGCGGAAAATCTCAAGGTGTCTTGACGTGACGGGAAGGCCGACTTCGGTCAACGAGTTTTCCCGTAGCCCCCGGCCCCGTGCCGGGGGTTTGTTATTGGGGGAAGCGCCGCGCGGCTTGCGCCGGCCACCGCTCGACTAGCGCGAGCCCGGCACCAGCATCGCGCCCGCCGCCTGATCGGCGCCCGCGATCGAACAGCGTCCCGCCGCCATCGTGACGTGCCCGCCCGCCACCAGCCCAAGCGCCAACGGGTAGAGCCGATGCTCGGCCGCGAGCACGCGGGCAGCCAGCGCATCTGCGGTATCGTCGGCGCGCACCGGAACGGCGGCCTGCGCAATAATCGGACCCGCATCTGTTTCCGGCACGACGAAATGCACGGTCGCTCCGGAAATTCTCACGCCTGCCCTGAGCGCTTGGCCGTGCGGGTCGAGGCCTGGAAACGACGGCAGCAGCGACGGGTGGATGTTGAGCATGCGGCCTTGCCATGCGAGCACGAACGGCGCCGTGAACAGCCGCATGAATCCGCCGAGACAAACCAGCTCGACGCGATGCTCCTCGAGCACTTTTTGCAGCATCCGCTCGAAGGCGGGGCGGTCCTCTCCGTACCGGCGATGGTCGACCACCGCGATCGGGACGGCCTCGGCGGCGGCGCGTGCAAGGCCCGCCGCCTCCGGCCGGTTCGAGACCACGAGCGCAATCTCGGCCGGGTAGGAGCAAACTTTTGCGGCTTCGATCAGCGCAGCCATGTTGGAGCCGCGTCCGGAAATCAGCACGGCCACGCGCTTCCTGGCCATATGTTCCTCGAAGCGAGATTGTTGCCGGACGAGAGTCGTTCCCGCACCGCAACCCGCGCCAAGTGCGGGCAGCAAATGCCTGAGGTCTCGCCTGCCGCGTCGTTCGCTGCTCCGCGCGCTCTGGTACTTGGGAATCCGCGACTGTGCAACGGCTCGATCGCGGCTATACTGATGCTTGGAAGGCCGCGCGCGCTGGCCCCGATCTCAGGCCTGGCCCGGGACCGGCAATTGATCTCGCACGAGCTCGGCAGGGGCGGCGTGCGCGGTGCGTGCGCGACGCGAGCCGAGCCGGGGCGCAGACTTGAGCATTCCAAATCTCATCACGCTCGGCCGTATCCTCTTGGTGCCGGTCGTGATCTGGATGATTACGGCGGGCGAGATGCAGGCTGCCTTTGCGCTTTTCCTGGCGGCCGGTATCAGCGACGCAGTCGACGGTTTCCTGGCCAAACGCTTCGGCATGGCCACCGAGCTCGGCGCCTATCTCGACCCGCTCGCCGACAAGGCCATGCTGGTTTCGATCTATGTCGCGCTCGGCATCACCGATGCGGTGCCGCGCTGGCTCGTCATCCTGGTGGTCTCGCGCGACGTCATGATCGTCAGCGCGGTCATCCTCTCGTGGCTCGTCGACAAGCCGGTTCCGCTCAAACCGCTGGCCGTTTCCAAGCTCAATACCGTCGCGCAGATTTCGCTTGCCTGCGTGGTCATGGCCGCGCTCGGATTCGGCTTCGATGCCAGCATGGCGGTGACAGTACTGACCGCGCTGGTCACGGCCTTGACCTTGCTTTCCATCGCTTTCTATGTCGCCGAATGGGTGCGCCACATGAACGCGGCGGAGATCCGCTCCTGAGCAAGGCCGTGCTGTCGGCTTGAGCATGCAAGAGTGACCCGATGATCTACCGGCGCCATCTCGTGTTCTGGGTCGCGAGCGCTCTCCTGCTGGCGGCGCTGCTGTGGTTGCTGCACGACATCCTGCTGCCGTTCGTGGCAGGCATCGCGCTCGCCTACTTGCTCTCTCCGCTTGCCGACCGCATGGAGCGGATCGGCATGAACCGCACGGTCGCGGCGCTGCTCATCGTGGCAGTCTTCGTGGTGGTCCTGATCGTGCTCATGGTGCTGCTCGTTCCGCTGCTGGTGCAGCAGGGGGCGGCGTTGATCGCGCACATTCCGGGGTATTTCAACCGCATCAAGGAGCTCATCCTCGAGCGTAATTTTCAATGGTTGAGCTGGCTTGGCACGGACGATTCGAGCAAGACGGTTTCCGATCTGGTCGGCCAGGCCGCCAGCTGGATGCTGAGCTTCAGCTACTCGCTGTGGACCGGTGGCAAGGCGCTGATCTCGTTCGCCTCGGTGTTGATCGTGATGCCGGTGGTGACCTTTTACTTTATCCGCGACTGGCATCGGATGATCGCGATGGCGGACAGCTGGGTGCCGGTGCACCAGCGCGAGACCGTGCGCCGGCTTGCACGCGACATCGGCGCGGCCATCGGCGGGTTTTTGCGCGGACAGCTTGGCGTGTGCATCGTGCTCGGCTGCTACTATGCGCTAGGGTTGTGGCTGGCCGGGTTGGATTTTGCCCTGCTCATCGGCCTCATCTCCGGCGTGATCACCTTCGTGCCCTATATCGGCTCGATGACCGGACTGATGGTCGCCGCGGGCGTTGCGATGGCGCAATTCTGGCCGGACTGGAAGCGGATTGCGATCGTCGTCATTATCTTCTTGTTCGGGCAGTTCATCGAGGGCAACGTCGTCACTCCCAAGTTTGTCGGCGAGCGCGTGGGACTGCACCCGGTCTGGGTGATCTTCGCCATGTTCGCCTTCGGCTACCTGTTCGGATTCGTTGGTCTCCTGGTCGCGGTGCCGCTCGCGGCAGCAATCGCGGTGCTGCTGCGTTTCGCCATGCGCCAATATTTCGCGAGCACCTTCTACACGGGGGAAAAGCCGACCCGATGACCACCGTTCCGCGTCAGCTCGCGCTGGCGCTCGAGCATGCGGAAAGTTTCGCGCGCGATGATTTTCTGAGCGGGCCCTCGAATGCCGCGGCGCTTGCGCTCGTCGATTCCTGGCCGGGCTGGCCGCATCGGGCGGTCATGCTCGTCGGCCCGGAAGGGTCCGGCAAGAGCCATCTCGCCGCCATCTGGGCGCATGCATCCGGCGCGCGGCTGGTTGCCGCCCAGGCACTGGCTGACTCCGCCGTGCCAGGGGCGCTCGCCACCGGCGCCGTGGTCGTGGAGGATCTGGCCAAGGACTCCTTCGACGAGCGCGCGCTCTTCCACCTGCTCAATCTCGCTCGCCAGGAGCAGGCGTTCGTGCTCATCACCGCGCGTGCGGCTTTGCGGACCTTCGCCGTCCGCGACCTCGGATCGCGGCTGAGGGAGCTGCCTGTCATAGCTCTGGCTGCGCCGGATGACGCGCTTTTGCGCGCGGTGCTGGTCAAGCTTTTCAACGACCGGCAGCTCGAGGTGGACGAAAGCCTGATCGGCTATGTGGCGATGCGCATCGAGCGCTCGTTTGCGGCCGCCCGGGCAGTCGTCGCGCAGCTGGATGCGGAGGCCATGCGGCGGAAGCGGCCGTTAACCAGGGCGTTTGCCGCGGAATTGTTGCGCGCGCCGCAGGCTTGACGGCCGCCTGGCCGTGAGCGCCTTATGTCGTGAGGTGGACACCGAACAGCGTCACCTTGCCGTCCCCTTTGAGACGCCTATAAGCCATGGCTGATCGCAGCCAAAACATTGTCATGCAACGTGAAATTGCGGATCGGGCGGCGCCCGAACCGGCGCCGGCGCCGTTCGAGCTGATCGCCAGCCCCGAGCGCTTCATCAATCGCGAACTGTCGTGGCTGCAGTTCAATCGCAGGGTCCTCGAGGAAGCGGAAAACGAGGCGCATCCGCTGCTCGAACGGGTCCGTTTCCTTTCCATTTCCGCCAACAACCTCGACGAGTTCTTCATGGTGCGGGTGGCCGGCTTGAAGGGCCAGCTGCGGGCCGGGATCACCGTGAAAAGCCCAGACGGGCTCACCCCCGCCGAGCAACTCGCCCGCATCGGGGAGGCGGTCAGTGCGCTGGCGAGCGATCAGCAGGGACGCTGGCGCGAGCTTCGGCAGACGCTGTCCGAGCAGGGCATCATGCTGGTGGACGGGCCGGAGGTCACGAAAAGAGAAAAGACCTGGTTGGAAGATCATTTTCTCCAGCAGATTTTTCCCTTGCTCACCCCGCTCGCCATCGATCCCGCCCATCCGTTCCCGTTCATTCCCAATCTCGGGTTTACGATCGCGCTTCAGCTTGCGCGTGCGAGCGACGGCAAGGCGATGAATGCGCTCATCCGCATGCCGAACAAGATCGATCGTTTCGTGCGCCTGCCGAGCGCCGACGGATCGTCAACAGCGCGGGTCATCGCGCTCGAGCAGGTGATCGGGCTGTTCATCGCCCGCCTATTCCCGGGCTATGCGGTCAGGGGGCAGGGCGCCTTCCGCGTGATCCGCGACTCCGAGATCGAGATCGAGGAGGAGGCGGAAGACCTGGTGCGCGAATTCGAGACGGTGCTCAAGCGCCGGCGGCGCGGATCAGTGATCCGGCTCGAGCTCGATGCCGCCATGCCGGTGGAGTTGCGTCGATTCGTGCAGCGGGCGCTCGCATGCGCCGACGATGAGGTCTTTGTGGTCGACGGCGTGCTGGCGCTGAACGAGCTGTCGCAGCTCATGAGCCTGGACCGGCCCGATCTCGAGTTCGTGCCCTACAATCCGCGCTACCCCGAGCGCATCCGCGACCATGCCGGGGATTGCTTCGCCGCCATCCGCCAGAAGGATCTCGTCGTCCATCATCCCTACGAATCTTTTGACGTGGTGGTGCAGTTTCTGCAACAGGCCGCGCGCGATCCCGACGTCGTGGCGATCAAGCAGACGCTGTATCGGACGTCGGCCGAGTCTCCGATCGTGCGTGCGCTGATCGAGGCGGCGGAGGCCGGAAAATCGGTCACTGCGCTGATCGAGCTCAAGGCGCGCTTCGACGAGGAAGCCAATATCCGCTGGTCGCGCGCGCTCGAGCGCGCCGGCGCCCAGGTGGTATACGGCTTCATCGAACTCAAGACCCACGCCAAACTGTCGATGGTCGTGCGCCGCGAGGGCGGTGCGCTTGCCTCCTACGTGCACGTCGGGACCGGCAACTATCATCCGGTGACCGCCCGCATCTATACCGATCTCTCGTTCTTCACCTCCGATCCCGTCATCGCACGCGACGTTGCGCACATTTTCAACTATGTGACCGGCTATGCCGAGCCGGCGGAGCTCGAACGGATGGCGGTTTCGCCGCTGACCTTGCGCGACCGCATCTGCGAGCACATCGAGCAGGAAATCGCGTATGCCCGAAGTGGCCGTCCGGCGGCAATCTGGATGAAGGACAACGCACTGGTCGATCCCGAGATCATCGACATGCTGTACCGGGCGTCGCGCGCCGGCGTTGCTGTCGAGCTGGTGGTGCGCGGCATCTGCTGCCTGCGGCCGGGCTTGGCAGGACTGTCGGAGAACATCCGCGTGAAGTCGATCGTCGGCCGCTTTCTCGAGCATAGCCGAATTTATTGTTTCGGGGCGGGCCATGGCCTGCCGCATCCCAAGGCCGCGGTCTACATCTCGTCCGCCGACATGATGCCGCGCAATCTCGACCGCCGCGTCGAGGTGCTGTGTCCGATTCTCAATCCCACCGTGCACGAGCAAGTGCTCGACCAGATCATGGTGGCGAACTTCAAGGACAACGAACAAAGCTGGAAACTACTACCCGACGGCACCTCGAATCGACTAAAAGCCGCGGAGGGCGAAGAGCCCTTCAACGCCCACAAATACTTCATGACCAATCCGAGTCTGTCGGGCCGTGGCAAATCGCTCAAGGAATCATCCCCGCGTAGCCTTATACGCCGTCTCGACCGCTCGTAAGCGGCGCCGCTCCGCCATGAACAGCGCGCAAGGTCGTCTCGATTACGGCCCGCCGGTTGCAGTCATCGACATCGGCTCGAACTCGGTGCGGCTTGTCGTCTACGAGGGGCTCACCCGCAGCCCCACCCCGATCTTCAACGAGAAGGTGCTCGCCGGGCTCGGGCGCGAAGTGCAGACCAGGGGTCTGTTGGCCGCTGACGCCGTGGATAAGGCGCTGGCAGCGTTGCGGCGCTTTCGCGCTCTGTGCGACAGGATGCAGGTCGCGCAGCTGTGGACGATCGCCACTGCGGCCTGCCGCGACGCCGACAACGGCAAGGCCTTCGTCGCCGAAGCCGCAAAGATCTGCGGCACCAAGGTCGACGTTCTGTCCGGCAAACGCGAGGCCGAGTTGTCGGCGCTCGGCGTCCTTTCCGGATTTCACAAGCCGGACGGCATCGTCGGCGATCTCGGCGGCGGCTCGCTCGAGCTGACCGACGTGCAGGGGCAGCGCATCAGGGCGGGGCTGACGCTTCCTCTCGGCGGACTCGCGCTGCAAGACGTGTCCTCCAAATCGATCAAGAAGGCGGAAAAGATCGTGCGGACGGCGCTGGAGGAGGCTTGCCTGCTGGAGACCGGCAAAGGCCGCATCTTCTACGCCATTGGCGGCACTTGGCGGGCGCTCGCTCGCCTGCACATGTGGCAGACCGGCTATCCGCTCCATGTCATGCACGGCTACGTGATGCCGGCGAAGGAGGCGTTCGATTTTTCCAGCTTGGTGCACCGGGTCGATCCGGAGACGCTCTCGCAGATCGAGGTGGTCACCGATGCACGCCGGCCGCTGCTGGCTTATGCGGCGCTGGTGCTCGAAAATCTGGTCCGGATCGCGCGCCCCAAGGACGTCGTCGTGTCGGCGCTCGGCGTGCGCGAGGGCCTCCTCTATTCCATGCTCGATGCCAAGGAGCGCGACCAGGATCCGCTGATCGCCGCAGCCACCGAGCTCAACGTGTTGCGTTCGCGCTCGCCCGCGCATGGCGAGGAGCTCACTGCGTGGACCGACCGGTTCATGGCGTCAACCGGGCTCGACGAAAGCGCCGAAGAGCGTCGGCTGCGCCATGCGGCGTGCCTGCTCGCGGATATCGGCTGGCGCGCCCATCCCGACTATCGCGGCGAACAGTCGCTTAACATCATTGCCAATGCCGCGTTCGTCGCGATCGATCATCCCGGGCGGGCTTTCCTTGCATTGACGGTATTCTTCCGGCATGTCGGGCTCGTGGACGAGGAGCTTTCGCCGCGTCTGCGCGAGCTCGCTTCGACGCGGGTGCTCGACCGTGCCCGTGTGCTCGGTGCGGCCTTGCGGGTCGCCTATCTGGTCTCCGCCTCGACGACCGGCGTGCTGCCGAAAACGCCGATGGTGGTCGAGCGAGGCCGGCTGGTGCTGCGCTTCGAGAACGGCTTCAAGGCGCTCGCGGGCGAGCGCGTGTTCGTGCGGCTGCGGCAGCTCGCGCGTCTGATCGGCCGCGAGCCAGTGATGGAGGCGGTGTGAGGCCTCCCGGGGCGCCGCGCCCTCTGCGCCTGCAAGCTCGGCAGCTCGTCTACGCTTCGGCATGCTAGCGCGCCGCGCTATAGAGCGCATTCCGATTGGATCGAATCGGGCGGCGCTCTCTAGAACTCTCGATTTTGCGCATGTCCTTATCGGAAAACCGGTGCCAGTTTTCCAGGTATGCGCTATTGACAGCGGAGATGGCCGAGCGCTGGAGGATGTATCCGAGGTCGCACGGAGGATGCCATGCCGTTTTGGCAGAGATTGCTGATCACCTTGGCGGTCATGGTGCTGACAAGCTACCTCGTCGGACTGCTCTGGGAATGGGCGTTCCGCGGCGACATCCCGAGCTATCTCAGTGGGGCGGTCGGTGGCATCAGCGCGGTGCCGACCTGGGAGTTCCTGCAGCGCATTCGCCCGAAATCGTGAGCCTCGCCAGCGTTTCGACAGCGGCGGGAGCGTGCTTTCCTCGCGGGCCCCGGCAGAGGTCGGGCGCTTCGGCTTCTGCCTCACGCCTGCGATCGCGCGTGTAGGCTTGTACCGACCGAAGCCGCCCGGGTCCGTGCCGCCGCTTCCTCCTCGAGCTTGCGCTTGATGATCCGGCGGGCGGCGAGGCCGGCGCGATCGAAGGCAAGACTCACGAGCGGCGCGCCCGAGGCGTCGCTGTCGATGAGTCGCTGCTGCAGCTCGACGATGCGCGCATCCTCGGCGAAGGCCAGGTCGGTCATATCCTTGTAGATCTTCGAGACCTTGGCATCGTCGAGCCCCCAGGAGCGTACCGTCGACCAGAAGTAATGGGTCGTGCGCTCGGTCTCGGGTGTGAAGCTGTTGAGCACGATGTGCGTGGGGGTGCCGAACGGCAGCTCGCTTCCCGCTTCGCGCGCGCCCAATGTTATCCGTGCATAAATCGGGGCGCGAAATTCGAGAAACTGCCAGCGATCAATCTTGCCGTGCAGGTTTCTGGCGGCCTTGTAAATCGGCGCGGTATCCACGTTGCGCATCAGCCGCCGCGCGCGCACCACGTCGCCGTCGATCTCCACCTCGAGCGGGGTCTCGGCCACTCCGCCGCCGGAGAGCGTCGTCTTGTGGACGAATACGACGTGTGTGAGATCGAGAATATTGTCGAGGAGAAGTTGATAGTTAGCCTTGACGTGAAGGATGCCATGCACGCCGGTCCAGCCCGGCTGCACGTTCTCGCTGAAGTCGGGGATCAGCGCGGGATCGGCGAGCGACGCCTCGCCCAGCCAGACGAAGATGAGCCCATGACGCTCGCGCGCCGGGAAGCTGCGGGCGCGGAAGTTGCGGCCCACCGGAGCGTTGCCGGGTACATGGGTGCAGGCGCCATCGGAGGCGAAGCGGATGCCGTGATAGCTGCATTGGATGTCGTTGCCGACGACCTCGCCAGCGGACAGTGGTGCTTTGCGATGCGGACAGCGGTCGGTGAGCACGGCAATATCGCCGCCGTTGCCGCGGAAGATTACCAGCGGCTCATTGCAGACGGTGCGCGCCAGCGGCTTGTCGCCGACCTCGGCCGAGGTGGCAGCGGTGTACCATTGATCGTGGAGAAACTGATCCATCGCTCTGCCTTCCGCTCACGAGGGCGGCCAATCATACCCTCCTCCGGGCGGTGGCGGGGAGAGGGATCAGCGACGCTCCTCGATGACGACGCGCCCTTTCTCGATGGCGAGCGCGAGCCGCCCGCGTTTGAGCGCGAGCGCCTTTTCGCCGAACAGCTCCCGCCGCCAGCCGGAGAGCGCCGGCACGTCGGCATGATCGTCGGCGGCGATGCGATCGAGGTCGTGGACGGTGGCGATCACCTTGGCGGCCACCCCGTGTTGCTCGGCGGTCATCCGCAGCAGGACCTTGAGGAGCTCAACGGTGGCTTGGCCGTTGACCGGCGGTCTGGCTGGTTCGAGCAGCGGCAGTGTCTTCGGATCGCGTGCCAAGCCGCGCTTGACCGCCTCGACGATCGCCTCGCCCCAGCGCGATCGTTCGAAGCCGCGCGGCAGCGAACGCAGGCCTGCCAACCGCTCGAGCGAGGCCGGCGCCTGCACCGCGATATCCCCGATCACATCGTCCTTGAGCACGCGGCCGCGCGGAACGTCGCGCTCCTGCGCCTCGCGCTCGCGCCAGGCTGCGACCTCCATCAGCACGGCTAGTTCCTTGGGCTTGCGGACGCGCGTTTTGAGCCGCTCCCAGGCATATTCGGGCTCGAAGCGATAAGTGGCGGGAGAGGTGAGGACTTTCATCTCTTCGCGCATCCAGTCGCTGCGTCCGCGTTTCTCCAGATCGGCGCACAGCCTGAGATAGACGTCACGCAGGTGAGTAACATCGGAAATGGCATAGGCGAGCTGGGAGCCGCTCAGCGGGCGGCGCGTCCAGTCGGTGAACCGATTCGACTTGTCCAGTCTGTCGCCGGTGATGCGTTGCACGAGCTGGTCGTAGGAGATCGAATCGCCATAGCCCAGCACCATCGCGGCCACCTGGGTGTCAACCAGAGGATGCGGGATGACGCCGGCCTCGTGCCAGCAGATTTCGATGTCTTGGCGAGCAGCGTGAAACACCTTGATGACATTGTCGTCCGCCATCAGCCCGAAAAAGGGGCTTAGATCGATGCCCTCGGCGAGCGCATCGATGACCACCGCTTCGCTGGGGCTTGCCATCTGGGCAACGCAGAGCCGCGGATAGTAGGTGCTCTCGCGCAGGAACTCGGTATCGACGGTCACGAAGGGATGCCGCGCCATGCGCGCGCAGACTTCGGTCAACTGCTGGGTCGTCGTGATCGGCTGCATCAGCGTTAGATAGCGCAGACCGCCGAGCTTGTCAGGGGCGCACGCCAGCGCACGAGGAAAGGGGATCTCGTGGCGGCCACGGACTCGACGGCGGCCGCCAGCTCGTGCTCAGCCGGCACCGCGCACGCGCGGCATATGGATGAACTCCCAGGGCGACGGCATCGGACCGACCGGCACTTCGATCAGCGTCGGCCCGTCGCGCCGCTTGAACGCGCGCCTGAGCGCCGATCGCAGCTCGGCGGGAGTGCGTGCGCGCTCGGCGTCGGCGCCGAAGCTCTCAGCGTAGCGCACGAAATCCGGATTGGCGAGGTCGCTCGCGATGAGGCGGTTGCCGAAGCTCTCCTCCTGGATGCGCCGCACGTTGCCGAAGGCGCCGTCGTTGAACACGACGGCTGTCAACGGGATACGATGGCGCATCGCACTGGCAAGCTCGTTCGATGTGAAAAGGAATCCGCCGTCCCCTGCGATCGACAGCACCGGAACATCGCGGCGCGCATGCTGGGCGCCCAAGGCAGTGGCAAATCCCCATCCGAGATTGTCCTGATAGCCTGGCGAGAGAAACGTCCTTGGCCTGTAGACCGGAAACAACAGGCGCGCGGCGAAACCGACCTGCGTGACCTCGTCGACGAAGATGCCGTCCTCGGGGAGCTCCGCGCGGATAGCGTCGAGAAAGGCGATCTGCGGCGCAAGCTTGTCCAGCCGCCGGCGCATCTTGGCCTGTCGCTCCTGCATTTCGGCGCGGCGCGACGGCCGGCGGTGCTGCCCAAGCGCGTCGATCAGGCGGCGCAGGATCGGACCGGCGTCGCCGATCAGGGCGACCGCGGGTCGCGCGAAGCGCTCCGGCTCCTCGGGATCGGCATCGACCCGGATGATGGCGAGGTCGCGGTCGATCCCCCATTGCGTGAAGCCGTAGAACAAGCGGGTGCCGACACCGAGCACGACATCGGTCTCACCCCACAGTTCGCGCCCGAGCGGCAGCGTCACGCTCAGAGGATCACGGCTGTCGAGCACGCCGCGGCCGCGGCGATAAGCGAGCACCGGCGCCTGCAGCAATCTGGAGAGTTCGGTGACCTCGGCAGAGGCGCCCTGCGCGCCGCCGCCAGCGACGATCAGCGGGTGCTTGGCGGCGGCAAGGCGCGCGGCGGCGGCGGCCACGCCATCCTCGTCGAGCGGGGGCTGCGGCAGCGGCGCGCCTGTCGCGATTGCCGGCATGCGGGCGCTACGCCCCCACACGTCCATCGCGCATTCCAGCACCGCCGGACCAGGCCGTCCTCTGACCATGGCGAGCAACGCTTGCGTGACCAGCCCCGCGGCCTGCCGCGGCTCGCGAATGCGTGCCGAGAAATCGACCAGACGAGCGATGATGCCGGCCTGATCGCGGATCTCGTGGAGGTGCCCCAGTCCACGGCCGATCGCGGCTTGCGGAATTTGCCCGATCAGCGCCAGCACCGGCGCGTTCATTCCGTAGGCGGTGAGCAGTGCGGCTGACGAATTGAGCAGCCCCGGCCCCGGCACGACCGCGTAGACCTGCGGGGCGCCGGTGGCGAGCGCGGCCCCGAGGGCCATATAGGCCGCGCCCTGCTCATGCCGGCTGTGAACGGTGCGGATGCGGTCGCCGGCCTGAAACAGCGCGTCGAACAGGGGATCATTGTGCACGCCCGGCAGCGCGTAGAGCGTATCGATGCCGTGCGCGATCAGCGCCGCAACGGCGGCCCCTGCGGTCGTCGCCGTGATCACCTCGGCGGGAGGCTTCTCGAGCGGCTTTGCGGATGGTTTCCGCTTGATCATGAGGCCTGAACTTGGCGAGAGGAGCCGAGTGTGCAGATCGGCGCTGCGGAGTCGAGGCCCCGGCGGCCACCGACGTCGTTTCAGCGATGGGTGGCTGACGCCTCAGCAAGCCGCAAGCGGGCGCGCGGCCACCTCATGCGAGCGGTTCTTGACAAGCGCGCCTGCGCATGTGCCTTTCCGCCGACGAAATCGAGGCCACTCGTGAGCATGCACCGCTATCGCACCCACACCTGCGGCGCCCTGCGCGCAGGCGACATCGGCAAGGAGGTGCGGCTGTCCGGCTGGTGCCATCGGATTCGCGACCATGGCGGCGTGCTGTTCATCGATCTGCGCGACCACTACGGCATAACCCAGGTCGTGGCGGACCCGGACTCGCCGTCGTTCAGGGAGGCTGAGAAGCTGCGCTCGGAATGGGTAGTGCGGGTCGACGGCAAAGTACGCAGCCGTCCTGCCGGCACGGAAAATCCCGATCTGCCCACCGGAGCGATCGAGGTTTACGCCAGCGAGATCGAGGTACTCGGCCCCGCCAGCGAACTGCCGATGCCGGTATTCGGCGAGCAGGAGTACCCGGAAGACATCCGGCTGAAGTACCGCTTTCTCGACCTGCGCCGCGAGCGCCTGCACCGCAACATGATGTTGCGCGGCAAGGTCATCGATTCGATCCGCCGGCGTATGAAAGAGCAGGGCTTCTTCGAGTTCCAGACACCGATCCTGACCGCATCCTCGCCCGAGGGCGCGCGCGACTACTTGGTGCCGTCGCGGCTCCATCCCGGAAAATTCTACGCGCTGCCGCAGGCGCCGCAGCAGTTCAAGCAGCTGATCATGGTGGCGGGTTTCGACCGCTATTTCCAGATCGCACCCTGCTTCCGCGACGAAGACGCGCGCGCCGACCGCTCCCCCGGCGAGTTCTATCAGCTCGACCTCGAGATGAGCTTCGTCACCCAGGAGGACGTATTCGCCGCGGTCGAGCCGGTCATGCGCGGCGTGTTCGAGGAGTTTGCCGAGGGCAAACCGGTGACCGCGAAATTTCCGCGCATCCCCTACCGGGAGGCGCTGCTCAAGTACGGCTCGGACAAGCCGGATCTCCGCAACCCGCTCGTCATCGCTGACCTCACCGAGGAGTTCAACGCGGCGAGCGTGACCTTCAACGCCTTCAAGCGGTTGATCGCGGCAGGCGGTGTCGTGCGTGCGATTCCGGCGCCCGGGGCGGCGGCGCAGCCGCGCTCGTTCTTCGACAAGCTCAACGACTGGGCCCGGCAGGAGATGGGTGCTCCCGGCCTGGGCTATATCGTATTCGAGGCCGATGGCGGAAAGGGTCCGATCGCGAAGTTCGTTCCGGTCGAGGTGCAGGCGAAAATCATGGAAAAGGCCGGCGTCGGGGCCGGTGATGCGGTGTTTTTCGCTGCGGCCCAAGCGGCCGCCGCCGCCAGGCTCGCGGGCGCGGTGCGCAGCAAGATCGGCGAGGAGCTCGGACTCCTGGCCAAGGACCGCTTCGAATTCTGCTGGATCGTCGATTTTCCCATGTATGAATGGAACGAAGAGGAGAAGCGAATAGACTTCTCCCACAACCCGTTCTCCATGCCGAACATGGCGGTCGAGGATTTTCTCGCGCTCGATCCGGCCGACCGCGAGAAGATCCTGTCGATCAAGGCAATCCAGTACGACATCGTCTGCAACGGCGTGGAGCTTTCCTCCGGCGCGATCCGCAACCATCGTCCCGAGGTGATGCGCAAGGCGTTCGCGATTGCCGGTTATGGCGAGAACACGCTGGAGCAGAAATTCGGCGGCATGCTGCACGCACTCTCGCTCGGCGCCCCGCCGCATGGCGGCATCGCGCCCGGCATCGACCGCATCGTCATGCTGCTTGCCGGCGAGGAGAATCTGCGCGAGGTCGTGTTGTTCCCCATGAACCAGCGCGCTGAAGACTTGATGATGGGCGCGCCGTCGGAGGTCGCGCCGAAGCAATTGCGTGAATTGCATATCCGGCTGGCGCTGCCCGAAAAGTAATCATCTCATTTAGTTCGCCGCCGAGAGTCGGAGACATCCCCAGCAGCGATCATGCCGCCCTCGAACCGTAATCGGCTCGGCAGGCGGCCGCTCGTCGTCGAGGCCGCTTGATTCAATCCCGAAATCGGCGTTGAATTTTAGATTACTTCCAAAACAGGCGGGGGGCCGTCTCCAGTCCATTCGTCTCGGCGGTCTCCGCGCGGCTGATGCTGCCAACGACAAGCGGCCCAATGGCCGCAGGGAGGAGACCATGCACGACATCGAACGGCGCGCCTTCATGCGGGGCGCGGCCATGGGGGCGCTCGCGTTCACGGTCGCGGGCGCCGCGGTTCTGCTCACGCCGGCAGCGGCGCGTGCGCAGGGCGTCCCGCTGCGCAAGCTGACGGCCGCGCAGGCCGAAACGCTCGACGCGCTCGGCGAGGCCCTGGTGCCGGGCGCACGTCAGGCCGGCATCTCGCACTTCGTGGATCAACAGATCTCCATACCCGCCGACGAGGCGCTGCTGGAGGCGCGCATCCTCAACGTGCGCCCGCCTTACGCGAACTTCTACGTCGCCGCGCTCGGCGCTGTCGATCGCGCGAGCCAAGCGCAGCATGCCGGCCGCGCCTTCGCGCAGCTCGAGGGAGGCGAGCAGCGCAGCATCATCGACGGCATGCGCCAGAACAAGCTCGAAGGCTGGCAAGGTCCGCCCGCACCTTTCGTTTATTTCGTGCTGCGCAGCGATGCCGTCGACGTCGTTTACGGCACCATGGAAGGCTATGCCACGCTCGGCATTCCCTACATGCCCCACATCGCCCCGACCAAGAGGTGGTGACATGGCGAACGACAAGGTAGACGTCGTCATCGTCGGCGCCGGCGCGTCCGGCTCGGTCTTCGCCGCGACGCTGGCGAAGGCCGGCAAGAAGGTGGTGCTGCTGGAGTCCGGCCCGGACTGGCAGCTCGGCGATCTCATCAGCTCGGATTTCTGGGGCCGGCGCATCAAGCCGGCGAGCGGTCCGTTCCTGCTCGAAGGCAAGAATCCGTTCGGCTACGTCTATCAGGCGGGCTGGGGCGTGGGCGGCGCGGCGCTGCACTACTTCGCCAACTTCCCGCGTCTCTTGCCGAACGATTTCAAGGTCAAGAGCGAGCATGGCCGCGGCCTCGACTGGCCGATCTCTTATCAGGACGTCGCGCCCTATTACGACAAGGTCGCGCACGAGGTCGGCGTATCGGGCGACGCCAAGGCGGAGGAAATCTGGCGGCCGGCGGGCGCGCCGTACCCATTGCCGCCGATGAAGACCTTCCGCAACGGCGAAATCTGGCTCAAGGGTTTCGAGGCCGTGGGCATCCGCATGGTGCCGGCGGCGGTCGGCATGAACTCGAAGGACTACAAGGGCAGGCCGGCTTGCATCTACGACGGCTGGTGTCACGTCGGCTGCCCGATCGGCGCCCTCGCCAACCCGCTCGTCACCTATCTCGGCGATGCCAGAAAGGCGGGAGCGGAGGTCCGTCCGCTCTCGACGGTCACCCGCGTGCTCACCAACTCGCGAGGCAGCAAGGTGACCGGCGTCGAATATTACGACGCCAAGGATGAGCGGCAGGTGCAGGAGGCGAGCGTGGTGGTGTTGGCCGCCTGGGCGGCGCAGAACCCGCGGCTGCTGCTCAACTCCGCCACCGACAAGCACGCCAAGGGACTGGCCAACTCGAGCGGTCTCGTCGGCAAATACATGATGGCGCACTTCAGCTCCGGGACTTGGGCACTGTTCGACGAGGACGTGCAGAACTACATGGGCACGACCGGCGCTCAGTTCATGTCGTACGAACGCTACGACAAGACCAGCCACAAAGGCGCTTTCGGCAGCTCGTTCATCACCGCCGGCTCGGCGATGAAGACGAGCGATCTCGGCGGCTTCGCCAATGCCCGCGTCGACCTGTTCGGTCCCGATCTCGCCGTCTTCATGAAACGGGCCGCATGCGGATTGAGCCGCATCGGTGCATTCGGTGAGGAGATGCCCAACATCGAGAACCGCATCGAGCTCACCACCGACAAGGATGCCTTCGGGATGCCGATGGCGAAGATCATTCACAGCTATGACCAGGATGCGCAGGCGCTGTGGAATGCCAATTTCGAGGAAGGCCTCAAGATCGCCAGGGCAACCGGCGCACAGGAGGTCTGGTCGGCGCGCGGCAACATGCCGACGATACACTTGATGGGCGGGACCATCATGGGCATGGCCGCGGACAGCTCAGTGACCAACAGTTACGGCCAGACCCACGACATCCCGAACCTCTATGTGGCGGGGCCGGGCATCTTCGCCACCGCGGGAGCCTCGAACCCGACCTACACCATCCTCGCGCTGTCGCTGCGCGGTGCCGAGCACCTGGCAGCCAATTGGAGCACGGTGGCGGGATAAGGCGATCCCTCGTCCCGCCCATGAGGCGGGACGAGGCAAACGCCCGGCAACGGGATCATGTCGCCGTTGGTCGCTGGCGGACGAGTGCCGAATGTCCGGCGTCAGGTGCCTTTGACGCGCGGCAACAGCTTGAGGGCGTTGTCGCGCTCAATGGCGCGCAGATCGCCGGGGCTGAAGCCCCAGGCGGCAATGCCGGCGTTGACCTCCGCGCCGTCGCGGAACGGAAAGTCGGTGCCGTACATCACCTGCGACACCGGCACCATCTTGAGCAGCGCCGCGATCTGGCCTGGGGTGTTGCCCTGCGCCAGCTCGTAATGGAATTTTCGGAACGCCGGCAAAGGACCATCGGGTAGGTTCGGGGACTTGCGCTCGTGCGCCAGGCGGACGAAGCGGCCGGTGAGGAAAGGCAGGGTGCCGCCGCTGTGCGAGAAAATCCAACGAATATCCGGAAACTTCATCGCGGTGCCGCTGAATACGAGATGCGCGATGGTGCGCGTCGAATCGGTCGCATATTCGATCGAGGACGGCGGGATGCCGGGCACCAGGCCCCGGCAGCAGGCCGGCGTGGTCGGATGCACGTAGACCACGGCCTTGCGGCGGTTGAGCTCCTCGTAGACCGGGGCGAACGAAGCATCTCCCAGATACTTGTCCTGATAGCTGGTCAATAGCGCGATGCCGTCTGCCTTGAGCGTATCGAGGGCGTAGCCGATCTCCTTGAGGCTGCCCTCGGTATCGGGCGGAGCGATCACGGCGAACAGGCCGAAGCGGCCCGGATGGTCGCTCGCCGTCTTTGCGCCGAATTCATTGAGCCGGCGCGCGAGGCTGCGAGACTCCTCCACGTTGTCTCCGTACCAGACGCCGGGTTGCACGACCGACAAGATCGCGGTCGCGATTCCGCTCTTGTCCATGTCCTCGAGCGATGTTGCAGGCGACCATTTCGGGGGCGGCGGTCCGGCCCGGCGCCCCGGCGCCATCATCGCATCGACGTGAAACTGCGGGATGAAGTGGTGGTGCACGTCGATCCGTGGCGTGGCGGCGGGGGTCTGGGCGGCGGCCGCCCTGATGCCGCCGAGCGCCGGCAGCGTGCCCAGCCCCAGCGCGGCCACACCGCCCGCCAAGAAGCTGCGTCGCGCACCATTCGTCGGCTGAGGCAATGGCTGGCAGCACCCGCAGGTGCGGAAAAACTTGCGTTGCTTGCCGCTCATTCGTCCCTCCCTGTTATCGTTGTGCGCAGCCGCCGCAAGGAGCACGCGACCTTAGTCGCTGTTCCCGGCCCATTCCAGGTGGATCGGGCGACCGCTGCCGGCGCGCCAAAGCCGCCTCCAGCACGGCGCGAAGCCAGGCGCCCCGAGACCCTGCCGAACCGCGTTGCCGACCGCACGCCGGTCGCAGATCGCGATACGAAGTGCCGAACTGCCGCGCGCGCCTTGGGTCGCTCGAGCAGCCATGGTGTAGAATCCTCTTGACACCGGGGGCCTCGGCCTTATTTGGGGGCAAGCCGCTGTGATCTGCCTCTCGCGCGGGCTGATCGGGCGGCATTCGCTTGCCTGACGCCGCTCGTCGGCACTCGGGTTCAACAACTCGGTTGGGGAGGACGGCAATGCGCCAGAACGCCCTCTTGCGATCGGGGAAGGGCTTGGCCAGTCCAGGCACCACCCGGGAGAAGGTGCCGCATGTGGCCGTGGTCAACACGACGGGCGAGCCAGACGAAGCCCATTTCGCCGTTCGCAACGGCGTGCGCTGTGCCGGCGTGCACCTGATCGTCGATCTGCACGGCGCCGAAGGCCTCGACGATATCGACCTGATCGAAGCGACCCTGCGGCGCTGCGTGGATGCCGCGCAGGCAACGCTGCTGCACATTCACCTGCATCACTTTCAGCCCAATGGCGTATCCGGCGTCGCGGTGTTGGCTGAGAGCCATATTTCGATCCACACCTGGCCGGACGCGAGCTACGCCGCGCTCGACGTATTCATGTGCGGGAAGGCTACTCCCGACGCCTGCATTCCCGTGTTGAAGCAGGCCTTCAAAGCCCGGCGTGTGGAGGTCCATGAAATCCTGCGCGGGCAGGCTACCTGACCAGAGGACGGACAGCCGAGAAATAGATGAGGGCAGGAGGCTGCTATCCGGTCCACTGTCGTCCTTCCCCCATCTGATCCTATCATGCCTTCGAAACGATGGATTCCCGAGACCCTGTTCGATGACCTCGGTTTTCGCATGACCTATCAGGTCGGGCGGGTGATCCACGAGGCGCGCACGGACCATCAGCATCTCATCCTGTTCGAGCAACCATTCTTCGGCAAGATGCTGATGCTCGATGGTGCGACCCAAGTCACGACCAAAGACGAGTTCGTCTACCACGAGATGATGACCCATGTGCCGATCCTGGCCCACGGCAACGCCAAAGAGATTCTGATAGTGGGCGGAGGCGACTGCGGAATCGCCGAGGAGGTGCTCAAGCACAAGTCGGTCAGGCGCCTCACTCAGGTCGAGATTGACGCCTCGGTGGTCGAATTCGCCAAACAGCATTTCCCGCAATTCACCAGGCCGGTGTTCGGCGACGCGCGTTTCGAGCTCGTGATCGACGACGGCATGAAATACGTGGCCAAGACGGACCGCCGCTTCGACGTCATCATCGTCGACTCGACCGATCCCCAGGGGCCCGGGAAGGTGCTGTTCAGCCAGAAATTCTACACTGCTTGCAGGCGCTGCATGAGCGAGGGCGGGGTGCTGGTCGCGCAGAAGGGCGTACCGATCTTCCAATCGGGCGAGCTTACGGCCGGAATCCGCATGCTCCGCAAGCTGTTCGCCGACGGCTCCTGCTACGTAGCGGCGATTCCGACCTATGTCGGCGGTCACATGGCCATGGGGTGGGCTACCGACAACGTCAAACTGCGTCGCGCTTCGGCCAAGACCATCGCCGCGCGCTACCGCAAGGCCGGACGCTTCGCGACCAAATATTGGACGCCGGAGGTGCACGTGGCGGCTTTCGCGCTGCCACGCTTCATTGCGGAGATGGTGGACAAGGCGGCGCGCTGATGCGTCCCGCCGCGGCGTGCTCACCCGGAAGCCGGCTCCTTCGCGACATCGAAGTTGAGCTCGATCAGGACGTTGTTCGGATCGCTCAGAAAAATCTGTCGGCGCGAGCTGTTCGGCACCTCGTTCACCCGGAACGGCACGCCGCTCTGCGTCAGATGCCGCTTCATGGCCTCATATCCGCGGCTGCCAAAGGCCACGTGGTCGATGACTCCCGAGTCCGGCGGCTGCATCCTGTCGGTAGGGGAGATGTCGTTGAGATGCAGCACCGGGTGACCTTCGCTGTAGAGCCAGGCACCGGGGAAGTCGAACGGCGGTCGTGGGCCATTCACCAAGCCCAGCACCTCCTCGTAAAAACGAACGGTCTCGCCGAGGTTGCGCGTAGACACGTTGTAATGATCGAGCACACCGACGCTCATGGCCATGAACCAACTCCCTGCGGGCTTCTGCTTGGGCAAGCTACAAACCTCACCTTACCGCGAAAGCCGCTGCGTGACGAGCCGCGGGACGTTCGGGCTCATTGCAGGAGGCCTAACTACGAGGCATGATGTGCCAATCTCACAGGAGTGACGCTGTGATATTGGATATTCGCCGGTTGCACGCGCTGAATCTCGCCCTGGCAATCGTCGCGGCTGGCGCAGCGTCGATGCTCGACGCGCGGACCGCGGCCCATGCGGGCGGGCGACCGCCACCGCCGTGGTGCGCCGCCTTGGGCGGACGCGACGGCGGGTTCGACTGCAGCTATCACACCTTCGACCAATGTATGGCAACCGCGCGGGGCCTCGGCGGATTCTGCACCCCTAACCCATGGGCACTCTACGCTCCGGCGCCGCCGCGGCGGCGCGCGTATCGATAGTCAGCGCCGCCAGGTGACCAGCGTCACGCCGGCACTGGCCTCCAGGACCCGCGTTTCGGCCGGACGCAGTCCATAGCTTGCCAGGACGCTGTCGGGCGTGCGATCGCCTGTAAGTTCGCGAAAAACCGGCCGGCCGCCGGGCAGTCGCACTTGCGCCGCCCGCGTCAGATGGAAGGCATCGTAGCCAAGCTGCCAGAACAGCGAATAGACGTCGGTGCCGCCGATGACCGCAAGCATGCCATCGGAGGCGCCGAGCGCGCGCCAGGCCTGCGCAAACGACGCGCCGACCGGATTCCACAACAGCGCCATGGGATGCATCGTGTCGGGCGCCAGCGCGGATACCCGCCGGGTCACGATCAGGCGGTGGCGCCCGGCCGCCGCGGCTCCGCCCTCGTGCGAATAGCGCCCATGCACGACGGCTGCGGCGTGCCCCAGTGCAGCGTAGAAGAATTCCTGGTCCGGCGCGATCCTGAGCGCGGCCGGCATGTGTCCGGACGCATCAGCAATCATGCCGTCCGCAGAGATGATGGCGAAGCCTTCGATGCGGCTCGGGAGAGGCATTCCCTATCGGCGAAGGCTCAGAACACGGCGAGATATTTCAAGAGCGAGATCACGCCGATAATGATCACGATCACCTGCACGATCTGTCTCGTGCGGCCGTCGAGCGGCAGCATGTTGACGAGATAGAGTACCAGGATGACGACCAGGAAGGTAATGAGCACGCCGATGAGGACGCTCATGCGTGTTTCCTTTCGCTCTAAAGCCTGATCCTGAGGCCGACTCAGGCGATGATCTCATAGTAGCGGGTTTGCGCGGGTTCGCCACCGCTGTGCGGCCGGCGCAGCTACTATGCGCTCCGACCCGGCTTGCGGGTGCCGCCCGGCTCTTTCGGCAACGCGCCCATGTGTCTTGCGACCTCGGCCGGCACGCGGTAGTCACGCAGGACATAGCGCATGTCGCGCAGCCCGCAGGCCTCGCGCTGAACCACAAACTGCCAAAGCGCCACGCTGGCCTGCGCGACCAGCGCGGCCCGCCCTTCCGCGGACGAATTCGCGGCTCCATCGCCGGCGTCGAACTGCGCAAGCGCGGCGAGTGCCGATTCGAGCGCGCGCCCCAATCGGCCCAGCGCCGAAGCCTTCTCCTGGGCTAGCTCGTCCGCCAGGAGATCGGTGGGAGAAGGCATGATTTTGCGAGAAGGCATCGGTCCGGTCCATTGCAACCGCTTAGACATGATTCATCGCACGTGAGCGAGCTGTCGAGCGCAATCCGAACACGTCCGGTGTCGAGTGGGACGGCGCAGCAATGCCATTTTCCGAAGCCATGCGCACCATAGCCGCGCCACTGCGGGTAAGGATTACGGCACCAAGCTAGTGCTCGCGGCGCCTGTTTGCTTGAAGGCGCGGCGGGTATCGGCTCTTATAGCTGGCGCCGCCGCGCGCCTCGGTGGCCCGGCAGCACGGGAGAAAACGGACCATGACGAGGATAAAGTTCATCACGGCGCTCTGCGCGCTGGCCTTGCTGGCAGCTGCGGGCGGTACGGCCAGTTGTCAGGAGACCTTGAAAGTCGCGATCCCACAGCGCGGCGCCTGGGATGCCGGTATTGCCGAACTCGGGCAGCGCGGCGGGATCTTCAAGAAGCACGGGCTGAACCTGGAAATTCTGTACGTCCAGGCCGGTCCGGAATCGATCCAGGCGCTGATCGCCGGCAGCATGGATATTGCCACCGCCGCCGGCGTTTCGGCTGCCGTCGGCACATTTGCCAAGGGCGCCCCGATTCGCATCATTGGCAGCGAGATGATCGGAGCGCCGGATCTCTATTGGTACGTGCCGGCCGGTTCGCCGATCCACAAGATCGAGGATCTCAACGGCAAGACGGTGGCGTACTCCTTGACCGGCTCATCAAGCCATGCGGCGCTGCTCGCGCTCATTGCGCAGTACAAGCTCACCGCCAAGCCGACGTCGACTGGCAACATCGCATCGACCATTACCCAGACGATGTCGGGACAGGTCGATGTCGGCTTCGGCGCCGCCCCATTCGGACTTGACCTCGTCGAGGAGGGCAAGACCCGTATCATCGCCACCGGCAGCGATGTGGCCTCGCTGCGCACCCGCACGGTGCGCGTCAACCTCACCAATGTGAGCACGCTGCAGAATCGCCACGATGCCATCGTGCGCTTCAACCGCGCCTATCAGGATACGATCACCTGGATGTACTCGGATCCGGCCGCGCTCCAGCTCTACGCCGAATATTCCAAACTGCCGGAGAAGATCGTGCTGCGGGTGCGCCAGCTCATCCCGAAAGAGAATCTCGCCACTGGTCGCGTCGAGGGCATGGATCAGATCATGGCCGACGCGGTGGCGGGCAAATTCATCCCCGCGCCGCTCACCGCCGAGCAGGAAAAAGAGCTGGTGCAGATCCCGAAATGAGTTTTCTCATTCCTGAGCACCCTGCAGGATGGGATTGACGAGCTCAACCCATCCTGCAGCGATCTCGCAGCCGCGGCACGCGAGCTTCGCGTCGTTGCTCCCGGCGGTCAGCTCAGCACCTTGTATTTCTTGAACCAGGCGATCATCTGGTTCCACGCGTCCTCGGCCGCCTCCTTGCGATAGCTGGCGCGGTAATCGGCGTGGAAGCCGTGCGGCGCGCCCGCGTATGTCTTGATCTCGAAGGTCTTGCCGGCGCCGTGCAGCGCAGCTTTCATCGCATCGACCTGGCTGAGCGGAATGCCCTGGTCCGCTTCCCCATAGAGGCCGAGCACGGGCGCCTTCATTTCGGCCGCAAGCTGGGTCGGACTCTTGGGCCAGACCGCTTTTTGCGACTCGGGATCGACGAGCGTGCCGTAGAACGCGACCGCGGCCTTGAGGTCGTTGTTGTGCGCGGCATATTCCCACACCGTCCGTCCGCCGCGGCAGAATCCCATGATGCCGAGGCGATTGGTGTTGCCGCCCTGCGACTTGGCCCATGCCACGGTGGCGTCGAGATCGGAGAGCAGCTCCGCATCCGGCTTTTTGTTGACGAGCGGCATGAGCTTCGGAATTTCCGTAATCTTGGTGAGATCCTCGCCCATGCGGAAATAGTAGTCTGGCGCAACGGCGAACGCGCCGAGCTTGCCGAGCCGGCGGGTCACATCCTTGATGTATTCGTGCAGCCCGAAAATCTCCATCGCGACCAGGATGACCGGTGGGTTCTGCGCATTGGCGGGGCGCGCGTAGTAGACCGGCATCTCGCCGCCCGATACCTTGACCTTGGCATCGCCCGCGGCGAGCCCGTTGGTGTCGGTTTTGATGGCGTCGGCACGGACCGGCCCGGCGGCGAGCGTGTATCCGGCCGCGGCGGCGGCCGAGGCCGTCATGAAGAAGCCGCGCCGCGATAGCGGGTCGACTTGCCGCGCCAGTCCTTCGAAATCGGAGGCGAGTTTTGGTTGAGCGGACATGCGTAACCTCCCTGAGGGTTTGGATCCGGGCCGGTCCCGGAACGCCGCCGGTGTGACGGCTTGTCAACGCCCGGTGCGGCATTTTATTCCGCCGGCGTCAGTTCTCTCACGATCGCGTCGATGACACGTGCATCCATTGGCTCGATGTCCGTGGGAAACACCGCGGCGATATGCCCGCCGCGGCCGACCAGGTATTTGTGAAAATTCCAGCGCGGCGTCTCGAGCGGGCGCTCGCCGGCCGCCCATCTGTAGAACGGATGGGCCTGGGCCCCTTTCACCTGGGCCTTGGCCGCCAGCGGGAAGCCGACCCCGTACTGGTCATGCGCGGTCTTGATGATGTCGGAGACGCCACCCGGCTCCTGTCCGCCGAAATCGTTCGACGGCACGCCGATAATCAGCAGGCCGCGCTCATGATACCGTCTCCAGAGCTGCTGCAGTCCGGCATATTGCGGGGTATAGCCGCAGAGCGAGGCGGTGTTGACCACGAGGATCGGCTTGCCGGCATGATCGGCAAGCTTGATCTCGCCACCCTCAAGCCCGGCAAAGGAAAAGGCATAGGCGGTGACGCGGGTCATGGCGGGCGCCTGGGCCAGAACCGGTGTCGCGAACAGAATTGCAAGCATTGCGAGGAGAGCACGTCTGCCATCCGTGAGCATGGTTCGCCTCGCCTTGCTTGAGATTTTCCGAAGGGAGCATCGCCGATCGGGACGCATCGACGCAAGCAGGCTATCACAAAAACGCTATCAAAGAATGGCGACCGCGCGAATGACAAGCGCGTGGGGCTGAAACCGCCGCCGGGGATGGCGCACGCAGGCGGCTTGCCGCCGCCCGCGTGCGCCTAGAGGCCGATCGAGCTAGTTGATGGCGAAGCAATAGAACAGGCCGTCGCCTCCCGTGCTCTTGAGATCCGCTTGGCTGCAGCCGCCGTCCGGGCCGCGCGAAGGATGCGAGGAATTCCAGGACTTGGATGCATCGTCGTCGCGCAGTCCTTGCCGGTCGTGATGGCCGAGCATCGCCGCGCCGGCGCCGCTCTTCGTCCAGTTGCCGCAAGTGCGATCTTCGCCCGGCGGGAATGCCCTCCCGTCGGGCTGCGATCCGGTGAGCATGTCGTGTCGGTTGGGGCTGTCGCCACGCCCGTTGACCGTCGCGCCTTTTTCCGTGAGCGCGGTCTGCTTGCTGATCTTGTTGTTGGGGCTGTGCAGATCGTCGACGTTGCGGGCGATGACCTCGCCCTTGGCATTCTGCCACGGACCCGTCCCGATCCGGTCGCGGGCATTGACGGCCTGGGAGCCGCCGATCGCCTGCGTGCTGAGATAGGCGTGCCAAGTCTTGTTGCCGGCACCTGCCGCTTGTGCGAGCTGCTGGCAGTGCTGATCGGCACCAGCGAGGCCGCCGAGATCGGCGCCCTTCCCGGAACCGACGCTGGTGACGAAAAATGAGACATTGGCTTGCTGCGCCTCCGCCCCGCCGCTCGCGCCGATTGCAAGCACGGCAAGGACGGCAAGCGTCGGCAAGATCACGCGATGGTTCATTGGAGTCCTCCAGTTGTTGTTGGTCGCAGCCACCGGCAGCGACGTCCACCGGCGCGATCCTAACAACAAACGCATCGGGAGATTCGTCCCACGGACGACGCGGAAATTGACCCGGTTCGGGTCGGCGACCGGCCGGCTGCGGGGGCCTTCGGTCCGGCGCTGCGCGGGCCGCGGCGCGGGTCTGGCACGACCAGCGAGACAGGACGGGATGCGTCAGCATCGGGCGGATGCCGGGGGGCCGGTCCGCGCGCCCGCCTTACCTCTTCACTCATCGTTGATGGCGCGTGGGAATTTTTTTCATGCCCCGCTGACAGCGCCCGGCCGCCGCGCCGATTGCCGCGCCGGCGAGGGTTGGGATAGCCTTGCTTTCAGCGACCGACGCGAGGAACCGGTTGGTCTATCCGGCGTTCTCCGTTCGGCTTCCTTGGCGACCCGCGGAGGGGAGTAAAATCGATTTTAGACTTCGAGTTGTCGGGGGATCTGCCGCTGATGAGACGTCTCCGTGGAAGGTGATGAAATGGCGACATTGCACACGGGTCGGGACAATGTCCGGCAACGATCATGGCTTCGGCGGCTTCGCTGAGGAGGGCGCCCCATCCCGACTGCTCATAGGAAGAAGGAGTCCATGCGATGTGCGACTATAGTCTGCACCATGTCGCGACGCGTCCTGCCAAGATCGGTGACAAGCTGGTAACGACGAAATTCGTCAACTCCATTACCCGCGGTTTTGCGGCGGTCGGGGATCCGCACGTCGCGGTTTGTCTGTTACCGGGCACTGAGATTGCATTCGACCAGAACGTCGAATGCGAGCCTTCGTTCGGGATCGGTATTTTGCCGAACAAGAAGATTGGGCAGCGGCTTGCCCGCTTTCGGCAAATCAATACGGAAAACGCCGTGACCCATCACGACGCGCTGGAGTTCCCGGACGGCCAGGTGGTGTTGCTCACCCGCTTGTGCGAGGGCCAGCGGGCCACCGTGCTGCAATTGCCGGCGGGCGCGCGCCCGGAAACCGCGGACGAAGCGGCTGCGCCGGACGTCCGCGAGCCGTCGCTTTCGACCTGATTACGGTCTCGGCGCGCTCGTGGTGATCCAGATCGGCGCCAGCCGATCTGGATCGAGCCTGCGGAATGGGGCGGGGAGGTCGTCGCCACGCCTCCCGGGTGCCGGATCTGTCTGCGAGATGCCGGAACGCCCGATAGGCATCAGCGACCAATAGGCGCATCAGCGATGAGTGAATCAGCGAAAAGCCACCGGCATAGAGCCGGCGGCTTTTTCGTTTGATGGCACCGGTGACAGTGCGCGGAAGCTTACAGTTCCGGAAACGAGACGAGAGTCTCGTACTTGTAGCCGCACGCTTCACATTCCCAGAGGTGGCGTACGCGGTGCCGATCCAGATACTCGGACCATTCCGGCAGGAAGATCGTCTCCCCGCACTGGGCACAAAGATTCACCAGCTTGCTGGACTGGTACTTTCGGGGGCTCGCGGTTCGGAGCTCCATGACGCTTCCTCCGCCATATTCATTTTTCCCCCCTCCCGATGCTGCATCGTAGCGTGAGCGTGGCCGCCCAATAAAGCAGCAGCACTGACCTAAAGCCGAAATCCGCAAGCGCGCCCTGCGGTGCGTACAAGCTTTGTCGCTAGTTCGCCGCAGGCGTGGTTGCGATGATTTGATTGTCGCGCGCGCGGGAAACGCTTGACGGTCGGAGCCGTTGGAGCGTTTAGTAGCTCTTAGTGCTGGGGAACGGGGCGAAGGCGTGCTGCTGAGTAGCCGTGCCCATGACTCAGTACGTGCATCCCGAGTTTGGCATGTTCTGCCCCGCGCCTCGCCTGCGCCGGTGGTTGCGCATTGCATCCGCTTGCCTCGTGATCGCGGTCATCGCTCTGGCGATGATGGCTACGGCCGATTTGCCTAATCCCGAGAGCGCCGCGACGGTCGCGACCATCGGTGAAAATCCGGACTTCACCACCGGAGTCGCTACGGCCACGGTGCCGCTCGCCAGTATTCCCGCGCGGCCGAGTTCTGCCGCCAACGTGCATGGGGGAACAGATAGAGCCGCGTGCCCCGGCGAAACCTGGACCTATGTCGGCGGTAAATGTGTCGCCGGCAAGCCACGCAAGCCGCGCATGGTCCGTGTACCGCTCTATCGGCCGGCGATCGCTTCCATTCCGCTCGGCCGCAATGTCGCTCCCATCAGCGTCGGCGAAGGCGCTGCCGTCAGTGGAGCGGCGCGCGACCGCGACGCGTCTCAGCCAGCACCACCGGCGACCGCCGCCGCCGTTGCCTCGACCGAACCTGCCCAGCGTCCCGCCGCGGCACCCAAGCGGAAGACGGCGCGCAGCCAAAACCGTCGCCGCGAGCAGTACGGGTACGGCGGTTGGCGCGAAGTCCGCGTGGACGACTGGTGGGCGCGCGGCTACGGCTCGCGCGAGCGCGGCTATTCCCGCGGCGGCTATGGCCGCGACGGGTTCTTCCGCTCGTTCTGGTAATTCCGCTAGCTCTGGCAAGGCGGCAGCGCCGTCCCAGGCTGCTTCTTGCTCGCCCCGATGATCGCACACCCGCGCCGCGCGCGCAGCCGCGGACCGGTGTGCAGGTGGCTTTCTCTGTTCGCCACAGGCGCTATAGTGACCTGCGTAACGCAGGTTGAGGGAGATCGATATGCCTGAAATTTACGTCCACGCCGTGAAAGGCCGCTCGCTCGAGCAGAAGCGCGCGCTGGTCAAGGACATCACCGACGCGGTGGTGAAAAATTTCTCCGTCCCGGTGGAGGCGGTGACGGTGGAGATCGTGGAGTCCGAGCCGAGTGCGAAGGCGAAGGGCGGTGTCCTGTTCAGCGAGATGCGCCGGTGATCTCGAAGCGGCCGTGAGCCGCGGCGTGATCTCGAAAAGTTGCAAGCTTTTCGAATGAGACAGCTCTGACGAACGAATGCTCGCGTTTCGCCCGGCCCATCCCGGGCGAAACTTCCCTTTGGTGTTGCGCGGCCGGGCGGCTGATACGAGGCCTGCTTCGGTTAGAGGCTACGGCCATCGAACGGCGTCAGCTTGAGCGCACCCATGTCGAGGTCATCGAGGCAGCGCACGTTGACCGCGACCATTTCGCCTTGCCCAGGCGCTGTCCCACGCGAGAACGCGCCCACGCCGCATTGCGGACAGAACAGGTGGTGGATCTGCTTCTTTCCGAACTGGTAATCCTTGAGGTCCTCCGCCCCGGCGCGCAGCGCGAAACTTTCCGGGGTCACGAAGGTCCACAGCGCGCCGCGCTTCTGACAGAGCGAGCAATTGCAAGACACCACCTTGCTCAAGTCTGCCGTCACCTCGAAACGCACCTCGCCGCAATGACAGCCGCCGGTATAGGTCTTGCTCTCGGACATCGTGCGCCGCCGCCTTAACTCTGCTGAAACTCGATGCGCTTGTCGGGCCGCTCGAGATCGACGTGCAGCGCCTCGCATAGCCGATTGGAGTAGTTCCACATGCCGCAGAACACCGTCAGCTCGACAATCTGCTTTTCGCTGAAGTGCTTCTGCATGGCCGCAAACGCGGAATCGTCGTCGCGCGCCTGCATCAACGTGACCGCCTCGGCCCAGCGGAGCGCCGCCTTCTGCCGGTCATCCAGATCGGGCGAGTGCAGGTAGTCGCTGCCTTGCGCCGCCTCGATCTGCGCCGCGGTCAACCCGACTTTGCGGCCGAGCGGCACGTTGTGCGACATGCAGTAGGCGCTGCGATTGAGCGCGGAGGTCTTGATGATGACAAGCTGCTGGATGCGCACATATTCCGGATCGGATTTCACGTTGTTGAGGCGGATCGCTTCGTTCGGCAGCAGCCATCCCACCAGCGCCGCCGGCTGATGCGCCAGCACCTGCGAGAAGTTGCTGATCCGGCCCCATTGCTTGACGACGGCGTCGTAGACCGTACGAGTCTCGCCGTCAGCGTCCTTCGGCTTGATCATTCTGACGCGCGCCACGGGGGTCTCCTCGCCTGCTCGTGCGCAATGTAACGCAAGCGACGCGCGGAAGCGACGGCATGCGACCCAAGATCGCGGAGGCGCGCGCGCCGTCGGCTGCGGCGGCTACAGCCAGCGCCGCCCGCTGACGCCAGGATCACTGATGGTCCGGTTCACCACCAGCCGATGCCAGATGAACAGCACGATCACGGCGCCGATGATCGCTCCGAGCAGGCCGGCGCCCTGGTCGGGACGGTACCAGCCGATGGCTTGGCCGATGAGCGTGGCGACGAATGCACCGGCAATCCCGAGCAAAGTGGTAAGGATGAATCCGCTCGGATTGTTCGAGCCGGGCGCGAGCAGGCGCGCGATAACGCCCGCGATGAACCCGATGATGATGATCCAGAGAATGTGCAAGGCTCCCTCCGCGACAATCGACGTGGCAGACAACGGCTGCCCGGCGTTCCGGTTCCACGCGCATCGCAAGCGCGCGCCGAAATCCCGGGCAGGCGCGGCCAGCGTCGGCTAAAATCGGCACGCGAGCAAGCCCATGTGGGGCCGCCCGGCCTTTTCCGCCTCGCCGGTCCCGTACACGTAGCCGAAGGAGCGTCCATGGCTATCGCCAAGCAAACCACCGCAACAGTGATCCCGGCCTTGCAATACCAAGACGCGCCGGCGGCGATCGAGTTTCTATGCAAGGCCTTCGGCTTCGAACGCAATGCGGTCTATGCCGGCGAGGGCGGCACTGTCGCCCATGCCCAGCTCACGCTCGGCAACGGCATGGTGATGCTCGGCTCGGCCAAGGACACGGACTACGGGAAGCTGCTCGTGCGCCCGCGCGCGGCCGGCGGCGTCACCATGAGCGTTTATTGCATCGTCAACGACCCCGATTCCCACTGCGCGCGCGCCAAGGCCGCCGGTGCCGAGATCACGCGCGAGCCGCAGACGCAGGACTATGGTGGGCGTGACTACACCTGCAAGGATCCCGAGGGCCACGTCTGGACGTTCGGTACCTACGACCCCTGGGCCGCGCATTGAGGGGCCGGCGCCGCCTCAGGTGCGCGGAGCGACCGAGCTGGCTTGGACGGGCTCGGCGGCTTCACGCCAGATCGCCAGCACGGCCGCCATGATCGCCGGCCCGAGAAACAATCCGACCAGGCCGAAGGTTTCGAGGCCGCCGAAAATGCTGAGAAGGATTAGCAGGAACGGCAGGCGACTGGACCTGCCGATGAGCGCCGGACGGACAAAATGATCGGCGGCGAAGACGACGGCGGATGCGAACAAGAAAAGGAGAATGGCCGCGGTGAGGCGGGACTGAGCGATCAAGAGCAGGCAGGCGATCACGTAGATGAGCGGAGCTCCGAACGGGACCGTGGCCAGCAGTGCGGTCGCAAAGCCGAACAGGACGGGATGGGGCACGCCCGCTGCCACATAGGCGATCCCGAGCAGCGCTCCCTCCGCCAATCCGACGAGGACGAGGCCATTGACGGTGGCGCGAACCGCGACCACGGCTTCCTTGCCCAGGTGCTCTCCCGACGGACCGACCAGACGATCCGCCACCATCCGGGTTTGATCGACGATCGTCGGGCCGTCGCGATAGGCGAAGAACAGCGCCAAGAGCGTAAACACCAGAATGACCAAGCGGCCGACCAACTCGCTGCCGAAGGTCCGCGTCCACGAGATGACGGCGATCGATTCGGCGCGGCCCAATAGCTCCTTGGCTGCGTCCGGGTCGGCGAGGTGACCGGCCCACCAGGAGGCGAGATATCCCCCGATCAACGGCAGTTGCGGTACCCATTCCGGCGTACCGAGCCCGCTTTGGCGCAGCTCGCGCACCGTCTGCACGACGATGAGGCCCTCCCTCGCCATCTGGAACGCCAGAACGAGGAGCGGACCGACGATCAGGAGCGCGACCACGAGCGTGAGGCAGATTGCAGCGCTCGATCTGCGCATACCTCTCTCGACCAGCCATCCGCGTATAGGCCAAGTTGCGATCGCGAGCACGGCGGCCCATGCAAGCGCCGGCAAGAACCGGTGCAAGAGCCAAATCGCGAGGCCCACCAGCACCGTAACGAGAGCGACGCGGCCGAACAGCTGCAGCGAGGATCGGTCCATGACGGCATCACCCTTCATGCCCATTGTGGGTCACAGTGCTTCATTCCCATTCGACCGACAGGCCAGCCCGCTGGTCCGCCTCACGCCATTCCCTCTTTCGGTATAGGCTCGACCAAGAGACCCACCCTCGAGCGGTTTCACATCTCGCCCGACCCATTGCAACGCCTCCGCGGAGATAGGTAAAAGAGGCCGATCCAGGGTCCGCCACAGGAGGACCGAGGATGAGCATTTGCAAAGCTATCGCCGCCGCGGCGGCCGCGCTGGCGCTGACGGCGCCGGCCGCATGGGCGCAATCGCTCGCCGTGGTCGAGGTCGGCGCCCCTGCCGTCAACTGCGTTTTCGATCCGACCTGCACCGTCACGGTGACCGACACCGTCGGTTTCATTCCATTGCCATACCTCGCAGCCCCCAAGACCGCGTTTCTGCAGTCGCGCACCTTCACCGGCGCGGCTGGCACGCCGGGCGCGGGCAAGACTGGTTACATCTACCGTATCAGCCTGACGCAGGCCGGCGGCACCGCCGACTGCCTGGGCGGGCTGGTCCTCAATTTCGGCCCGGTCGCGAAGCTGCCCTACAAGAACAACCAGCCGGCCGACGTGTTCATCGTCACCACCGGGGGTCTCGGCACCATCAGCCTGAAGTCGGCGGAAAAATTCGGCAACGTGATCGAGTTCACCTTGGCGAAGCAGCTCTGCCTGGCGGGCGGGCCCAACCTGGACAACACCACCTTCTTCTTCGGGCTCGCCGCGGACACCGCGCCGATGGCGAGTGCGGCGCAGATCTTCAGCACCGGTACCCCGCCGCTGTATAACGTGGACGCGCGCGTTCCAACGCATTGAGGCGAATGCTGCTCGCGCAGCTCAGCGACAGCTGCGGCCAAGCAGCCCGGCCGCGGGAGTCCTTAGAAAAAGCCCAATGATTCGCAGCCGGTGCCGGCATGGAAGCTTGCCTTGTGCCGGCGTGTCGGCACGTCGACGACGTGCACTGAGCCGTCGCCCTGGCAGGCGACGAACAGCTCGTCGCCGCGGAATGCCATGTCCATGGGCTGGCTGCCGACCTTGATGGCGGTCTGCTCGCGGAAGGAGGGATCGATCAGGCTCACGGTGTCGCTCTTGAGGCTGGTGACGCCGAGCACGCTGAAGTCCTCCCGGTAGCGCGCAATCTGCGCCGCCTCGGGCACGCCCTCAAGCCGCACGGTGTGAGCGACGCGTTCGCTCGCGGTGTCGATCAGGAACAGCGTTGGCTCTTCGTCGTCGACTGCGATCACGGTGCGGCCGTCGGCCGAGATCGCGATGCCGGCGAGCGGGCGCGGGGTCGCGATCTTGCGCAGGAATTTCCGCCTGGGCAGGTCGATCACCGAGACCGTGGCGTCCTCCTCATTCTCCGTGTAGAGCCGCCGGCCGTCGAGCGAGATGATCAGGCGGTGGCCGTTGGTCGAGCCGGAATCGATGGCGTCGACCACCTTGTGGGTGGCGCGGTCGATGATCGCGACCACGGCACTGTTCTCGCAGGTGATGTAGATGAAACCGTCCGGGCCGAGCTTGAGGGTGTGTGGCGCGATGTAGGGCCGCAAATCGATATCGCCGGCGTGGCTGCGCTGCTTAAGATCGATGATGCACAGGAGATGGCCGGGATTTGGATTGCGGCCGTGGATGCCGTCGCCGAAGATCGGCACGTAGGCGAGCGAGGTTTCCGGCACGATCAGCAGCTCGTGCACGGTGCGCGGAAAATCCTCGAGCACGACTTCGGTGGCGTAGCTCCTGGGGTCGAGGAACAGCACCTTCGTCCCCATCTTGTCGACCGCGATCATCCCGCGCGCGCCGTTTGCCTGGGCCATCATTTCGCTGGTTCCTCGTCGGCTTGGACCGGCGGCGCGGATTGTACCGCAAGGTTCGGGCGAAATCCGGCCGGACGTCGCGGCCGGGCATTATTGCTTTTGAGTAGCGTCATACCCCGCAGAGCGCAGTGAAAACCGGCCTGGATATCGCTGGCTTCATTCGGGCCGCAATCCGCGCTGCCTTCGGGTCGCTGCGGTGCCCGGCCGAAAAAGAAGAGCGGCATTGCTGCCGCCCCTCCGCAAGTAAGACTGGCGGCCCCGCCTGCTAAGAACATCCCGTCGTGCTGCCACAGGTGTCGCACTTGAGACAGGTGCCGTTCCTCACCAGTGTGAAGTTGCCGCACTCGCCGCAGGCTTCGCCCTCGTAGCCCTTGGCCTTCGCCTCGGCGCGCTTCTCAGCCGCCATCGCGCGGGCGCTGGCGCGGGCATCGGCAGCCTCGCTGCGCGATTCCATGCGTCCCTCGGCGCGCGCGAGGAGCTGCTGCTCAAGCTGCTCGGTGGGCGAGAGCTTCGGCTCGGCCTCGGCCTTGAGCGCGGCGGTCCCCGAGATCTCCGCGCGCGGCTCGCGGCCGCCGAAGGCCGTGACCTTTCCCCCACCCCGACCCTCCCCGAGAGCGGGGGAGGGTGGGGCGGAGGAGGTCGCCGCACCGCCGGCCAGGACCGAAAGCTTGTCCGTGCGCGAGCGCGTCAAGCCCTTCGACACGTAGCGGGCCGCGCCCGGGGAAGGCTTGCCTTCCTCCACGCCCTTGCCGAGCGCGTCGAAGCCGCCCTCGGTGGGCTCCACATGGGCGAGGTCGAAGCGCTCGAGGTAGCTCACGGCGAGCTCGCGGAACACGTAGTCCAGGATCGAGGTGGCGTATTTGATGGAGTCGTTGCCCTGGACGGGCCCGGAGGGCTCGAAGCGCGTGAAGGTGAAAGCGTCGACATATTCCTCGAGCGGCACGCCGTATTGCAGCCCGAGCGACACCGCGATCGCGAAATTGTTGAGCAGCGAGCGCAGCGCCGCGCCCTCCTTGTGCATGTCGATGAAGATTTCGCCGAGCCGCCCGTCGTCGTACTCGCCGGTGCGCAGGTAGACTTTGTGGCCGCCCACCACCGCCTTCTGGGTATAGCCCTTGCGGCGGTCGGGCATGCGCTCGCGCTCGCGCATCACCACGATGCGCTCCACCACCTTCTCCACCACCTTCTCCGCGAGCGCGGAGGCGCGCGCCGCGGCCGGCTTCTCGATGAAGGCCTCGATGACCTCGTCCTCGTCCTCCTCCTCCGCGATCAGCTGGCTTTGCAGCGGCTGCGACAGTTTGGAGCCGTCGCGGTAGAGCGCGTTGGCCTTGAGCGCGAGCTTCCAAGACAGGAGATACGCCGCCTTGCAGTCCTCGACCGTCGCGTCGTTCGGCATGTTGATGGTCTTGGAGATGGCACCGGTGATGAAGGGCTGCGCCGCCGCCATCATGCGGATGTGGCTCTCGACCGAGAGATAGCGTTTGCCGTTGCGCCCGCAGGGGTTGGCGCAGTCGAATACCGGATAGTGCTCGGCCTTGAGATGGGGGGCACCCTCGATGGTCATCGCGCCACAGACATGGATATTGGCGGCCTCGATCTCGCGTTTGCTGAAGCCGAGCGCGGACAGGAGGTCGAAGCGCGGATCGGCAAGCTTTTCAGGCGCGATGCCGAGCTTGGCCACGAAATCCTCGCCCAGGGTCCACTTGTTGAAGGCAAACTTGATGTCGAAGGCGGTGGGAAGCGCCTTCTCGACCTTCTCGATTGCCTCCGCCGTGAAGCCCTTCTGCTTGAGCGTGCTGTGATTGATGCCGGGCGCTTGGCCGAGGCTGCCGTGGCCGACCGCGTAAGCCTCGATCTCGGCAATCTGCGCCTGCGAGTAGCCGAGCACACGCAGCGCCTCCGGCACGGCGCGGTTGATGATCTTGAAGTAGCCCCCGCCGGCGAGCTTCTTGAACTTGACCAGCGCGAAGTCGGGCTCGATGCCGGTCGTGTCGCAATCCATCACCAGGCCGATGGTGCCGGTCGGCGCGATCACCGAGACCTGCGCGTTGCGATAGCCGTGCTGCTCGCCGAGCGCGAGCGCGCGATCCCACGCGCGCTCGGCATGCTCGATCAGGCGCGGATCCGGACAGACCTTGTGGTCGAGCGGCACCGGCGGGGTCGCGACCTTCTCATAGCCGGTGCGCTCGCCGCGCGCGGCGCGGCGATGATTGCGGATCACCCGCAGCATGTGCTCGCGATTCTTCCTGTAGCCGGGAAAGGCGCCGAGCAGCCCCGCCATCTCGGCCGAGGTGGCATAGGCGATGCCGGTCAGGACGGCGGTGAGCGCGCCCGCGATCTGGCGGCCCGCGTCGGAATCGTAGGAGAGCCCGGACGACATCAGGAGCCCGCCGAGATTGGCGTAGCCCAAGCCCAGCGTGCGGAAGTCGAAAGAGAGTTGCGCGATCTCGCGCGAGGGGAACTGCGCCATCAGCACCGAGATTTCGAGCACGACGGTCCACAGCCGCACCGCGTGCTCGTAGCCCTCGACGTCGAACTGCCGCGTGCTCGCATCCCTGAACGCGAGCAGGTTCATCGAGGCGAGATTGCACGCGGTGTCGTCAAGGAACATGTATTCCGAGCACGGATTGCTGGCGCGGATCGGACCGGAGGCGGGGCAGGTGTGCCAGTCGTTCACCGTGGTGTGGTACTGCAGGCCGGGGTCGGCGCAGGCCCAGGCGGCGTAGCCGATTTTTTCCCAAAGCTCGCGCGCCTTGACCGTCTTGGCGATCTTGCCCGGCTTGGTGCGCCAGAACAGGTCCCAGTCGCCGTCGGCCTCGACCGCCTTGAGGAACTCGTCGGTGACGCGCACCGAATTGTTGGAATTCTGTCCGGAGACCGTGAGATAGGCCTCCGAATCCCAGTCGGTGTCGTAGATCGGGAAGTGGATGTCGGCATAGCCCTGCTTGGCGAACTGGATCACGCGCTTGATGAAGTTGTCGGGGACGTGGTTCTTGCGCGCGGCCCTGATCTCGCGCCGCAGCACCGGGTTCTTATCGGGGTCGAAACAGTCGTCGCCCGAGCCCTCGCAGTTGACGCACGCCTTGAGGATCGCGCGCAGGTGCTTCTGGTTGATCCTGGAGCCGGTGACGAGATTGGCGACCTTCTGTTCCTCGATCACTTTCCAGTCGATAAACTGCTCGATGTCGGGATGGTCGGTGTCGACGATCACCATCTTGGCGGCGCGGCGGGTGGTGCCGCCCGACTTGATCGCGCCGGCGGCGCGGTCGCCGATCTTGAGGAAGCTCATCAGGCCGGAGGACTTGCCGCCGCCGGCGAGCCGCTCGTTTTCGGCGCGCAGACGCGAGAAGTTCGAGCCGGTGCCCGAACCGTATTTGAACAGGCGCGCCTCGCGCACCCACAGGTCCATGATCCCGCCCTCGTTGACGAGGTCGTCGGCGATCGACTGGATGAAGCAGGCGTGCGGCTGCGGGTGCTCGTAGGCGCTCTTCGACTTCACGAGCTTACCAGTCCTGAAGTCGACGTAGAAATGGCCCTGGCTCGGTCCGTCGATACCGTAGGCCCAATGCAGGCCGGTGTTGAACCATTGCGGCGAGTTCGGCGCCGCCATCTGCATCGCCAGCATGTAGACGAGCTCGTCGAAGAAGGCGCGGGCATCCTCTTCCGAATCGAAATAGCCGCCCTTCCAGCCCCAGTAGGTCCAGGTGCCGGCGAGCCGCTCGAACACCTGCTTGGCGGAGCGCTCGCCGGTGCTGCGTTCCTTCTCCGGCAGCTCCGCAAGCGCCGCCTCGTCCGCGGTCGAGCGCCACAGCCAGGAGGGAACCGTCTGTTCCTCGACCTTCTTCAGCCGCGCTGGAACGCCAGCCTTGCGGAAGTATTTCTGCGCCAGCACGTCGGCGGCGACCTGCGACCAGGACTCCGGCACCTCGATATCGTCGGCGCGGAACACCACCGAGCCGTCGGGGTTGCGGATCTCGCTTGCGGTCAGCCGGAAGGCGATGCCGGCGTAGGGTGACTCGTCTTTTTTCGTGTATCGCCGCTCAATCCGCATTGGCTTGCCCCTAGTCGTTGTGCGGCGACCCGGAGGGGGAGAGCGCCCCCTTCATATAAGCCGCCGACTCTTTCCCCGCGACGCGACCCTGGCCTCCGGCCGCGCCCGGACTGCTCGTTTGCCGTCTGTCTAACGCCTCGTTCCAGGGCCCTTGGATGGGCCCGGATTGTTGCGGCACGGGACCGGCGTGCGCTCGTCCCTCAAGGCAACAGTGCGCCTCTCTCCGGCGGCCGTCGCGGCAGGCGGAGCGGTTACGCAGACCCTTTCAGGAGAGCGCCCGGCGGGACTTCGAACCACTCGCGCCGAACTTTTTCAAGCTAAGCCGACCCCTGCATCTCGTCAAGGCTTAGTATGGTGCCTGTAAACAAACTGCTAAATGTGGTGGCGGCCTGTGAAATTCGGGGGCGACTCAGGTGCGCTGCAGCAAGTATCGGATATCGGCGGCGGATTCGAAAGAGTTCCATCCACAATTCGTTCACGCGACTGTCACGCAATTGTTGTCAAGCAATAAAAATTCGAATGCGGCCTGCGCGAGCGCCTGCTTCGCAGGCGCTAGCACGTGCGTCGGGCGGTAGTTGCTCCTGGGCCCATACCCGCGCAGGGCTCGACTGTCCTGGATTTGTGCGCAGTGCCGACAGTCACTCAAGTTGGCTCTGTGCGCGCGGCCGGCGCTCCCGCGCAGCCCTATGGCCGCGGAGCAGCCGCTCCTTTACGTGCGCACCAGCGTTTGCCAACTGGCGGGATGCGTCGCCGGGCTGTATAGTTGAAACGTCCATTGATGATCAGTCGCGGCGGGGAGGAGTGGTCCGTTCCCCGGGGGTGCGTTCAGGATGGACGAAATTTTCCGATTCCTCTTCCTTCGTCCGCCTGCGCCCGCGGCTGCCGTGACGGTGCAGCCCTCTGTTAATTTCGCGCGGGAACTCGCATCCGCCGACACCGCTTCGAACCGCAAGGAAGCGCAGAAGGCGGTCGCGGCGACGCTCGTGGCGTCGGCGCGTAATGTCGGCGCCTTGACCGACCTCGGCATCGGCAAGGAGCTTGTTGCGCTCGAGACCGCGCTTGCCGACATCCAGGACCCCACGCCGGCGCAGGTGACCAAGGCCATCAAGGACGTGTTCGGGAAAACTCCCGCGCAGGTCGCCAAGCTGCCGGCCTTTGCCCAGGATCGCGACCGGCTCTCCGACAATCTCATCGCGGCGAAGCTGCTGTCGCGGGACGGGCCCGTGGAGGCCAAGCGCCTCGAGGCGCTCCTGCGCCTGATGGCGCTCATCGAACGCGTCGCCGCCGACGAGCCGGCGTTGAAAGACCCCGGCGCGGTGCGCTCTGCCCTGCAGAAGTCGACGGCGCTCGGCACGCCCGTCGCCGCACCGAGCAAGGCTGCTGGTAAGGATAACCCACCTTCCGCGCCGCCCGACAACGAGCCGCATCGACAGGAGCTGCGCGACCGCATCCAGGCTCTTGAAGGCCTAGTCACCTCGCTCACCCACGTTGCGCCAACGGCATTTGCCGTGCCCGCCCCTCCCGAGACGCCGATTCCGGCCGCGTCGATCCCAGCTCCCGCCGTCGAGCTATTGCGGGCGCAACTCGTGGATAAGATCCGCGCCGGGCCGGTGGAGCGGATACAAGTCGGCCCTATCCACGCAGTCGCTGCCGAGCTGGCGTCGGTGCAGAGCACTATGCCGCAGCCGGTGGCGGCCCAGCCAGCAGCGGCGCGGCTCGTGCTCACCGCGCAAGCGGTGGAGGCGCTTCCAGAGAGCCATCGCGCCACCCTCAAGACGCTCGGGATCGATGTCACCAAGATCGCGATTCCCTCGGCCTTGGGTGCGGCGCAGGCGGAGCTGCGAGCTCTTCATACCCAGCTTGCCGAACTCGAGCCGGGCTCGGTTCGGATTTCGCCCATCGGCTCCAGGCTCTATGAGCTCGATAAGCTCATCGGCAAGCTCGACCCCGCCACCTGGCCGAAATTGCCACCGGGGGTGCCCATGACGCACGGCACGATTCAGCCCGTCGGTGTGGGCGATCTACTTGTCGTGCGCCAGCAGCTCAAGCGCTACGAGGGCGGCGAGATCGGCTACATCGAGAATGTCCTCAAAGGCGAGTTCAAGAAGCGAGTCGTCAGTCGGGAGCGCACCACCGAGGAGACCACCACCGTGGAGGTGGAGACCACGAAGGAGGAAGAACGCGACAATCAGTCGACGGAGCGTTTCGAGCTGCAACGCGAGGCTTCGCAGGTGGTCAAGGAGGATTCGAGCTTCAAGGCTGGGCTATCGATCTCCGGTTCGTACGGGCCCACCGTTGACTTCAAGGCGTCCACCGATTTTTCGATGAACAACGCCAAGGAGGAGGCGACCAAGACAGCGAGCAAGTACTCGAAAGAGGTCACCAGCAGGGCCACGACCAAGGTCACCGAGCGCGTTCGCACCCAGCAGGTTCTCCGCACCCTCGAGGTCTTCAAGGAGAGCGACGAGCACGGTGTCGACAACTCCAAGGGCAGCGGACACGTCGTTGGCATCTACCAATGGCTGGATAAGGTCTACGAGGCGCAAGTCTTCAACTATGGCAAGCGAATGATGTTCGACGTCATGGTGCCGGAGCCCGCCGCGTTCTGGATTTATGCGAACTCCAACAAGCCCCGTGCCGATACGACCCTGAGCAAGCCGGCCCCTTTCACTCTGACGCCGGCGCAGATCAATGAGGCGAACTACCCCTATTACGTTGAGAAGTACCAAGTCAGCGGAGTGAAGCCGCCGCCGGAGCCGTATCAGACTATTTCCAAGACCTTTGACGGCACCGCCACGCACGACGACCACAACGGAACCAAGGTTGCGGAGATCCCGATCCCGGATGGATACCGCGCGGTCACTGGTCATGCGGTGTCTTCAGGGTCGGTCTGGGACGATTGGCGCAACAATTGGCAGACGGTGGTAGCGGTGGGGAAGCAAGTGTGGATTCAGAGTCCGGGCTCCTACGTCAACCACTACTTCACCCTTGACAACGAGCAAGCCTCGGTGCCGCTTGGCATTCGCACCTACGGGCTGCACTTCTGGATGACGACGGTCGAAGTGGACTGTCAGCGCACTGATCGCGCTTATCACGCGTGGCAGTTGGATACCCACACCGCCATCATGCAGGGGTATCTGCAATTAGAGCGCAATTACCAGGACGAGCTTGCAGCGCTGACGGTGCAGAGTGCCGACGAGATCAAAGGCCGAAATCCTCTCGACAACCGAACGATCGAGCGAACCGAGCTCAAGAAGCATACGATCTCGATGTTCACCGCGCAGGCCTATGACGCCTTCGGGGCGATCTCCAACTCTTCCCAGGGCTACCCCGAGCCCTGGCTTGCCAGGGCCGAAGCAGAGGGCAAGTACATTCGCTTCTTCGAAGAAGCCTTCGAGTGGGAGCAGATGACCTATCTGTTCTATCCCTACTACTGGGGCCGTAAGGTGAACTGGCCCAACCGAGCGCTGCTCCAGGATTCGGATCCGCAGTTCGCCGAGTTCCTGAAGGCGGGCAGTGCGCGCGTCGTAGTGCCGGTGCGTCCGGGATTCGAAGCGGCGCTCGCTCATTTCATGGACACCGGTGAGATCTGGGAAGGAGCCGACCCGCCGACTCTGACGAGTCCGCTCTACGTCTCGATTATCGACGAGATCAAGGAGCGGACGCAGGCGCCCGGCGACGAGGTTGCGCAGGGCGGTCCGTGGGATGTTCGCCTGCCGACTACCCTGGTGCGCCTGCGGCCCGACGATTCGCTGCCGACCTGGAGCAAGCAGGCCGACGGCTCCTGGCTGCCGGCGTGACATGGCCCGCGTCGCCCAGATGTCGGTGGGCGGCTACTGGATCAATCATTACAAGATCTGCGGCCAAGCCCAGACCGATTACTGCGGCAGCCTCGTCGGCGGATTCGCCGGCGCCATGAAAGCTCGCGGCCACAATATCGCGGTGATCCGCTCGGAAGACGCGGCTAGTCCCCGTCACTGGGGGGCCTGGACCGACAAGCAGCCGGGTGGCGTGGACACTGTGGAATTTGCCTTTTTGGCCACCCACGGCGGGACGCACGGGGTGGAGATGCCTGGGAGCAAATGGCTGTACTGGGCGCTGTTCACGTTCGACAGCAAGGACGGCTGCATTTGGGCCACCATTCAGCTCGATGGCCAACAGCGGCCGATGACACCGCGCACACCGAACCCTTTCATGCGCCTTGGAGAAGGACGTCTGCGCTGGGCCGTGCTCGACTTTTGCCGGAGCCTGCAGGTCGGCGTCGAGAATGAGCGTGATGTCGAAACCAAAAGGCAACTCGCGGAGAGCAACCCTGCCCTCACCTGGGGACGGTGCTTCGACGGTGTGCACATGCTGTTCGGGTTCACAGGGCTTGCGTCCGACGCGGGGTGGACAGCGCAGCGCGGGGCATCTTTCGGCCAGCGTGCCGCGAAGGGCGAGGCCTTGGCCGAGAGCTGGCTCGACGAGGCCTACTCGTACTGGGTGGATGACATTCCGGTCGTCCTGGCCTGCGGCCGGTCGGAAAAGGAATCCGCCGAACGACTGAAGAGCGAAAGCCTGGCGGGCATCGCGCCTACATTGCATGGGCCCGATATCGGCGCCTTCGCCTATCTGAGCCGATGGTAGCGTGGCACTGTCCCTGACCTTCGACGAGATGCCGGAGATGGTGGCGGAATGGGCGGCCATCCACGAGCTGCGGGTGCCGCCCATCGATCGCCGCACGGTGGCGGGGCTGCTTGACCGCATGGGGCTCGGGGACCGTAGCGGCGGTTTCACCTGGGAGAAGCATCTGAGCTGGTTGACCACTGGCGACGATCGCACGACCGTCGCGATCCATGAGCTGTCCGGCGGTCTGCGCTACCGTCTGCGTCCGTTGCAGGATGAGCCCGAGCGCGACGTGGCGACGGCGCCATCGCGGCTCGAGGAGATCGCGCGCGGTTTTCTCGACCGACTTGGCCGCCCGAACGAGCCACTAGCGCTCGAGCGCATCACCTACCTGCGCGCCCAGACCACCGCGCGCGACGGCTCGCTCTTGACGCCCTCGACGCTCGATGCCGGCCTCATCTTCACCCGAACCGTGGACGAACTGCCGGTCATCGGCCCGGGGGGACTGGCGATGGTGAAGATCGGGACCGACGATACCGTGGTGGGAGGCCGCGAGATCTGGCGCCCGATCGCGCGGCGCGGAGCGAAGGTCCGGCTGCGCACTCCAGATGAAAGCATCGAACTCCTGCGCAGCCGGCTGGCGGCCTCGGGTGTCGACGGCGAGATCCATGTCCGCAAGGCACGGCAGGGCTATGGCGAGCTCGGCATCGAGGAAGAGCAGAAGTACCTCGAACCCTGCTACGCGTTCCTGCTGGAGACTGTCGGCGGGCTGGTCGATTCCAAGAAGGTCGAGGTGATATCCGCTGTAAGCGCGCCCACGACGACTGCCTGAGCAGCGCACCGGGTGGGGGAGCAGATCAACAGGCGCCTTGCGAGCGACGCCCGTCCGGGTCATTTCAACGTCAGATCGATCTAGATGGTCTCGTTGAAAGGGACGGCTGAGGGGTCAATGCCGTTGCCGGCGGATTGGCCCTCGCCGCTCACGTTGTAGAGGCGGCTGCCGATCGCGCCGACCGCTAAGTCATGGCGGGGGATGGGGTATCGACCGCACGCTCGCCAGCGGTTGAGTACAGGGTCGTAGGCTTGCGCTTGCTTGAACGCGGTGGAGAAGTGGGTCGCAACCACGGCTGAGTACGCCACCGCTGCCGATGGCGGATGGAGAGGGCCATGCTGGACATCGCTGGGGCGCGGTGGCATCAAGCCGCGGTATAACCCCTGGAGCGCTGCGCGCGGGGTCGACGGCAGTTTCCGGCACCGCCGGCCCGCAGGCGGCGCGCTGCCGGTCGGCGAACTAGAATGAAGCATTCACGATGAAGAATTTCTTCTTGCGTCTTTTCACTTGGTGGAACGGTGCGACCTTCGGCACCCTCGCCTGGACTTGGCTTTACGGGGAGGTCGTCGGCGAGGACGAGTTCGGCAACCGCTATTATCGAACGCGGCGCGGCAAGATCGATCCGACACTCGGCTTCGAGCGACGCTGGGTGATCTACAATGGTCTCGCGGAAGCCTCGACCGTCCCCCCGTCATGGCACGGTTGGCTGCACCATACAGTGGATGCGCCTCCGACCGTGGACCGGATCACGCCGCGGCCGTGGTGGAAGCCGCACCGGCCCAACCTCACGGGAACGCCCGGGGCCTATCGACCGATCGGTTCGACCCTCGCCCAAGGCCGCAGGCCCAAGGCTACCGGCGACTACAAGGCCTGGACCCCGGGGCGCTGACGGAAACAGCGCCGGTCGGCCGAAGTCTCTCCGGCTACTGAATTTTCGGCCTTGAAGCCGGTGCGGCATGCCGCCCTCCCGGAGCGCCCCCTCCTCCGATTCGCCGCATTCCCCGTGTTAATCGACCGCGCCCAATCGAGGGTAACCGGCAGGTTTTCGAGCATCCCGCTGCGCCCGATGGCACGATCATTCCGTATTGCCTGGTTCGTCGCCGCAGCGGCGACTGTGATGGCTGTGCTCGGCGCCGGCCCTGCGGCGGCCCAGTTCGTCAATCCGTTCGAAGCGCTGTTCGGCTCGCCGCCGCGGCCGCCGTCGAACGTGCCGGCGGGCCGACAGCCACCCCAGGCACCGGTCGCGCAGCCGCCTGGCTACCCGCAGTATCCGGACCAGCAATATCCGCCGCCCTATCCGGGCCAACCCTATCCGCCGGAGGCGCGCCAGACCCCGCCTGATGCGGGTGTACAATCCCAGCCGCTGCCGCCGCCCGAAGGGGCTGCAGCCGCAATCGATCCGTCCGCGCACGGGCCCGGAGGAGTGCCGGTGCCTGGCGCGCTCCCGGGGCAGCCGCTGCCCGCCAACGTTCCGCCCGACGATGAGACCGTCACCGAGCCGCCGCCACAGAAGATCGCGAACAAGGCCGCGGTGTTCTCCGGGCTCGACAAGATCACCGGCCGTATCACCAGCTTCGATGCCGCGATCGGTGAGACCGTGCAGTTCGGTGCGCTCCAGGTGACGCTGCGCGCCTGCTACACTCGTCCGCCGACCGAGACGCCCAACACCGACGCCTTCCTCGAGGTGGACGAGGTCACGCTGCAGGGCGAGGTCAAGCGCATTTTCATGGGTTGGATGTTCGCGGCGAGCCCGGGCCTGCACGCGGTCGAGCACCCGATCTACGACGTCTGGCTCACGGATTGCAAAAACCCGGTAGTGGCCGCCAGCGCGCCGCCCGAGAGCGCGCCGCCCGTGACGCAACCGGTGAGGCCGCCAGCGGCCACCCGCCGCGGCGCCGCGCCTGGAGCGCGGCACTGAACGCCCCGACCGCTTCGCGGCGTGGGCAAGATGCTCGTCGCAGCGGTGAAGCCTTGATAGATGATTTGGCCTGCGCTCGGCCGACGAGAAAAGAGCGCGACGCGCTTTAATGTCTCGCCAGCACTGAGAGTGCCTGCGCCCCCGTGAGCGGACGCTTGCTGCCGATGGCGGCAAAGTCGGCTTCGTCCAAAAGCGCCGCTTCCAACAGCTTGTGATACTGCCGCCGGGGCACCTCGATCGCCCCGAACGTGCGCAGATGATCCGTCACGAACTGCGTGTCGAGCAGCTTGAAGCCGCCCGCGCGCAGCCGGGCCATCAGATGCACGAGCCCGACTTTGGATGCGTCGCGCGCGCGATGGAACATGCTCTCGCCGAAGAAGGCGCCGCCCAGCGTGACTCCATACAGCCCGCCGGCCAGCGTCTCACCATCGTAGACCTCGAGGCTATGGCAGTGCCGGCGCTCGTAGAGCTTGCGGTAGAGCGTGCGGATGCGTGCGTTGATCCAGGTGCGCGGCCGACCGGGTGCGGGCTCCGCGCAGCCGGCCAGTACGGCATCGAAGTCGCGGTCCACGGTCACGGTGAAGCGGTCGGAGCGCACCGTGCGGGCGAGCCGCGCCGGGATGTGAAAACGGTCGAGCGGAATGACACCGCGCATCTCGGGCTCGTACCAATAGAGCGCGGGGTCCTCCGCGCTCTCCGCCATGGGAAAGATGCCGCAGGCGTAGGCCTTGAGCAGCACTTCCGGCGTGATCTCGATGAAGGCGGTCTCGCGATTGGCCATGCGTTTCGAACCCGGACCGGCAAGCACGGATCACACAAAGATAAGGCGCCCCAAGCTGCCGCGCGAGAGATTCTCGTGCCTCAGCGACCCTCCATGCCGCCGCGGGCCAAAAAGTGCTCGAGCCAGTGGATGTGGTAGTCGCCGTCGATAATGTCCTTTTCCCGTACCAGCGCGCGGAACAGCGGCAGCGTCGTCTCGATGCCATCGATGACGAATTCGTCGAGTGCGCGTTTGAGCCGCATCAGGCATTCGCCGCGCGTCTTACCGTGGACGATCAGCTTGCCGACCAGCGAGTCATAGTAGGGCGGGATCGAATACCCGTGGTAGACGGCGGAATCGACCCGCACGCCCAATCCGCCAGGGGGATGATAGTGCACGATCTTGCCGGGCGAGGGCCGATAGGAGACCGGATTCTCGGCGTTGACCCGGCACTCGATGGCGTGGCCATGAAACTTCACGTCGCGCTGAGACAATTCCAACTCGCCTCCGGCTGCAACGCGGATTTGCTCGATCACGAGATCGATATCGGTAATCATCTCGGTGACGGGATGCTCCACCTGGATGCGGGTATTCATCTCGATGAAATAGAATCGCCCGTCCTCATAGAGGAACTCGACCGTGCCGACGCCGAGATATGCGAACTCGCGCATCGCCTTCGCCACGGTCTCGCCGATCGCGGCCCGCGCTTCCTCGTTGAGCGCCGGACAGGGACCTTCCTCCCACACCTTCTGGTAGCGGCGCTGCAGCGAGCAGTCGCGCTCGCCCAGATGGATGGCGCGACCGCGCCCATCGCCCAGCACCTGGATCTCGACGTGACGCGGCTGCGCCAGATGCTTTTCGAGATAGAGCGTGTCGTCGCCGAAAGCGGCCTTGGCCTCGGCGCGCGCGAGCGTGAGCGCATTGGCGAGCTCGTCCGGCGCATGCGCGATCTTCATGCCGCGGCCGCCGCCGCCCGCCGCCGCCTTGACCAGGAGCGGAAAGCCGATGGACTGTGCGACTGCCGCGGCTTCCTGATCGGTGGAGATGGCGCCATCGGAGCCGGGCACAACCGGGATGCCGAGGCGCTTGGCGCTCCGCCTGGCTTCGATCTTGTCGCCCATCATGCGGATATGCGCAGGCTTCGGGCCGATGAAATGGATGTCGTGCTCGGCGAGAATCTCGGCGAACCGCGCGTTCTCGGACAGAAAGCCGTAGCCGGGATGCACGGCATCGGCGCCGGTAATCTCGCAAGCGGAGAGCAGGGCCGGAATGTTGAGATAGCTGTCGCGCGCCGCCGGCGGGCCGATGCACACGCTCTCGTCGGCAAGCCGCACATGCATGGCATCCTCGTCCGCCGTGGAGTGAACGGCAACCGAAGGGATGCCCAGCTCCTTGCACGCGCGCAAGATGCGCAACGCCACTTCGCCGCGGTTCGCGATCAGGATCTTGTCAAACATGCGATCACGTGTCCCGGACAGGATGCAGCGCGAGCACACCAGACCGGCCCGCTTCAAGCGCTGCGCAAAGCCGTGCGCCGCCCATCCGCCACTGCACCACAACTGCAATCCATCGCGAGTCTGCAGCGCTCCAGGCGCTTCGCTTCATGTTGCGCTGCGCCCGAGACGCACGGGGCTCATCACTCGACGATCATCAAGGGCTCGCCGAATTCGACCGGCTGGCCGTCCTCGATCAGGATCTGAATGACCGTCCCGGCGCGCGGCGAAGGGATCTGGTTCATGGTCTTCATCGCTTCCACGATCAGCAGCGGGTCGCCGACCTCGACCCGGCTGCCGACCTCGACAAAGGGGCGCGCGCCCGGCTCGGGCCCGACATAGGCGGTACCGACCATGGGGGATGTCACCAGGCCCGGATGCTTGGCGGGATCCGGCACGGCTGGTTCCACCGTGGGCGCGGTAGCTTCGGGCGCCGCGGCGGGACGCAACGATGTGGGCACCGCCTGGGCATGACGCGCGACGCGCACGCGCTTGCCGTCACGCTCGAACTCGATCTCGCTCAGTCCGGTCTCGTCCAGCAGGCGCGCGAGCTCGCGGATGAGGTCGCAATCGACGGGCCCCTGCTTGGGATCCTTGCTCTTGCGCTCGCCCGCCATGGCGCTAGCCTCCGCGCGGGCCGATCAGCGCGGCCAGGCCCTCGATCGCCAGCGCGTAACCGGCGACGCCGAACCCGCATAGGCTGGCTTTCGCCACCGGCGCGATATGGGAACGGTGGCGGAATCGCTCGCGCGCGAAGATATTGCTGATGTGGACCTCTACCACCGGCACCGCGACCGCCGCGATCGCGTCGCGAATCGCCACCGAGGTGTGGGTGTAGGCGCCGGCATTGATGACGATGCCGGCGGCGTGCTCGGCGGCGGCTGCCTGAATCGAATCGACAAGCTCACCCTCGTGGTTCGATTGCAGGAATTTCACCTCGAATGCATGGCGGCGGCCGGCCTCGCAGCACAGCTTCTCCACGTCTTTGAGCGTCGTGCGACCATAGGTATCCGGCTCGCGCGTGCCCAGAAGATTGAGGTTGGGGCCGTTGAGGACGTAAACGGTTCGCGCCATGGACGGTCCGTACCGCCGTCGAAGGTCCCGCTTTATAGGGGGCTCGTGCGCAAAGGGGAAGCCGAGGCCGGCGTGGGCGCGCAGTCACGCCGTCTGCCAGGCTCCAGAGGGGGGGGCAGCAAGTCGGAGGGCTGTGCGGGACCGGAGGGAGCTTCCCCTCGGGCTTGCTCGCCGGAGCGCCTCAGCACGTTCCCTTGCCGCAGCGCGCGGTGTTGACCTTCTCCTTGAGGGCGTCCAGGCCGACGGCGCCGACCACAACGTCACTGCCCACCACGTAGCTCGGCGTACCGTTCAGGCCGAGCGCCTCCGCGAGCTTGAAGTTCTCCTCGATCGTGGCCTTCACCTCGTCGCTCGCCATGTCCTTCTCGATGCGCGCGACGTCGAGGCCCACCTCCTTGGCGACCGCGAGGGCGCGTGTGCGGTCGGCCTGCCCGCGGCCGCCCAGCAGCTTTTGGTGGAACTCGAGATATTTCTTGCCGGTCTTGTCCTGCATGCGCACGGCCGCCGCCACCTGCGCCGCCTGCACCGATCCTTCGCCCAGCACCGGGAATTCCTTGAGCACGAATTTGAGCTTGCCGTCGTTCTTGAGCAGGCTGAGCATGTCGCTCATGGCGCGCCGGCAGTAGGCGCAATTGTAATCAAAGAATTCGACCACGGTGACGTCGCCCTGCGGATTGCCCAGCGTTACCTGGCGGGGAGACGTGAAAATGGCAGCGCTGTGCTCCTGCACGGCGGCCCGATGTTTTTCCGCTTCGGCCTGCACCTGTTGCTTGTCGAGCTCGTTCATTACCTCCTGCAGGAGTTCCGGATGTTTCAGGAGGTACTCCTTGACGATGCGTTCGATCTCGCCGCGCTGATCTGCGGTGAAAGATTGCGCGCGTGCTGGCGGTGCGGCGGGCAACGCCAGCACGAGCGCCAACAGCAAAGCAACGAATGGGCGCGGAGCAGGGTTCATCGTGTTTGTCCTCTCGTCATCAGCGGCGCAGCGCGCTCTTCGGTGGCTTCAGGCTGGCGAGGTCGTCGGCCCTGACCCATCCGGGCGATCCGACCGGAAAGCGTGTCTTGGCGCGAGTGGCGATCTCGCGCGCGGTCTTGATGTCGCCGCGCAGGAACGCGGCCTGCGCGGAAGCGAGATCGGCGTGGGCCAAGTCGTTTTTGAATCCGTAGGCCATCGCCAGATGACTGTACGCATCGGGCGATTCGGGCTCGCGCGCGATCGCCGCCTGCAGGATCGACACCGCTTCATCGACGCGCGCGCGGTCGCGCGTAGCGACGAGCGCCTGCCCCAGCATGATCTGGATCAGCGTCGGGTTGGGCGCGAGCTGAGCGGCGTGACGCAGCGGTGCGACCGCCTCCGCTGGCCGTCCCGCCTCCAGCAGCGCTTGTCCCTTGAGCTCATGAAAGTAGGGATTATGCGGTTGCGCCTGGATCAGAGCATCGATCTGCGCCATCGCCGCACGTGGATCGGAGAACCGATAAGTGGAGATGGCGCGCGCGTAGCGCGCCGCGAGCGAGGAGTCGCTCAGCGGATAGCGGTGCGCGACCGCATCCGGACGGTCAAGGAAGCCGGCGAGCTTGGCGCGCATTAGGTCGTGCCGCGCCTGCAGCGCCGGCGAGTCCTTGCGGTCCCAATAGGGGCTGCTGCGCGCAAGGCCTTCCAGCGCGGCCACGCGATCGCTCGGCATCGGGTGCGTCTGCAGGTAGGGATTGGCGTAGCGAGCCTGATACAGGGTCTCGTCGGCGAGCCGTTTGAACGTCTCGTACATGCCTTTGGGCGATTGGCCGGTGGCGGTGAGGAATTTTACGCCGGCGCGGTCGGCCTGCTCCTCCTGCGCGCGCATGTAGCCGAACATCGAGTTCTGGATCGCTTGCGTCGGCCCCGCGATCGCGGCTGCGCCGGCTTGACCCAGGTCGTTGCTGCCGCTGCGGCCCGCGGCGACCATGGCGCCGAGGCCGAGCAGCATGGCAATGATCGATTGCGTGGTCGCCGCCGCCACCGCTTCGCGCATCCGCGCCAAGTGTCCGCCCGCAATGTGACCGGTCTCGTGCGCGAGCACGCCGATGATCTGATTCGGAGTCTGCGAATCCATCAGCGCGCCGGCATTGACGAAGATACGCCGGCCGTCGGCCACGAAGGCGTTGAACGCGCGGTCATTGATGATGACCACTTGCACGTTCTGCTGGGCAAGACCCGCCGCCCGCAGCAGCGGCTGGGTATATTCGCGCAGGAGTTGCTCGATCTCAGCGTCGCGGATGACCGCCGGTCCTTTTTGTGCCCGCGCCGGAAGGCTCGCGCCAAGGAGCGCGACGGCGGTCATGGCGGCGACGAGGCGCGCCGCTGGCGTGGGGCGCCGCGCCCTGATAGCTCTCTCGGTTCCGGTCATATCCGCTTGGCTTCGCACCGTTTTGCCGCGCAACCTAGTGGTGCGTTCGAGCATGGTCAACGCGGTCACGATCACGTCTGATTGTGGTGCCCTGGCACGCGAATTGGACGCAGAAATACGGCGACAGCGGGGCGACTTTGCTGCGGGGTTGGAGGCGTGGAGACGATGTTCGATGCGGCAAGACGGTTGATGGCGCCCTCAACGCGCAGCGCGGTTCCACCGTTCATGGTGATGGATGTCATGGCGGCGGCGGCACGCATTGAGGCCGCGGGTGGGCGTGTGCTTCACATGGAGGTGGGCCAGCCGGCGGCGCCCGCACCGGCGAGCGCGCTCGCGGCCGCGCGCGCAGCGCTCTCGTCCGGCCGACTCGGCTATACCGAGACGCTCGGGCTAGCGACCTTGCGCGCCAGGATCGCCCGCCATTATCGCGACGCCTATGGCGCGACCATTGATCCCGCGCGTGTGGTGGTCACGACCGGATCGTCGGCCGCGTTCGTCCTGGCATTCCTCGCGTTGTTCGAGCCGGGAGACCGGGTCGCTGTCGCGCTGCCGGGTTATCCGCCCTATCGCCACATCCTGAGCGCGCTCGGCTGCGAGCCGGTGGGCATCGAGACGACGGCGACGACGCGCTGGGCGATCACCCCTGAATCGCTGCTGGCGTGCCATCGTCGAACGCCGCTCAAGGGCGTGCTGGTCGCGAGCCCCGCCAATCCGACCGGCACGATGATGACGGGGCAAGCGTTGCGTGAGCTCATCGGCGCCGCCGAAGACGCCGGCATCAAGTTCATCTCCGACGAGATCTATCACGGGCTCGACTATGCCTTCCCGGCGGAAACCGCCGCGGGCATGTCGGACGAGGCCGTTATCATCAATTCATTTTCGAAATATTTTTGTATGACCGGCTGGCGCATCGGTTGGATGGTGGCACCGGAGCCGCTGGTGCGGCCGATCGATCGTTTGCAGGGCAATCTCGCGATCTCGGCTCCTGCGCTGTCGCAGATCGCTGCCGAGGCGGCATTCGA
>DATBKV010000250.1:0-4292 GCA_036555745.1 Xanthobacteraceae bacterium | reverse complement strand
CTCCCGAGTAAGTCGGCCCGGCAAAAACACGAAAGTTCCATCATAGTACTCGGCGGGCCTGCCTGTTTTTAGTAGTCCGGGCCAACGTTAAAGTTCATGGCAGGCCCTGGTTCGCGCCTCGCGCTCGCCGATTGGCCGCTTCGTTGTCGGAAGGATGGTACCCGGGAAGGGTTGGAGAGCTTTTGAATGGAGCGGGCGAAGGGATTCGAACCCTCGACCCCAACCTTGGCAAGGTTGTGCTCTACCCCTGAGCTACACCCGCATCCGAGAGGGTAAGCCGACGCCGCGAGGGGCGGCCGCCGACTGCCGCGAAGCTATGCCAAAGAGCGGCAGGCTTTGCAACCGCCGCCCGGCCGGCTTAAAGACCGCCGATGGCTGCCGCGCCGGACGAGCTTTTTGCCTATTTGGATAGGCTCGGGATAGCCCACAAGACCGTCAGCCATCCGCCGCTGTTCACGGTCGACGAATCCCGGGCGCTACGCGGGCAAATTCCAGGCGGCCATACCAAGAACCTGTTCCTGCGCGACAAGAAGGATGCGGCGTTCCTGGTGGTGGCGCTGGAGGACGCGGCGATCGAGCTCAAATCGCTGCACCGCCTCTTGGGCGCGTCGGGCCGGTTCTCGTTCGGCTCCGCCGCGCTGATGGGCGAGCTGCTCGGCGTCGAGCCCGGCTCGGTGACGCCGTTCGCGGTCATCAACGACACGGCGGCCCACGTGACCGTGGTGCTGGACGCGGCCATGATGGCGCATGACGTGCTCAACTTTCACCCGCTCCGCAACACCGCCACCACCACGATTTCGCGCGACGGCCTGGTCAAGTTCCTCGAAGCCACCGGCCACAAGCCGCGCATCGACCCGGTGTCCGGCCCGGCTACATAACCGCCAGCTGCGAGAGTCGATTGCATTCGCCCGCGTTCTTCCCATTTAATCGGGTGGAACCGGGCAATTGCCGCCCCGGCGGGCTCAAAGAGGCGCATCCAGGCACATGTTGCAGCAAGCTCAACCCGCAGCCGCTGACGCGGTGGTCAAGGACGCCACCACGCAGACCTTCGTTAAGGACGTTATCGAGGAATCCAAGCGCCAGCCGGTGCTGGTCGATTTCTGGGCGCCGTGGTGCGGCCCCTGCAAGCAGCTCACGCCCGTCCTGGAGAAGGCCGTCAAGGCCGCCAAGGGCAAGGTGAAGCTGGTCAAGATGAACATCGACGACCACCCCGCCATTCCCGGCCAGCTGGGCATCCAATCGATCCCGGCGGTGATCGCCTTCGTCAACGGCCAGCCGGCCGACGGCTTCATGGGCGCGCTGCCGGAGAGCCAGGTGGTGGCGTTCCTGGAGCGGCTGACCAAGGACCGCATCGGCGGCGAGGCGCAGGACCTGCTCAAGGCCGCCGACGCAGCGCTGGCCGAGGGCGATACCGCCGCTGCCGCCGAGGTCTACGCGCAGCTGCTGGCCGAGGACGGCACCAACGTGCCGGCGCTGGCCGGACTCGCACGCTGCTACGTCGAGACCGGCGCGCTCGACCAGGCGCGGCAGACGCTCGACATGGTGCCGGAAGCCAAGCGCAACGATGCGGCGGTCGCCGCCGCGCGCGCCGCGCTCGAGCTTGCCGAGCAAGCCAAGACGGTGGGCCCGGTTACCGAGTTGGAGCAGAAGGTCGCCGCCAACCCGCTCGACCATCAGGCGCGGTTCGAGCTGGCGCTGGCGCTCAACAGCCAGGGCCAGCGCGTCGAAGCGGTCGAGCACCTGCTTTCGATCGTGCGGCGCGACCGCAAATGGAATGACGACGGCGCCCGCAAGCAGCTCGTCCAGTTCTTCGATGCCTGGGGGCCGACCGACGAAGCCACCATCGAAGGCCGCAAGCGGCTGTCTTCGATCCTGTTCGCGTAAGCTCGGCCGCCGGCCGCGAAGGTCTCTGGTCGCGGTGGCCTAAATACGGTGCCGTCGCTGCGTGGGGTGCGACATGCCGATCAATACCGCTTATCACGGACCGGACTCGCTGCCGGACACCATTCCCGTATTCCCGCTGCCGGGCGCACTGCTCCTGCCGCGCGGGCAGATGCCGCTCAACATTTTCGAGCCGCGTTACCTGGCGATGACCGACGACGCGCTGCGCGCGGGGCATCGGCTGATCGGCATGATCCAGCCCGATCCGACCCATCCGGGACCGGACCACAACAAGCCGAACCTGTTCCGCGTCGGCTGCGTCGGCCGCATCACCCAGTTCGCCGAAAGCGGCGACGGCCGTTATTTGATCCAGCTCACCGGCGTTGCGCGCTTCCGCATCGAGGAGGAGCTGCCGGTCGTCACGCTGTACCGGCAGTGCCGGGTGAGCTACCAGGCGTTCGCCGACGATTTCGTCGCCCGCAAGGGCGAGGACGAGGTCGACCGCAAGGCGCTGTTGCGCGCGCTGTCCGCTTTCCTCAAGGCCAACGATCTCAAGGCCGATTGGAAAGGCATCGAGAACGCGCCCAACGAGGCGCTGGTCAATGCGCTGGCGATGATGTCGCCCTACGATACCGCCGAAAAACAGGCCATGCTGGAAGCGCCGGACCTGAAGACCCGCGCCGAGATTTTGATTGCCGTCACCGAGATCGAGATCGCCAAGAGCAAGACGCCGGGCGAGACGCCGCTGCAATGAGACTAATCGTAGCTTCGAGAGGTACAGAACAGTGAGCAGCCCTCCGCCGGACCGTCCGCACGAAAAGCCCGATCCCAAGCTCTTGGAGATCCTGGTCTGTCCCAAGACCAAGCAGCCGCTGGTCTGGGACGAGAAGAATAACGAGCTGATCTCGCGCGCTGCCAAGCTCGCCTATCCGATCCGCGACGGCATTCCGATCATGCTGGAAGAGGAAGCGCGGCCGATCGATTGACTTTCGGCATAGGAACTTCCCATCGTCACACGCGGGCTTGACCCGCGGGTCCATGCTGAGCTGCGGTATGGATTGCCGGGCCTTCGCCCGCCGAAGGGGCTGGCGGATTGAGTTTGCAGTCCATGGCTACGGCCCGCGGGCGGGTCAAGTCCGGCAATGACGACACGAAAACGTGGAGGGGGAATCGTGATCAAAATCTGGGGCCGCAACACCTCGTCGAACGTGCAGAAAGTGATGTGGGCGGTCGGCGAGATGGGCTTGCCGCATCAGCGCATCGATATCGGCGGACCGTTCGGCAAGAACCGCGAGCCGGCTTATCTGGCGATGAATCCGAATGGCCTCGTTCCGACGCTCGAGGAAGAGGACGGCTTCCTGCTCTGGGAATCCAACTCAATCGTGCGCTACCTCGCCGCCAAGCATCGCGCCACCGTGCTCGAACCGGCCGATCTGCGCGCCCGTGCGCTGGCCAGCAAGTGGATGGACTGGCAATTGTCGGTCGCCGGTCCGGCGATCACGCCGGTGTTTTGGGGCCTCATTCGCACGCCGCCCGAGAAGCGCGACCACGCGGCCATCGAAGCCGGCAAAAAGAATACGACAGCGGCAATGACAATGGTCGACGAGCAGCTGGCGAAAACCGCCTACCTCGCCGGCGACGCATTCTCCTACGGCGACATCCCCATCGGCATCATGGCCTATCGGTATCGCCAGCTGGTGCCCGAGCGTCCGCCGCTGCCGCATTTCGAGCGCTGGTACGCGGCGATTTCAGCTCGCCCAGCATTTCAACAGCAGATCGCCTCGGTGCCGCTGACCTGATCAACCAGCGTAACCGCAAAGCGCGACGCCAGTCAGCGGGGCGCGACAGCATCCTCATCGCACGCACTTGCGCGCGGTCGGCGAACGCACATTGACAGTGCAGAGCCTCCCCTTCACAGTGGCGACAAAGAGCCGCAAGCAGCGGCCGGACGTGTGAGGGCAACGGGGAGGGATCAAATGGCGACGGCAGCGCCGGCGGTCGGCAGCACGCAGACCATTGAAGGTTTCGTCAGCGAAGCACTCGACAACGCACAAGTCTCGCCGCTGTACCGGCGCGTCATCGCGCTCATCGCCGCCGGATATTTCTGCGACGTCATCGACTACACGATTTACGGTTCGCTCGTTCCGTTCATCATCAAATCCGGCTTCGGCGCGGCCGATGCGGCTTTGATCGGCAGCGCGACGATCTTCGGTTTGGCGCTCGGCACCGCCGGCCAGGGCCAATTCTCCGACCGATTCGGCCGCAGATTTGTTTATCAGTTCAATCTCTTGTTCTTCGGCATCTTCACCATCCTCGGGGCGCTCGCTCCCAGCGTCACCTTGCTGGTGGTCTGCCGCTTCATCGCCGGAATTTTCCTCGGGGCCGAGCAGCCGCTGGCGTTTGCCTATGCG
>DATBKV010000249.1:0-20467 GCA_036555745.1 Xanthobacteraceae bacterium | reverse complement strand
GCCCAGGTGGCGCAGGAGCGCGACTGGCTGCAGCGGCGGCGGCACCCGGTCCGGCGCAAATCGCCAAGCGGCGATGAGCGCAGCCACGGCAGCGATCACGAGCAGCAGCAACACCGCGAGCGCGCGCCAGCGACGCAGCCGCCGGTGCATGACCATGGTTGCCCGCTGGCCCCCGGCGCCGGACGCGCGCTCCTCGTGCGCGGGCACCGAAACGGCTTCGGGCGGCGGCGCGGCCGGCGCCACAGGCGAAACAGCGGGAGCTTCGGCAGGCTCGACTTCGCTCTGGGCGGACGGCACCTCCAACTGAGGCGCCGGCGCTAGCTCCGAAAGCGGCACCGAGGGCGAATCCGAAGGCGGCGCCGTCGCGTCCGGCGTCGGGATCGGTTCCGCAGTGGATGGCGGCGCGGCTTCCGCAGTTTCCGCCGCGGCCGCCTCCGAGGACGGCGACTCGGCCTCCACCGTCAGCATCGTGGTCGCCTGCACGATCGTCGCTTCGATCGTCTCCAGACTGGGGGCTTCGGCCGCCGGCGTCTCGGGCGCTGCCGCCTCAACGGATGTTTCCACCGGCTCTGCGGCCGCTACCAGTTCGGGAGCCTGAGGCTCGGACGGCGGCGGCGTCGGCTCCGGAGCCTGAGCCTCGGCCGGCTGCGGCGCCGGTTTGGACTCCGGTTCCAGCAATCTCGCCTTGATGCGGCTCCAGACCTCGGGCTCTGGCTCAACCGCCTCGACCATCAGGTGCAGCTCGCCCAGACGCCGCTCCCAGAACTGGACCTTGGCGGCGAACTGGGGATCGGCGGCAAACAGCGCCGCCGCCTGTGCACGTTCGTCGGCATCGAGCGTGCCGAGCACGTACTCCGCCGCCAGTGCCTCGGTATGATCGAGATCGCTCATGACTTCAGGCATTGCTCGACTTCGGCAAGGCTGCGCCGAAGCGTGGCGCGCAACGCGTCGGCCGGCATGTCGAGCCTGGTCGCGAGCTGCTCGCGGCTCAACGCACCGAAATAGGCACGCAACAGCATGCGCTGGCGATCCGGCTCGAGTCGGCCGATGCAGGTCAGAACACGCTTGAGGTCCTCGGTCAGCTGGTGCCGGGGCACGGTACCTTCGTTCTCATCGATCACATCCGGCTCCCCGCCGGCTTCCGCTGAGGGCGGCCGTCGCGCCAGATCGATCGCCGAGCGGCGGGCGATCGCGACCATCCACGCGAGCGGCGCCATCTCGGCGGGCCTGAACTCGGCGGCGCTGCGCCAGATCTGGAGGTACGCGTCCTGCAGGACCGCCGTGGCGAGATCGTGGCGGCGCAAGATGCGCAGCACCACGCCGTACACCTTGGCGCAGGTCGCGCCGTAGAGGCGCTCGAACGCGACGACGTCACCCTTGGCAACCGCCGCAAGCAGCCATGTGATTTCAACCGCTGTTGACATACGCCCTTGGAAACGCGTCAAGCCGAGGACCGCATGGCGCGGCCGCGTGCAAGCCCGGCCGCAGCGGATTTCGATTATGGCCGTCCGGGACGCCTTCCGTCGAGGCATGAATGTCCGGCGGCCGAGCGACCGACCGCTAAGCCCCCACGCCGCTACCTACCACTCCTACCGGCCCGAGCTCGCCCTGGCCGCGGGCGTCCTCCTCCCCTCGCTCGCGCAGCTGATCGCGCTCGCCGAGCAGCTCGACCTTGCGCATCTCCTCGAACGCCTCGCCGAGCGCGGCCTTGGCGTCCTCGAGCTGGGACCTGAGGTCGTCGGCCGAGCGCAAGAGGTTCTCCCGCCGATGCATCGCCGCTTTGGCGTAGGTGGGATAAGCGAAATGAGCGGGATCGTGGATGCCGGTCCGATCCTGCTCGATCTTGATGTCGCGCTCGAGCTCGGAGCTGATGCGCTCGAACTCCGCGATCATGGTCTCGATCTGACTCACCCGGCGGCGCCGCTCGTCGACCTGGAACTTTCTCAGGCGAATGAGTGTCTCGCGTGACTTCATCGACTCGTGCTCCCCCGACGACCCGCCGCCATCGCCCGCGCCGGATGACGGCGCAGACCCCTTCGCTCCGACCCCGACGACGGCAGTGTGACCGGACAATGTTAGCGTTCCGTTTCCACGCCGCCGTGGACAAGACGTTGATATCCTTGTCCAAGACTCGTTGTTTCTTTGTTACCGCGAGCGCGGGTGACGCCCAGGGCGGAAGCCTGCCAGCCGGCACAGCGCGGCCGGGCTGCCGCGGCAGGATGCTCCGATGCCGCCCGGACGCGCCGCATCTCCGCCGCGCTTCGCAGCGATGGCGGCGTGGCCTTAACTTGGTGTTTACCCGGGTCGTTAATCATTAGGTCAGGGTTACGGGAGTTCACGAGCGCCCGCCGTCCGGCCGGGCGGAGGGCGCATCTTCCGATGCGATGACGGCCGAGGTTGAAGTCGAACACGAGATGGCGCTTGGAACAAAAACCGCTCCCGTGCGATACCTTGGGGCGATTCGTCGGCGTTTCCCCAAGTTGCACGCGCAGGTCCGGAGCGGGTTTTGTCGACCGTGCGGCGTGGCGCGTCTTTCGACCCGGTTTGTCCCAAGGCGTTTTGCAGGGCCGCCGCTGCGGCGTGCCGACCTGAGCCCGAAGCGGCGAGGAAGGGGGCTGGCATGCGCGTATTGCTGATCGAGGACGACAGCGCCACCGCTCAGTCGATCGAGCTGATGCTGAAGTCCGAGAATTTCAACGTCTACACCACCGACCTCGGTGAGGAGGGCGTCGACCTCGGCAAGCTCTACGATTACGACATCATCCTGCTCGACCTGAACCTGCCGGACATGTCGGGCTTCGAGGTGCTGCGCTCGCTGCGCGTCTCCAAGGTCAAGACCCCGATCCTGATCCTGACCGGCCTGGGCGCCATCGAGGACAAGGTCCGTGGGCTGGGCTTCGGCGCCGACGACTACATGACCAAGCCGTTCCACAAGGACGAGCTGGTCGCCCGCATCCATGCGATCGTGCGCCGCTCCAAGGGCCATGCCCAGTCGGTGATCCAGACCGGCGATCTCGTGGTCAATCTCGATACCAAGACGGTGGAAGTGAACGGCGCGCGCGTGCACCTCACCGGCAAGGAGTACCAGATGCTGGAGCTCCTGAGCCTGCGCAAGGGCACGACGCTCACCAAGGAGATGTTCCTCAACCATCTCTACGGCGGCATGGACGAGCCCGAGCTCAAGATCATCGACGTGTTCATCTGCAAGCTGCGCAAGAAGCTCGCCAACGCCTCCAACGGCAAGAACTATATCGAGACGGTCTGGGGCCGCGGCTACGTGCTGCGCGAGCCATCCGACGACGAAGCGCGAATTCCGGCCTGACCAAGCCTGCGACCCGCGGTCGCGGCTGCGCGCTGCTTATCCGTTAGTGGGTTCAACGCCCCGTCCTGGCGGATTTTCGAGGCCGGGCGGGGGGCCTTCGCGTCGGGCGAACTTTCGGCTTGCGAGCCTTGGCCTTGCGAGCCCTGGCCTTGCGAGCCTTGGCCTTGCGAGCCTCGGTTTTGCGAGCCTTGGCTTTCTTCCGAGGCCGCGAAGACTTGCGCGCCACGGGTGACCTCCGGACCTTGGATGACTTCGACTTCGACTTCGACTTCGACTTCGACTTCGACTTCGACTTCGACTTCGACTTCGTGCCGCGGCGCGAGGGAGCCTGCGAGCTCGGCCGCCGCGATCCACGCTCCACCGTGGGCATGACGCCGCCGCTCGTGGCCGACAGCCAGAACCGCAGCTCCGGGGACTTTTCCTCGCTGTCGTTGATGTAGCGCTCCTGCCAGCCGTCGTCTTCCTCCAGCGGCTTGCCGAACTGCTGCGGAAATCGCTGCAGCCAATAGCGCCAGGCGTAATGGTCGTAGAGATCGAGCACGTGGCAGGCATAGGCCTGCGCCAACGCTTTGTGGCCGCGCACGATCACCATGTTCTCGTCGTTGTTGTGCGACGCGCGGTAGCCGAGATTGTGCGAGCCGGTGATGACGGCGCAGTTTGCGCTGAACGGATCGATCACCACGATCTTGTTGTGGATGATCGCGTGCCCGTACTTGTAGAGCTCTGCCTCCCAGGCCCCGAAGGCGTCGTTCCTGGTGATCGATCCCGCCGGGATCGCGCGATAGTCCGGTTCGACGCGCTCGCCGCCCGCCTTTGCGCCCTTGCGTTTCTTGGCCTTCGGCTGCGGCTTGCCCTTCTCCCCGACCACGGCCACGTGCATGTCGGCGGTATCCCCGGGCTCCGCCTCCCCGCTCTTCTCCAACGCCGTGCGAAAGTTCGACGCGCGCTGGGTGCTGGTCAGCGCGCCGCGAACGAACAGATCAGGGTTGTTCGCGAGCGCGGCTCCCGCGGCATCCAGGATGGAGTTGTTGCCGGGATCGAAGGCTAGAAACAGCACCGCCTGCTTCGCGCCGGAAACCAATTCGAACAGCCGCTGCATGTCGTTCGGCTTCTCCTTGGGCGGCCGTTTCAGGGCGGCTTTGGTGTTCGGGGAGAACAAGGGCTCGACCGTCGCGCTGCCGTCCTCCAGCGTGATCGGTGCCGCGATGGTGGCGTCATTGGTCTTGTTGGTCCACGCGCGCAGCGCCTCCCCCTGCAGCTTTCGTTGCTCGCCACCGGCCTGGTCGAGGTCGCGTTTGAGCTCGTTCCAATAGGCGAGATAGGCCTGTGCCGCGCGCGCGGATTCGATCACCAGCACGTTGTTCGTCTGCGTGGCGAGGCCGCTGCTGGTCCAATTCGTCGACCCCGTGAGCACGGCCGCCGGCTGGTCGCGCTCGCTCAGCACCATGAACTTGTTGTGCGGGATCGAGTCCTTGCGCAGAATCCGGTCCAACACGTGGACGCCCGCGTCTTTGAGGTGCTGGCGATTCTCGGCGTCGGCGTCCTCGATCACCTCGTTGGTTTGCGGGTCGGTGACGCGCTCGTTGCCCAGGATGACGGTGCGGCTTTTCGGATCGCCCCGGTCTTTCGCCTGCAGGCGCCGCTCCAACCCCTCGGGATCGTCGAGCTCGTACAGCGCGGCATGAACTTGACCACCGGCGTCATCGCCGCGGTTGAGCAGCGAGGTGAGCCCCTCGAAGATTTGGCCCATCAGCCGCGCGCGCAGATCGTCGGCGGGATTGGTGATATGGGCCTTGAGGATGTTGATGTCGGCCTTGTCGCCGAGCGCGTGAATGACGGCCTGGGAGGCCACGATCCCGCGGTTGAAATAGGCTTTGAACGGAGGCCGCTCGTGCGTGAGCGTCACGCTGTTGCTCAGAAGCGGCTCGGCACCCGCCAACGGGACGAGATCGCCGGGGCGCCCACCGAGCGGCACGATCCGATATTGGTAGGTTCCGCCGCGCTGGGCGTAGAGATCTTTCCACCAGAATTTCTGCACGGGGGCATCCGCGGTGGTCAGATGCGCGGCGGGATCCTGAGAAGCGAAGCGGGCGAGCGCCGGCAACGGCCGCTCCGCGCCGGTGCTCATGTCGCGCTGATAAACGGCAAAGCCCAGACATCCCTCCAGATGCCGGTCGAAGGTCCAGGCCACGAGCGCGATATCGTTGTTGGAGAATGCGATGGCGGGCATGGTCGCGCCTCTTGCGGTTCACCGGCGAATACGGTTGTAGCATGGATCTGTTGCGCGCCGCACGAGAGCAATCGCGCCATCGCGAACAACGTACGGGCGCGTGACGCCTGTCCGTTGCCGGCGTGCGACGTTCGTTGCGCGCAACCTCTTCGTTGACCCGGGACCCACGGACCCTAAAGTGCGGCGTGCAATCCTGCTTCTCGCGACCCTCATGGCTTTCGTTGCAATTCCCAAACTGTGCGCGCACGGCGCCGAGATTCCGGCGCTCGGATTCGGCACCTCCGCGCTCGGCGATTGCGGCGAGATCGTCGCGACCGCACTGGCGCTCGGCTATCGTCACATCGACACCGCCTGGAAATACGGCAGCGAGCGCGGCGTCGGCGAGGGCATTCGCGCCTCCGGGGTAGCGCGCAGCGAGATCTTCCTCACCACGAAAGTATCGCACGAATATCTGCGCGCCAACGACTTCGCGCGCTCGGTCGACGAGAGCCTGGCGAACCTCGGCGTCGATTTCGTCGACCTCCTGCTCGTGCACTGGCCGAACCCGGACATTCCGCTGCGTGAGCCCATCGTTGCGCTGGCGAAGGCGAAACGAGCGGGTCTCGCCCGCCATATCGGAGTGGCGAATTTCAATATCGCGCTGCTCGACGAAGCGATCGCGCTCTGTCCGGAGCCGCTGGTCACGCTGCAGGCCGAATACCACGCGTATCTCGACCAGGCCAAGCTGCTCGCGGCCTGCCGGCGGCGCGGTCTGATCTTCACGGCTTATTGCCCACTCGGCCGCGGGCGCCTGCTGCGCGATCCCGTGCTGGCCGACATCGCCGTCCACCAGGGCCGGCCGCTCGCGCAGATCGCACTGCGCTGGCTGATCCAGCAGGGCAACATCATTCCGATCCCGCGCTCGTCCAATGCCAAGCGCATGGCCGAGAATCTGCGCGTATTCGATTTCACGCTGAGCGAGGATGAAATGAGTCGAATCGCCGCGCTCAAGCGGCCCGACGGCCGGATCGCCGATCCCGCCGGCCGCGCGCCGGCGTGGGACTGACGCCCGCCGCCTCGCGCGCCAACAGGAGGACGCGGCAGATGTCGAACACGCCGAAATATTTCATGTATTTCGCCGGCAACTACCGGTGGTCGGCGGCCTTCGTCAGCATGCTCGGCCGTGCCAGCTACGGCGGGGCCGATATCGGCGAGCTTCACAGGATCGGACGCCTGCTCGAAGGCAAGAGCAGCGACGACGACGAGGCCTGGTTCGCGGCCTGCGTCGAGGTAGCAGATGAGGTGCGCGCACGCGCCGAGCGCTTTGACGCCGCCGGCCATCCGGTCTCGGCCGCCGGCTTTTACTTGCGCGCCTGCCATTACTATCAGATGGGCGAGCGATTCCGCACGCCGAAGGATGCCAAGGCGCTCAACGCCTATCGCATCGCGGTCGATTGCTTCCATCGCTTCGCCGCGCTCACCGACGTCAAGATCGAGACCGTCGAGGTGCCATTCGAGGGCGCGAGCCTGCCCGGCTATTTCGTGGACGCGCACAACACGAACTCGCAACGCGCGCCGTGCGTGGTCTTCTTCGACGGCCTCGACGTCACCAAGGAGATCCAATACTTGGCCGGCGTGCCGGAGCTGATCAAGCGCGGCATCTCGGTGCTGGTGATGGACGGACCGGGCACCGGCGAGGCGATCCGCTTCCGCGGACTCGTGCTGCGCCATGATTACGAGAAGGCCGGCACCGCCTGCGTCGACTTCCTGGAGCGGCGCGCCGACGTCGATATACGCAGGATCGGCATCGTCGCCATCAGCCTCGGCGGCTACTACGCCCCGCGCTGCGCCGCGCTTGAGCCGCGCTTTGCCGCCTGCATCGCCTGGGGTGCGATCTGGGACTATCACGCGGTCTGGAAGCGGCGCATCGCGGCGCAGTTCAAGGCGTCGATGTCGGTGCCGGGCCACCACATCATGTGGATCCTGGGTGCCACAAGTCTCGACGAGGCCCTGCGGCGGCTCGAGCCCTTCAAGCTCGACGGGGTCGTGCAGAAGATGCGCTGCCCGTTCCTGGTGCTGCATGGCGAGGACGACGAGCAGATCCCGCTCGCCGATGCGCGCGCGCTGTACGAGGCCTGCGGCTCGCAGGACAAGACGCTGCGCGTGTTGAGCGCCGAGGAGGGTGGCGCGCAGCACTGCCAGCGCGACTATCTTACGCTGGGCTGCGCCACCATGTGGGACTGGTTCGAGGACAAGCTCGTCCGCGCCTGAGGGCGGCCCGTGTCAGCGGGTCGCGATCACGACCGCGTCACCTTCCGATTTGAGATCGAGCTCGAGCCCGCACGCGCGGGCAAGCAGGCCCGCGTAGAACGGCTGGATGGCATGGGCATCGACCGAGCCGTTCTCGGCGGTGCCTTCGAGCAGGGCGGGGACCGCGCGCGGGATGCGGGCGTTGGGGCCGGACGCGGCGATGCGGAAGCCCATGCTCTCGCCGTCCCCGAGCGGATCGACGATCAGCGTGCCGCCGCGCGGAATCGCCTGGCCGGCGATGATCAGCATGTTCAACAGCAGCTTGACCCGATTCTTCGGCAACAGCACGGCCGGCAGGTTCCAGACCAGATTGGTCTTGTCGTCCTCGATGAATGCACGCGCCATGGTCTGAGCGCTGCCGAGATCAATCTGCGCGCCGGCGGAGCCCGCGGCGCCGAAGGCAAGCCGGCAGAATTGCAACCGCACCGACGCGGTCTTGGCGCTGCGCCGAATGAGATCGAGCGCAAAATTCCTGGTTTCCTCGTCGCTGTCTTTTTCCTCGAGCACCTCCAGCCCGTTGACGATGGCGCCGGTGGGGCTGATCAGATCGTGACAGACGCGCGAGCACAGGAGCGCGGCGAGATCGAGGGCGTCGAGCGCAACGGCTGCAGACATGCGGGGTCTCCGGTGGGCGAGCCGCGGACGCATGGATTGCGAATCCGGGGCGCGACTCAGACTGTGGCGTCGCCGGGCCGGTGTGATACACCGCAGCCGCTCGCCCTGCCAAGACGTGGACAACATCGAAAAGAACTCCGGACCCTTTAATGCACCGCGACCTCGCAACCGAAGAGGACCCGTTGCTCGACGAGCTCACCAGCATCGTCTCCGCTGCCGCGGGCGCGATCGTCGCGGCGCGCGCGCGCTCTCTCGACGTGCGTATGAAGGCCGACAGCTCCCCCGTCACCGCCTGTGACCACGCCGCCGAGGCGGCGATTCTCGAAGGCCTTGCCGAGGTGCTGCCGGGCGTCGCGGTGGTCTCGGAAGAGGCCGCCGGCACCGCACCGCCGGCGAGCCTCCCGGACAGCTTCCTGCTGGTCGATCCGCTCGACGGCACGCGCGAGCTGGTCGCCGGGCGGGATGAGTTCACCGTCAACGTCGCGCTCGTGTCCGCGGGACGTCCGCGCCTCGGGATCGTTGCCGTCCCCGCCCAGGGCGTGCTCTGGCGCGGCATCGTCGGCCGCGGCGCGGAGCGGCTGCAGCTTGCGCCCGGCGCAACCGTCGGCGCCGCGCGCGAGCGCGTGGCGATCCGGACCCGCTCCGCTCCGCGTGCCGGACTGGTCGCGGTGGTGAGCCGCTCGCATCTCGACCCGCAGACCGAGGCGTTGCTCACGCGGCTGCCGATCGCGCAACGGCTCGCTTGCGGCTCCGCGATCAAGTTCTGCCAGCTGGCGCAGGGCGCCGCCGATCTCTATCCGCGGCTGTCGACCACCTGCGAGTGGGACGTCGCCGCGGGACACGCGGTGCTGGCCGCGGCGGGCGGGCTGGTCAGCACGCCCGCAGGAGCGGCGCTGAGCTACGGGCAGATCACCAGAAATTTCCGGGTGCCGGGCTTCCTCGCCTGGGGAGATCCGGGTGCCGCGGAAAGGTTTGCCGCGGGCCGGTGATCGCGGCCTGGCATTTCGGTACAAGGCGAGGCCCCCGCGTCTGGCCGGGTCCTCGTCCGGGCAGATCGCCCCCATCCCCCGGGGGGTGGAGAGCCGATCTTCCGCCGCCGCCGCCGCGTGGTCATAGTCTTGCCGGGGCTGCTGCGATTCGGCTGCGGTTTAGCCGCAAAGTTGGGCTAATCCGATCGAGCATTTCATTTCCGGGGGTTGGGCCTCGATTTCATGGAGCACGCGATGCGCGCCGGCATGCGGACCACCGCTCTTGTTGTCTTGCTGATCGGGCTGGGCACTGGCCCTCTGGCAGCGCAGGGCAATCCTCCGCCGCCGCCGCCGAGCGCTGCTCCGCCTCCGCCCGGCTCTGCGCCGCCGCCTGAGGGCATGCAGCAGGCTCCTGTGCAACCCGCTCCCGTGCAGCCGAGCCCTCACTACTCGTCGAACGAGATCGTCGATGCCGGCCACCGGTTCTTCGGCACGGTTGCGCGCGGGTTGGCGGAGATCGTCGAGAAGGCGGGAAGCCAGTGGGGACTGCCCAACGGCTACGTGCTCGGCCAGGAGGCCGGCGGCGCCGTGGTGGCGGGACTGCGGTACGGCGAGGGAATTCTCTACACCAAGAACGCCGGCGACCTGCGGGTGTTCTGGCAAGGCCCTTCAGTCGGCTGGGATTTCGGCGGCGAGGGCGCGCGCACCATGATGCTCGTCTACAGCCTGCCGGCCACCGGCGCGATCTACCAGCGCTTCGCCGGCATCGATGGCTCGGCCTATTTCGTCGGCGGCCTCGGCATGACCGCGCTGACGTCGAACGGAATCGTCGTGGTTCCGATCCGCACCGGAGTCGGCCTGCGTCTCGGGGCTAATGTCGGTTATCTCAAGTTCACCCCGACCGCGACCTGGAACCCGTTCTGATCCCCATCGACCTCAGTCTTGCTCAGTCTTGCTCCGCATCATCGGCATGGTTAACCGGGAGGGGCCGAGCCAAATATGCCGCGGCGCATCGTGCGCGCACTGGCTCGTCCGGTCCGTATCCCCGCACTGGCGCTGGAAGCCCTTGGGCCAGCATGGCATTCTGCGCGTCAGCGGTGAGGTAGCTCAGGAGGGCGCATGGTCGAACCGATGATGTATATCGGGATCGGGTTCCTGGTCGCGGGCTTGCTCGTCATTGGCGTCATCCCCCTGGTGCACGCGCGCGCGGTCCGCCTCACCGTGCGGCGGCTGCAGGCCTCCAACCCGGTGTCGATCGCGGAAATCCAGGCGGAGAAGGACCAGCTGCGCGCCCAGTTCGCCATGGCCATGAGCCGGCTCGAAATGACCGTCGAGCAGCTCAAGGCGAAGACCGCAAACCAGCTCGCGGAGATCGGCAGGAAGAGCGAAGCTATCAGCCGCCTCAAGTTCGAGCTCGGCGAGAAGACCGCGGCGGTCTTGGCGCTCGAAGGCCGCGAGCAGCAGCTGACCGAGGACCTGCGCAGCCTGGAGGCCGAGCTGGCGAGCAAGATTGGCGCGCTCGAGGAGTCCGGGCGCAGCTTCGCGAGCACGCAGGCCGAGTTCGCCCAGGTGAGCACCCGGCTGCACGAAAGCGCCATGGCCTCCGAGAGCCAGCGCGTCGAGCTGGCGGCGCTGCGCGCGCAGACCGAAGTCCTGCACAACGACATCCAGAGCTACGAGCACGAGATCGCGGAGCTGCGCGATCGTCTCGGCAAGAAGACGGCCGAGGCCACGTCGTTGAGCCAGCAGCTCGCGCAGGAGCGCGGTCGCAGCGAGCCGATGAGCGCACGCTTCGGCGAGATGGAACGCGAGCTGATCCTGCAGTCGCGGGAATCGGAGGAGCTTGGCCGGCGCGTGACGGAGCTTTCCACGCAAATCGAGCAGCAACGACGTCTGCTGAGGGAACGCGAGCAGCTTTCCGAGCGCCTGCACCACGACGCGGTGACCGCCCGCCAAGCCGAAGTCGCACTGCGTGCCGAGCTGGCCGAGATGGAGCGCCAATTCCGCGCGTCGAGCGAGACGCTGAGCGCCGAGAAGTTTCTGATCGAGAGCGAGCTCAAGCGCTGTCTCGAGGAGCGCGACAAGCTGCAGCGAGAGCTGGCCGCGAGGGTCCGCGACGCGCAGAAAGCCGGGGCCGAGGAGAGCATGGAAAACGCCGCGTTGCGCGAGCGCATCAATGACGTCGCGGTCGAGGTGGCGCGGCTCACCGCCGCGCTGGAGGGACCGGACTCCCCGATCCCCGCGATCCTCGACGGCGCGCATGCGGCGACGGCCGGCGGGGCGAACGGAGCGTCCTCGCCGCCCCAGATCGAAGCCGCGGAGGGCGCGCTCGCCGATCGCATCCGCGCACTGCAGAGCCGCGCAGCGCGGCTCCCTCGGCCGAGCACCGAGGCCGCGGCTGGGCGCGGCAGCGGACGCAGCGCGAAACGGGGCCGCTGAGGGCGCACAGCGACGTCCATTGCGGGCTGCGCCAGCGGGCTGCGGCGCGCGGCAGGCTGGAGCCGCGCCCAAACGCGCGGGCAAGGCCGCTCCCGGCCCGAGGGCTCGCCTCGCTTGACAGTATCCGCACCTTCCTTAAATGCTGATTTCTGCGGGCGCTTAGCTCAGCGGGAGAGCGTTCCCTTCACACGGGAGAGGTCGCAGGTTCAATCCCTGCAGCGCCCACCATCGTTCCTTTACGTGCGCCTGCCGATCTTCCAATTGCCGCGGGCGCCCAAAATCAGTTCCAGAAACGCTTAACCGCGAGCAGCCCTCGTTGGCTGGCTGTGCCGGGTTGAGCAAGTGTCCGAAGCCGGCCTCCTGCATGCTCGCGTGCATCTCGCTGCAAGAGGTCACGGGAGGGGGCACAGGCTTGGATCAAATCGCGGATGTCGACCACCGCTTTGCCGCACGCGTCGGCGTCCGCTTCGAAAATGCGCGGCCGCAACGGCCCTGGCGCCGCGATTACTTCCGCTTGCGTCGGGATTTCCTCGCCACGGTCCGCTTGCCGGCGGAGGCAGTCTTGTCGATGGCGAACTCGTCGAGCTTGCGGCCCTGCTTGAGCAGGGCGGCGAGCCAGCGCGGCCGCGCCCCGCGGCCGGCCCAGGTTTCGCCGCCGGGTCCGCGGTATTTCGGTGGCACCTTGCGGCCTTTCATGGCGGAGCGGCGGCCTCCCCCGCGCGCGTCCCGGCCGGCGCCGCGGCCACCGCCTTCCGCACCCAGTCGGGAAAGCTGCTTCTCCAGTTCGGTGCGCTTTTCGCCGAGCCTTTTGTCGATATCGGCTCGCAGCGAAAGCAGCGCATCGACGTCCATGCCTTTCAGGTTAATCGCAGGCATAAATGGCCTCCCCTTCATCAAAGCGGACTGGGGCTGGTTGATAGAGTCATTCGAGGGAAAGGCAAGCACGTCAAGGTGGAATGGGAGAGGTATGCATACCTTTCGCGACTCGCAATGCCCAGCCGCGTAAGCCTCACGGTTAAGTACAAAAGCTGAACGCGCCCTTTCAATGCACTTGATTCCAATCGAGCCAACAATGGACAGATGCTGGTAAACTCGCCGCAAAGCTTGCAAGCACGGACGCGGCTTCGCGGCGCCTTGCCGGGGGCGCGGAATTACTCGTCGTGATCTCAGCCAACTCGGCAGTGCGCAAGGGACATCCCGCAATCGCTGCTCGCGCCCGCCCTGTAAAAACCGACACGACCAGCCGGCATCGCGGCAGAGTATCGGCTCGATCAGCGACATGCTCTGCGGCTTTTGTGCAACACTGCGCCACAAATTACTCGCCCTTAAGCCTAAATCGTCGACACCGGTCGCGCCGCTTGTAGAATTGGTTTTCTGTTAGAGGGGGGCTTGGGCTTTCAAACGTTCAAACTGCGAGGCTCGTCATGCTGACACGCTTCCTCACCGGCGGCGCGTGCGCCGTCGGCCTGCTCGCCGCCGTCTGCGCGACTCCGGCGGCGGCCAATCCCTATGATCAGTACGTTCACGGCAGCGGACGGTCGTTGTTCGCGACCTTGTTCGGCCCGTCGACCGCCCGCACGGTTGTAAACTATTCGGGCAACCACAAACCCGGTACCATCATCATCAGCACCGCGCAGCGCCGGCTCTATCTCGTGCTCGGTAACGGCCAAGCGTTGAGCTACGCCATCGGCGTCGGCAAGGACGGTTACTCCTGGAGCGGCGTCACCCAGGTCACCGCCAAGCGCGAGTGGCCGGACTGGACGCCGCCCGCGCAGATGCTGCAGCGGCGGCCGGATCTGCCGCGCCACATGGCGGGTGGGATCGAGAACCCGCTCGGCGCGCGCGCCATGTATCTCGGCGCCAGCCTCTATCGCATCCACGGCTCGAACGAGCCGGACTCGATCGGCACGGCGGTATCCTCGGGCTGCATCCGGCTGACCAACGAGGACGTAATCGATCTCTACAATAGGGTGAAGATCGGCGCGACCGTCATCGTGCAGTAGTTAGCGGGTGGGGGCTACGGCGAGCACCGACGTGTTCCTTACGGATGTCGCGTCGGCTGTGCGCGCTTCGGGATTCACCCGTCCCACCTAGCGCTGGAGGCCTTTGCCAGCGAGGTCGTCGAGATAGTCCTGCCAATACGCCGCCTGGTTTTGGCCGAGCTCGAGCAGATAGTCCCAGCTGTAGATGCCGGTCGAGTGCATGTCGTCGAAAACTAGGCGTACTGCGTAGTTGCCGACCGGTTTCACCTCGAGAATGGCGACGTCTTTCTTGCCGGCGACGGTCTTGCGCTCGTCGGGTGAATGACCCTGCACCTCGGCGCTCGGGCTCTTGACGCGCAAATATTCGGCGCTCAGCTCGAAGCTTTGCGCGTCGTCGAAAACGGCCGTCAGCGCCTTGCGATCCTTGCGCAGGCGCAGCTCCGTCGGCCACGGCTTGCCCGCTTCGTCGCTCATCTCGCTCTCCCCGGGGCAGCCCGCGAACAGGTCATAGCTCGTCCGGGCGGGTCGCGCTAGGCGCGGCCGTACCCATTGCGCCTCGCTGCCTCCACCGCCATGATGCGGTCGCGATGCCGGGCCAGAGTCGCGCCATGAAGGCTAGCGCCATCGTTGCACTCGCGCTCGCCGCCACGACGATCGTCGCGGCGGGATCCGAGAACGACGAAATCAGCAGCCGCCGCGCGAGCGAGCGCAAAAGCTTCACCGACGCCGAGATCACGGAAGGATTTCTCAAGACCGCATTCGGGGCCGAGCTCCGTCTCAGGGGCACGACGAACCGGATCCGCAAGTTCGACGGCCCCGTGCGCGTGTTCGTGCAGAGCCGCGGCCATCCCGAGCGGGTCGCGCAGGTAGCCGCCGTCGTCGCCGATATCGGCGCACGCGTTCGGCATCTTGACATTGCCATGGTTGAGAGGCCCACCGACGCCAACTTGCTGGTAACGGTCGTGGATGATCGCGACCTCCCGGCCGCCATTGACAAGGTCTACGGACGCGAGCGCGCGCAACTGATCGAGCGCTCGCTGGTGCCGCAGTGCCTGTCGAGCTTCCGCAAGGACGAAAGCTACCGCATCCGCCATTCCGACGTCATTCTCGTCGCCGACGCCGGGGATTTCATCTTCTACGATTGTCTCTACGAGGAGCTGCTGCAGGCGCTGGGGCCGATCAACGATACCAACGCCGTACCCTGGACCATGTTCAACGACGACGTGCAGATGGGTTTCTTCGACGTCTACGACCAGTACATTCTCAACGTTTTGTACGATCCGCGCATGGAGCCCGGGATGGATCGTGACGAGGCGCTTGCCGTGTTGCCGCGGATCCTGCCGACGGTGAGAGCCTGGATCGGCCGCGTCAACGGCCTCGGCGAGTGAGCCCCGTCTTCGTGTCCTGGGTGCAGCGCGGCGCGGCCGATCCTTGCCGCTGACCCACAAAGCACGCTCCGCGGCATGCCGAGATTGGCAGTAGGCGCACGCGCTGTACCGCATTCGGGACAACGATGAGGCGCGACATCAGTCCCCGGTCGCGCGCTGGCCGATCCCGTCCGAGCGCTCCGGCGGCGGCTCGACGTGAAAATCGATCACGCCGACCCCGCCTGCCTTGAGCACGGCGACGCCCTTCGAGATCGCGGCCCTGACGTCGGCCGGGCTCTTGACCGGCCCGATGCCCACGGCACCTTGCGCCTCGGCGAGCTTGGCAATATCCGGCGCGGGGTCCTCCATGCGCAGCCCGATCCAGCGATTGTTGGCGTTGCGGCCGCGCCGGCGCGCGACCGTCTCCTGGTGCAGCTCGTCATTGAAATAGGAGCGGTTGTTGTTCACCAGCACCAGCAGCGGGATGCGGTGGCGCACCGCCGTCCAGATCGCGGTCGCGCCCATGCAGAAGTCGCCGTCGCCGAGCATTGCGATCGCATGGCGCCGCAGGCCCTGCAGTGCCAGCGCCGCGCCGACCGAAAGCCCGGGGCCGGAGCCGAGCCCGCCGCCGCCGTCCTTGCCGAGATAGGCGAGGCCGTCGTGGAACGGCCAGATGTCGATCGGCCAGCCCCGGCCGAGCGTGCAGAAGCTCACATTCTCCGGATCGTTGAACTCCGAGCGTAACGTGGAGGCGATGTGCTCCATGGTGATGCCATGTCCGTCCGCAGCGCGAGTCTTGGCCGCCGGGCGCGGCTTCCACGGCTCGCGGCGCCGATCCGAGCCCAACGCCTCCAGCAGATCCTCGACGACGGCATCTCCCGTCGCGGCGATCGACACGTCGGCGGGCGGCAGCGCCTGGTGCTCCATGTTGGCTCCCGTATGCAGGTTGTGGTCGAGAGTTGCGGCAATGACCTTGGCGGAAACGTTTGCCGCCTGCCGCGCCTGTCGCAGCGCGCCGCCGAGGTCGACCCAATCCAATGCCAGGATGACATCGGCCTCGCACAAGAGCTCGCGCGCCGCCTTGGGAAGCACGTTGAACGGCGGCAGGTGGTGCGCGGGATGATCGGTGGGAAATATCGCGCCCTGCTTGAGGTCGGTGACGACGCAGGCGCCGAGCTGCTCGGCCAGGCGCACGCGCGGCTGCCAGAACTGCGGCTTGCGCGATCCGCGCCCGAACATGATCACCGGCCGCTCGGCGCGCGCGAGCAACGCCGTGGCCTGCTCCAGCGCGCTGCGTGCCGGCCGCGGCGGCGCCGCCGGCATGAAGCGCGCGATGTCCGGCCATTGCGGCTCCCGCTCCAACCGGGATTCCTGCAGACCGGCGTCGAGACAGATATAGACCGGCGCCGTCGGCGCCGTGCGGGTCGCGATGTGCGCGCGGCACATCGATTCCACCAGCGCCTGCGGGGAGGACGGCTGGTCGTCCCACTTGATGATCGAGCGGATATAGGCGCCCTGATCGCGCGAGGTGTGGATCCAGTCGATCCACGGGCGACGCTGCTCGGCATCGAGCGGCCCGGTGGCGCCGAGCACGATCATCGGCACGCGGTCGCACCAGGCGTTGAACAGGCTCATCATCCCGTGCAAGAGGCCGACATTGCTATGCAACACGCAGGCCATCGGCTCGCCGGTCGCCTTGGCGTAGCCGTGCGCGATCGCGACCGAGTGGTCCTCGTGCAGGCACAGCAGAATGCCGGGGCGCTCGTTGCCCAGGTGGTTGACGATGCTGTCGTGAAGACCGCGATAGCTCGCGCCCGGGTTCAGGCTCACATAGGGAATTCCCAGGCGGCGGAGCATCTGCGCCGCCACGTCGCTGCCCCAGGCCACTTGGTCGTCGGATTTGCCTTCGATTCGGTCGAGCTGCATCTTTCCATTTCTCCCAGCATGCCTGCGCAAACGCCACCGCGGTTCAAGGGCGGGCTCGACCACCGGCTCCATCCGCCGAAGCCAGCCCGGCCGCGTCGACAGCGACCCGCCGGGTGCGGCGCCAACCCGCTTTTCCGCTAGCTGATCTTCTGCTTACATGACGCGCAAAATAACTGAAACCGCGGCGGCCATGCGGACCCGAGTATTGGCCGTCGGACCGGAGCGTGGGGACGGGGCGAACGGCGGGATGCGAACTCGACCGAGTTGAGGGCGCAGTCATTCCGATGGCTTGACGTGGCCTGCAAGGGCGAAGGCAGGGTCCGGCGCGGGTGCGCGAAACGCATTCGTCGCGGGGCCACGCGCGCGCGGAATATCGCGGAGGTTGGCAGCGATGGAAAGTATCGGGGGGGAGATCGCCTTCATGGCCGCCTCCGCGGGCAAGGCCTTCCTGATTCTCATGGAGCCGCATCGCCTGGTGTTCCTCGGGCTCGGCTGCATCATGGGTCTGGTGCTCGGCATCATCCCGGGCATTGGCGGCTTGACCGGCACGGCCATGCTGCTGCCGTTCACCTTCAACATGGACCCTTACTCCGCCTTCGCCATGCTGCTCGGCCTGGGCGCCACCACCGCGACCGGCGATCCCATTCCGGCGGTTCTGTTCGGGGTGCCGGGAGGCGCCGCCTCGGCGGCGACGGTGCTCGACGGCTATCCCATGGCGAAGAAGGGCGAGGCCGGGCGCGCGCTGAGCGCCGCCTACATGTCCTCGCTGATGGGCGGCGTGTTCGGCGCGTTGTTGATGGCCATCAGCATACCGGTGCTGCGTCCGGTGATGCTGTTCATCGGCTCGCCGGAACTGCTGGCGTTTTCCGTGCTCGGCATTTCCATGGTCGCGGTGCTCTCCGGCAATGCGCCGCTGCGCGGAATCACCGCCGGCTGCCTCGGCGTCATGATCGCCATGATCGGGACCGACCCGCAGACCGGAACGCTGCGCTGGACCTTCGACAGCCTCTATCTCTGGGACGGCTTGCCGCTCACCCCGCTCCTGCTCGGCGTGTTCGCGCTGCCGGAGCTATGCGACCTGCTCATCGCCAAGGTCGCGATCTCGACCGACACCGGCACCGCCAACATCTACAAGGGCCAGTGGCAGGGCGTGAAGGATTGCTTCCGGCACTGGTGGCTCATCATGCGCTGCTCCTGGATCGGCGGCGGCATCGGCTCGATCCCCGGCATCAGCGCCTCCGTCGTCGACTGGCTGGCCTATGGCCATGCGCTCAAGACCGAGAAGGGGGCGAGTGCCACGTTCGGCAAAGGCGATGTGCGCGGGGTGATCGCGTCGGAGAGCTCCAACAATGCCAAGGAGGGGGGCGCGCTGGTGCCGACCGTCGCCTTCGGCGTTCCCGGCAGCGCCACCATGGCGATCCTGCTCGGCGCGTTCCTGATTCACGGACTGGTGCCGGGCCCCGACATGCTGACCAAGAATCTCAGCATCACCTATGCGATGGTGTGGTCGGTGGCGCTCGCCAATATTCTGGGCGCGGGCCTGTGCTATGCGTTCAGCCCGCAATTCGCCAAGCTCGCGACGCTGCGCTATTCGCTCATCCTGCCGGCCGTGCTGGGCATCATCTACATCGGCGCGTTCGAGGCCTCGCGGCAATGGGGCGACCTGTTCGCGCTCCTGTTTTTCGGCCTGGTGGGCTGGACCATGAAGCAGTTCAAGTGGCCGCGCCCGCCGCTCATTCTCGGCGTGGTGCTGGGCGACACCATCGAGCGCTATCTCTTCATCTCGATCGAGCGCTATGGCCTGAGCTGGATGCTGCGCCCGCTGGTGGTCGTGCTGTTCGCGCTCGCCATCATGGGCCTGGTGCGCCCGCTGCTGCAGGATATCCGCAGCCAGGGCGGCATCCGCAACATGTTGATGAGCTTCCAGCGGCCCACGTTTCATCCCTCGCAGCTGTTCACGATGTTCATGATCGCGCTCATTGGCGCCGCGCTGGTGGCGTCGCTGGGATGGGATTTCAGCGCCAAGGTCGTGCCGCTGGTAGTGGGTACGGTCGCGCTCGTCGCGGCGGCGCTCAGCTTGTTCAACGAGATGTGCCGCAAGCCGGCGGCCGCCGCGGCCGAGGGGCTGGTCCAGCAGGCCCAGCACGAGGTGGGAGAAAAGATCCACATGGATCTGACCTCCGATACCGGGCATCTGCCGGTGCGTGAGATCATCCTGCGCGCGGCGCTGTTCTTCGGCTATCTCATCGGCTTCATGGCCATGATGGCCGTCATCGGCCTGATCCCGACGGTTGCGGTGTTCGTCGTCTTCTTCATGCGCTACGAGGCGCGCGAGCGCTGGTCACTGGTCATTCCCTATGCGGTCGCCCTCGTCGTCTTCATCTGGTTCGCCTTCGATTATTTCATGGCCGTGCCCTGGCCGCCCACGTTGATCGGACAATGGTTGCCGGCGCTGAAGGCGATCCCGTCGGTGTAGCGCCCGGCAGAAGGCGGTCGCCGAGCGGCGCAGTTGCTGCGGCGGTTTTGCAATGCTGGTTCGCCGCGAGCGGCAGGCTGCCGGCCTTTGACCCCGCGGCAGCGAGGCCATAAAAAAGGCGCATGCAGGCGTGGGAGCGGGACGAGGCGGGGACGGGCGCAGCGCAAACCGGCGACAGCTTATTTCGTTCGGCCATCAGCACCCTGCAGCCGAAGTCGCTCGCCATCGTGGGTGCATCCGAGCGCGCGCGCTGGCCGACCGACATCTTCAGGAATCTGCGCGAGTTCGGCTATCCCGGCCGCATCGCGCTCATCAATCCTCGGCAGCAGCAGGTCTACGGACAGCGTTGCTATCCCTCGCTCAGAGATCTGCCCGAGCCTGTCGACCATGCGCTGGTGATCGTGCCGGCGCCGGCAGTTCCCGGCGTGCTCACCGACGCTGAGGCGGCCGGCGTCAAATCCGCCACCGTCTACGCCGCCATGATGGGCGACGGGGAGGACCCGGAGTCGAAGGCGCGCGGCGCATGGCTCAACGACTTCGTGGCGAAGAGCCGGCTGCGCGTCGCCGGTCCCAACTGCATGGGCGCCTATTCTTATCGCGAGCGGCTGTACGGCTATCCCAATACCGAGTTGTGTCGGCTGGAGCCGGGTCCGGTCGCTTGCATCTTCCAGTCCGGCGGCACCATCCAGTTCTGGATGAAGGCCGCGGCCGAGCGGGGGTTGCGCTTCTCCTACTGCATCACGTCGGGCAACGAGCCCGATCTCGGCCTCGCCGATTACCTCGATTTCGTCATCGACGATCCGGATACGCGCCAAGTCGTGCTGTTCATCGAGGGCATCCGCCGCCCGCAGGC
>DATBKV010000248.1:0-5578 GCA_036555745.1 Xanthobacteraceae bacterium | reverse complement strand
GGTGATGCCGCATTGAAGCTGGGGCGTCGTGATGCGCTCGGTCAGCACCGAGAACGGCTCCGGGGGCTCGTCACCGGGCTGCATCTCCACCGCCGCCCAATCGATGGTGCGGCCGTCGAGCCGCGGCGGGGTGCCGGTCTTAAGCCGCCCGAGCACCAATCCGAGCCGCTCGAGTATTGCCGAGAGGCCCAGGGCCGGCGCCTCCCCTACCCGTCCAGCCGGAATCTGCCGCTCGCCGATATGAATGAGGCCGCGCAGGAAGGTTCCGGTGGTCAATACCACAGCCCCAGCGCCGAGCCTGCGCCCGTCCGCGAGTCTCAGGCCCGCAACTCGCCCGTCAGCCACGTCGAGGTCCTCCGCCTCGGCCTCGATGACGGCCAGATTGGCAGTCTCGCGGATCGTCTGCTGCATGGCGGCGGCGTAAAGCTTGCGGTCGGCCTGGGCGCGCGGGCCACGCACCGCCGGCCCCTTGCGGCGATTGAGCACGCGAAACTGAATGCCGGCGCGATCGGCCACGCGCCCCATCAGGCCGTCGAGCGCGTCGACCTCGCGCACGAGGTGCCCCTTGCCGAGCCCTCCAATCGCCGGATTGCATGACATGGCGCCGATGGTCGCAAAGCGATGGGTCACCAGCCCGGTGCTCGCGCCCATGCGCGCAGCCGCGGCGGCGGCCTCGCAGCCGGCGTGGCCGCCTCCCACGACGATGACGTCGTAATGCACGGTCATTGAGCTCTCTCCGGCGGCGCTTCTAGCCGAGCACGCGAGAACCGTCCATTTTGGTGCTGCTCGTCGGCATCGGCGCGGTGTTTCACGTGAAACATCGAGGGCAGCGATTTCTAACGCGCGGCACCGATTCGCGCTTATTCGATCGCTATTTGCCGATGCAGAAATCCCGGAAGATCACATCGAGAACGTCTTCCACGTCCACGCGGCCCAGAACTTTGCCCAGCGCCCGCGCCGCAAGGCGCAGGTGCTCCGCCATGATCTCCTCTGCCCCCTCCTTGCCGGCCTGCTGGGCGGCTCGCAAGGCCAGCAGCGCCTCGCGCAGGTGGCCGCGCTGGCGCTCGCGCGTGACCAGCGCAGGCTCCGCCGGGAAAAACTCGCCGGCGAAGCGCGCCAAGGCGCCGACCAGCTCATCCAACCCCGCCCCGGTTGCACAGGACATGAAATGAATCTGATTATATGTCTTGTTCATCGATTCATTTCTTGCTGTCGGGGGCTCCCGCAAGAGATCGATCTTGTTGACCAGGAGCCACGTCATCGCGCCCGCTTGGACGGTAGGCGCAGAGCCGGCGCCCGCGGCCTCGCGCGCGGCGGCGTCGACCACCCACAGCACCAGGTCGGCAGCGGCGGCCTGTTCGCGGGCGCGCCGCACCCCTTCGCGCTCGACCGGATCGTTCGCCTCGCGCATCCCGGCGGTATCAAGCACGGTCACGGGATAACCGCCGAGATCGAGATGCAGCTCCAGCACGTCGCGTGTGGTTCCCGGGAACGGAGAGACGATTGCCGCTTCGCGCCGCGCCAGCCGATTGAACAGCGTCGACTTGCCAGCGTTCGGCGGGCCGGCGATCGCGACCCGCAAGCCTTCGCGCAGGCGCTCGCCCTGCCCTGCCCCGGCCGCGCCGATCTCCTCGGCCAGCGGCTCGACCAGCGCGAGCGCGCGCGCCATCACCTCCCGCGGCACGTCGTCCTCGTCGGGAAAATCGATGCCCGCCTCGACCAAGGCGAGCATCTCGATCAGCCGCTGCCGCCAGCTCTCGGCACGCTCGCCGAGCAGGCCCCTGAGATGCTGCAGGGCCTGGCGACGCTGCGCCTCGGTTTCCGCCGCGACCAGGTCGGCCAGCCCTTCGACCGCGGGCAAATCCATCCGGCCGTGCTCGAAGGCGCGACGGGTGAACTCGCCGGCCTCGGCCGGGCGCAGACCCGCAAGCTTGCCGAGCGCCGCGAGCACCGCCGCGATCACGGCGCGGCCGCCGTGCACCTGCAGCTCCGCCATGTCCTCCCCGGTCTCGCTGCGCGGAGCCGGAAACCACAATGCCAGCCCCTCGTCGATGGTCTCGCCGCTGGCGGGATCGCGCACGCGCGCAAGGCTGGCGCGGCGCGGCACCGGCACGCGCCCGATCAGCGCCTCGAGCGCGAGCCGTGCCCGAGCTCCGGAGACGCGAATCACCGCGACCGCCGCCGGCGGCCGGCCGGAGGAGAGGGCGAAGATGGTGTCGCGATCGCTGGTCACAAGTTTGCTTCTCTACCGGGCCGCGCCGAGGAGGTCCGGTCCTCGATCGCCGCGGCAACCAGCCGGCTGAAACCGCTTTTGCACCCTATATGGTGGTCGAGTTCCATCGTGCTCTAATGGCATGGCTCGGCCAATGCACCCGCTGAACCAATGCCCGGCCCCGGTATTATCGTCAGATGTCGATCGATCCCGCAGCCACTTCCCACGAGAACCGGCTCGCCCGCGAGACCAGCCCGTATCTCCTCCAGCACAAGCACAATCCGGTCGACTGGTGGCCGTGGGGCAGCGACGCGCTGGCGGAAGCCAAGCGCAGTAACAAGCCGATCCTGCTCTCGGTCGGGTATGCGGCCTGCCATTGGTGCCACGTCATGGCGCACGAGAGCTTCGAGGATCCCGCCACCGCGAAGGTGATGAACGAGCTGTTCGTCAACATCAAAGTCGACCGCGAGGAACGCCCCGACGTCGACCAGATCTACATGGCCGCGCTGCACCACCTGGGCGAGCACGGCGGCTGGCCGCTGACCATGTTCCTCACCCCCGAGGCCGAGCCGTTCTGGGGCGGCACCTACTTTCCCAAGACCTCGCGCTACGGCAAGCCCGCCTTCGTCGACCTCCTGCGCGAAGTCGAGCGCGTGTACCGCCAGGATCCGCAAAGCATCGAGCAGAACCGCAGCGCGCTGATGGCGCGCCTCGCGGAGCGCGCCCACCCCGAAGGCCGCGTGGTGATCGGCCGGGCCGAGCTCGACCGCGCCGCGCACCAGATCGCCGCGATGATCGATCCGGTCAATGGCGGCATGCGCGGCGCCCCGAAATTCCCGCAGCCCATGATGCTCGAATTCCTCTGGCGCGCGGGCCAGCGCACGCACGACCGCCGCTATTTCGGCGCGGTGGAGCTCACGCTCGCGCGCATCTGTGAAGGCGGCATCTACGACCACATCGGCGGGGGCTTCTCCCGCTACTCGGTCGATGAAAGCTGGCTCGTGCCGCATTTCGAGAAGATGCTCTACGACAACGCCCAACTGCTCGAATTGCTCGCGCTTGCGTATCAGCGCTCGGCCAATGACCTATTCCAGACGCGCGCGCACGAGACCGTGGACTGGCTTGCGCGCGAGATGACCACGCCCGAGGGCGCGTTCTGCGCCTCGCTCGACGCCGACTCCGAAGGCGAGGAGGGCAAATTCTACGTCTGGTCGCCCGATCAGATCGCTGCCGTGCTTGGCCGCGACGACGCCGAATTCTTTGCTGCGCATTATGACGTGAGCGCGGAAGGGAATTTCGAAGGGCACAACATTCTCAATCGTCTCAAGCACTTACCGCGCAGCATGGAGGACGAGGCGCGGCTCGCGCCAATGCGCGCGAAGCTGCTTGCCGCGCGCGCCGCGCGCGTTCGGCCAGGGCTCGACGACAAGGTGCTGGCGGACTGGAACGGGCTGATGATCGCCGCCCTCGCCAATGCCGGCCTCGCCTTCGAGGCGCCGGCATGGATCGCCATGGCCGCGCGCGCCTTTCTGTTCGTCGATGCGCACATGGCCCGCGGCGACCGGCTCGGCCATTCCTGGCGCGCAGGCAGGCTCGTCCTCCCGGGACTCGCCTCCGATCATGCCGCCATGATCCGCGCTGCGCTGGCCCTGCACGAGGCGACCGGCGAGCAGGCCTATCTCGAGCGCGCGCTCGCCTGGCAGGCGACGCTCGACCGGCATTATTCCAATCCCGACAATGGCGGCTACTTCCTCACCGCCGACGACGCCCGCGACCTGGTGGTGCGCCCGAGCGCCACCAGCGACGACGCCACGCCCAATCCCAACGCGGTGGCGGCGCAGAACCTCATCCGGCTCGCCGTATTCACCGGCCAGCACGCGTGGCGCGACAAGTGCGACCGCCTGATCGACGGCATCATGGCAAGCGCCGGCGAGAACATCTTCGCCCACCTTGCGCTGCTCAACGCGGTAGACCTGCGCCTGCGCGCGCTCGAGATCGTGGTCACCGGTCATGACCAGCGCGCCGACGAGCTCTTTGCCGCCGCTCGCAAGCTGCCGTTCCTCGAGCGCGTCGTGCTGCGCGCGTCGCACGTGCTGCCAGGCTCGCATCCGGCGCAGGCCCAGATCAAGGCGCTGGCCGGAAGCGCCGCCTTCGTCTGCGCCGGCGAAACCTGCTCGCTGCCGGTGACCGAGCCGCAGGCACTGGCCGCGGCAGCGGCGGCGATGGCGCCGGACTCGAGTGGCTCGCGCTCGTGACGCGGGAGCGCCGCGATTGGCCGGCACGAAGGCGCCGGTCTCTCAATCCCGCCGCGGCGGCTCGCCGCATGTCCCGGAAGAATGGAAACCGGTTGTCCAATAGGGTGCGCAGAGTCAAAAAACCGGAGCATGATCCCGAAAAGCGGGTACCGTTTTCTGAAGAGATCATCGCCCACACCGGGGAGGTCGACAGATGCGTGGAGTCTTGCGTGCGCTACTGCTGCTGCAGCTATTGCTGCCGGTGTGCGCATCCGCGGCCGACGAAAAGGTGGCGATCGAGCTCAACAGCATCGAGACCGTCGACAATCACTGCCGGCTCAACTTCGTGATCGAGAACAAGTCGGACGTGGCGATCGAAAGCTTCAAGCTCGATGTCGTCGTCTTCGGCGTCGACGGCGGCATTCTGCGCCGCCTGCTCATGGAAATGGGCCCGGTGCGTCCAGCCAAGACCATCGTGCGGACATTCCCGGTGGACGGCGAATGCAACCAGATCGGCTCGATTCTGGTGAACGACGTGGCGGCCTGCGTTCCCGGCGAGCCCGGCGCCTGCCTCGACGGCCTCGCGTTGTCGTCACGGCTCAAGACGCTGCGCTTCTACAAATAGCACGTGCCGCCGGACGCCTCGCAGCCGCGCGGCGCGCCGTGGCGATACGGCTGTGCGGCGAGGCGCCCAGCGCCCTATGCGTTCATCGACTCGAAGAATTCGGAGTTGCTCTTCGTGTTGCGCAGCTTGTCCAGCAAAAAGTCGATGGCATCCATAGTGCCCATCGGATTGAGGATGCGGCGCAGGATGTACATCTTCTTGAGCTGATCGGGAGGCACCAGCAGCTCCTCCTTGCGGGTGCCGGAGCGCGTGATGTCCATGGCCGGGAAGGTGCGCTTGTCCGCCACCTTGCGGTCCAGGATGATTTCCGAATTGCCGGTGCCCTTGAACTCCTCGAAGATCACCTCGTCCATGCGGCTGCCGGTGTCGATCAGCGCGGTCGCGATGATGGTGAGCGAGCCGCCCTCCTCGATGTTGCGCGCGGCGCCGAAGAATCGCTTCGGCCGCTGCAGCGCATTGGCGTCGACGCCGCCGGTGAGCACCTTGCCCGATGACGGCACCACGGTG
>DATBKV010000247.1:0-15391 GCA_036555745.1 Xanthobacteraceae bacterium | reverse complement strand
CCTAGCAAAATCAATGACTTATGCCATGTCGCCCCGCGTCAACTGTAGAAGATCGGCATGAAGTAGCGCATTGTCGCATTTGCGGCGCGCCCGATTTCGTGCCCGTAATCGATCTCGGCGAGCAAGCGCTCACCGGTCGCTTTCCGGCCAAGACTGAGCCAGATCCGCCGAGCGCGCCACTCGAGGTCGTGCGCTGTACGCACTGTGGCCTGGTGCAGTTGCGACACTCGGTAGATGCCGCCGAGCTGTTCGCCGAGAATTACGGCTATCGCTCCGGGATCAACGCGACCATGCGCAATCACCTCGCGATGATTGCAGCACGTATTTCGAAACGCGCCAACCTAAGGAGTGGCGACGTCTTGCTCGACATCGGCTGCAATGACGGCACTCTGCTGACGTCGTACGAAGAACCTGGTCTGTTCCGCATCGGGATCGACCCGCTGGCCGAGATGTACCGACCGGGGTACCGGGCCGATCTCTTGGTGCAAACCGGCTTCTTCACCGCGGATGCCTACATCTCGGCGACCGGCCGTCGGACGGCTCGCGCCATCACCTCGTTTTCAATGTTTTATGACCTCGAGGATCCCGGTACGTTCGTCGCCGACGTCGCCGCCGTGCTCGCGACCGACGGGATCTGGGTGCTGGAGCAAAGCTATCTGCCGACCATGCTCGAGCAGAACTCTTTCGATACCATCTGCCACGAGCATCTCGAGTATTATTCGCTGGCCCAGATCGATCTGCTCGTGCGAGCGCACGGGCTGCGCATCTTCGACGCCAGCCTCAACAGCATCAACGGCGGCAGCTTCCAGGTCTGGGTTTGCCACGACGGCGCCGAATACGCGAGCGACGGCGCACGCATCGGCGCGATCGCCGAGCGCGAACGAAAGCTCGGCTTGATGTCGGAGGAGCCGTACGCGAACTTTCGGTCGCGGGTCTCCTCGATCGGCGAGCGGCTGCGAGCCTTGATCCAAACCGAAGCGTCGCGCGGCAAGAAGATCTACGTCTATGGCGCCTCGACCAAAGGCAACGTGCTGCTTCAGTACTTTCGTCTCGATACCAGCCTGATCCGCGCCTGCGCCGACAAGAATCCAATCAAATGGGGGCGGCGCACGCCCGGCACCAACATACCGATTGTCCCCGAAGACGAGGGACGAGCCGAGGCCGACTACTTCCTGGTGCTGCCCTGGTCCTTCAAGGACGAGTTCCTGGCGCGCGAGACCGCGTTCAGAGCCCGGGGTGGGAAGTTCATCTTTCCGCTTCCCGAGATCGAGATGTGCTGAGATTGGCGCCGCACTCCCGTCGGCTCTCATCTCGACGAGCGTGTGCTTCCACGTCAACGCGATCCGCTCTCGTCGGGTGGGGTCGCGTTGGTGCCGAATCGGGCTCTCCTGGACCTGCTGGCGGAGAAATACTTGTACATGTCATCGGCGTCCTGACGGCGGCAATTCGACTCCTGCAGGCCGAATCCGAATCGCAGCTCCGCATCGATCTTGTCCCGGAAAAAGACCCCGGTCTGGACCAGGTTTGCGCGGAAGACCGAGCCGTTGCTTTGCGGCTCTGCCATGAGTCGCCAGCAGTGGGAGAACTGCTCCGGCAAGATCAACAAGGAAGCCCCCGCGCTCCGCGCCGAGATGTGATAACCGCCCTTGATCGCGGTCAGCCGCACTTGATGGGCTGGAACGAGATCGGGTGGCAAAGCCATCGGCTCGAGCAGGATCACCGAGTCCGGCTGAATCTTCTCCAACGATGAGACCGCGCTGTCGTAGCCGTCCGCGATGACGGCCCTGGTGGGGCTCCAATCGCCCCGATTCGCGTTGCTGATCTCATACAGGCGAAGAGTCGTGTTCGCCGGACTGGTCTCGGTCACAACCTCCGTGACCGACGGATGATCGAGCTTGCCATCGGAGACGATATACCGAACGCCCAACATCGCCAGCACTTCCGGGGCAAACTTGTAGAGGTGGGTTGCCACGCCGGTCGGGTCCACGATGTCGTCCGGGTTGGCGAGCACGTCAGTGTTGAAGACGAACATCTGTTTCGTCAGCCACTGACCGTAGTCTTCGAGCGTGGGGATGCTGCTGTTCCAGAGATCGGTCAATTGAAACATGTTGCCGAACTGCGTGGACAACAATTGGCGCGCATACACGTACATGAGATGACTCATGGTGTTCGAGGTCAGGTGGTGGCGGCGCAGCAACTCGTAAGCGGTGCCTAGATAAATCGCTGCATCATTCCCGGACAGGTATTGCTTGCGCACGAAGCCGTCTTGCGCCGCGAGATGAAGGCCGCCATAGCCTTCGAACGCCTTTCCGGGTGTCAGCGCGATGTGCTTCTCAAGGTATTGATGAATTGGGCCTTTGCGCACCTGAGCGTGCGCGATCGGGGGCAAACCAAGCACGCTTGTTCCCGCCATGCGAGGCTGACGAACGGAGATGACCTCCACGAATATGACCAAGAAAACGATCGAGATGCCCGTGCTCGCAACAGCCGGTATCCACCGTGCCGCGGATCCATGGCTTCCCGTCCCGAATCGAATGATCGTCGCGATCGCCGCAACCGGAACAGCGAATATCAGCGGAAACAGCGTCCAGTAAATATAATGATACCCCAAAATGGCGACACGCCCAAGGATCGAGTCGAGCCCCAGCAGAAAGTAAAAGTGAAGAAGCACGATCATGCTTACGACGGTAATGGCCAGGGCCCGGCGCCGTCCTTTGTCGAAGACGATCAGCACGCCGGCACCGATCAGCGCCGCGATCTGAATCCATGCGACAGGGTTCATCGAAGGGCAGATCAGGACAATTGCCTGCTGACCGGAACACGTCGAGAAGCGGGAGACGAGTTTCACCCAGTAGTCCAGCGTGAGCAGTGCCATTCCCGGGTGGAGAAAGGGCGGAATAGCGTTGTCGCGGGCCGATACCGCGGCCGTAACCAAGATGTAGCTCGGCAGCCCGATGGCGGCAAATACGGCGAGGGTAAACAGCAGCAGGCCGAGCCGGGGAAGAAGAGCACGGCGCTCAATTCGACTCGACAACGACACGACGGCCCAAAGCGTGGCATAGACAGGCACGTAGAATAGATTCGATATGGGGGCCGACGAAAACGCGATGAACAGGCAAACAATGAAAGCCAGACCCCAAATCAGATTGAGTCGGAAGGTAGATAACCCGAAGCGCAGCAGGGCTACCGTGGCCAAGTTCATCGCAGCGAACTGATGACAATAAAATGGACCTAATGTATATAAGTGCCACGCGCCGGAGACGGAGTTGAAAGGCAGGAAGAAGAAGGACACATACAACAGAACGGCTACGAACGCGTATTCCCGCTCCAGGTCCAATTCGCGAAATAAGATGTATAAGGTGACCGTCAATTCGACGAGATAAACAAGGTAAGAGAATAGATGCTTATACTCGAGCGCCACCGGAATAGCCAAGGCAAGGGCACCCGGGTTCAGCCAGGGGAGATTCGGAAGGAGCGGAGACCCCATGCCCGTCACGGGCGAGTACGGGCCGAAATCCAGGAATGTGGACCACTCCAGAATCGCGCGGGCGCTCCAGGAGCCCCATTTTCCGTCAACATTCCCGTACATGCCGAAGAGGATGTCCGGAACGATCCACAGGCCCCAAACGATCACGGCGCCGGTAATGGCTATGGGCAGGACGTAGGTCATCAAGACGCGCAGACTATTCGTCATGCTTTGGAAACCCGAATGCTTTTGGAAACCCGACTGCGCGGTCATAGCTCGGGTCCTAAGAGCTTGCTGGCCGTCAGTAGCATCTTTGCCGGTGCGGAACGTCGGCAGTCCGCGACGAGGGGCCTCGGAGCTGGCGGGCTAAGGACTGTGCCATGCCTCGGGCGCCCAAATGCAGCTCATGTCAAGTGACGCTATTTGGAGTATGCCGCCGCGGTCTTGGCTCCCCTGAACGCCGTCCCGGCGGGCATCTCCTTTGCTCGATTCGATCCTATCCGCTTCAACTTCCCCACTGCAAGGCCGGAGTGCGCGGCTGCAATAGTACCGAGCCTCGTCGAAGGGTGAGTTCGGCTGGGAACAGGGAGCGCACCGAACCGCGGCGCGATCACAGAGTGCCGCCAGAACTTCGAGCGTCGGAACGCAGCACGCAACGAAAGCGGATCGAGCTCAGTCCACCCAGTCTCGTCTCGCCGACTTCCGCAGCGCCACAGCGCCGATAAAAATGCAGCGCGGCGGTCTGGGTCTTCGCTGCGATGACGCCGAAATCCTCCGCGCCACGCGATCGGAACCAGTCGCAGAGGGCACCGAACAGGCCGGTCCCCACGCCCGAATGGAGATCGCCGGGAGCGACGGCGATGCTGAGCAACTGACGTTCGTCGACGTCGGTTTCCCGGCTGCCTTCCGCGAGATGCCGAGCGAGAGAAACGATTCGAAAAAACAGGCGCGGCGCAAGCAGTAGCCGGGCGCAATAGCCGAGCGTCCGCACAGGCTGCGCAAGAAGGAACGACTTGAGCAGGCTCGACGCGTGCAACGTCCCCGCGACAAAGCCGGCCACGCGTCCTTCGGCCTCGGCGGTGAATACGGCGCAATCGGTCCTGGTCGCGAGGTAGCGATAGAAGTCCGCGAGGAAGCCGGCCGGCATCTGAGCCAGCGCGCCGGCCGCAAGCTGGGCGCGGTGAAGCGCCTCAATCGTCTGGAACGCGCGAAAGTCTTGGCCGCTATCGAGCTTGGCGATCTTGCCAGTCTTGCCGAGCGCATCGAGCATAGGCTATTCCAACCGCGGTGATAAACCGGCAGCCAAGTGTAGCACCTGCGGCCAGGAATGGAGAGCCGCCGCGAACGCCAGCTCGCACAGTCTCGAGGGCAAGGAAGAAAACGTGAAAAGGCCGGGCATTCCGTGGGCGCGCCCAACACTATCGGGCAGCGAGGAGCCGCTGGTGCTCGATGCGTTGCGCTCCAGTTGGATATCGGGTGGGCCCTATGTCGAGCGCCTCGAGCAAGAAGTCGCGGATCGTATGGGGATCGCCCACGCCATTGCTGTGTCGAACGGCACGACCGCACTCGAGCTCGCGCTGCGGGCGCTGAACCTGGAAACCGGTGCCGAAGTCATCGTTCCCGGATTCACATTCGTTGCGGCAGCCAACATGGTGCTGTCGCTCGGCCTCACACCGCTCTACGCCGACGTCAAGGCCGATACTTGGCTGCTCGATCCGGCGGAAATCCACCGCCTCAGGACGGCGCGCACCCAGGCGGTGATCCCGGTTCATCTCTATGGCAACGTCGCGGATATGGACGCGATCGCCGCGGCGGCGTTTGAGTGGGGACTCGACGTGGTAGAGGATGCCGCTGAAGCTGCTTTCTCCCGCTACCGGGGCCGCTGCGCCGGCACCATCGGACGCGTGGGCACGCTGAGCTTCCAAGCCACAAAAACGATCACGACCGGCGAAGGCGGGATGGTTATGACGGCTGACAATGCGCTTGCGGTACGCTGCCGCACTCTGCGAGACCACGGGATGCGGAAGGACAAGCGGTATTGGCACGATGTTGTCGGTTACAACTTCCGTCTGACCAACTTCCAGGCCGCGATCGGATGCGGACAGCTTCAGTCGCTCGATCGCATGTTAGCCCAGCGGGGCGCTATCCACGACGGCTATAAGGCACGCCTTTCCGAGGTTCCGGGGGTCAGGCTGCAGCATTTCGACGAACACGTGGAGCCGGTCGTCTGGGTCACAGTGATTCAACTCGAGGACGGGAGCGATCTCGACACCGTGCGTGCTCGACGGGATCGGATCATGGCCGGGATGGCGAACGATGGGATCGAGACACGGCCAGGCTTTTACGATTTGAGCCTGTTGCCGCCGTACGATTGCCCGCCACTTCCCGTCGCCCGTCGTGTCAGCGCCAGCACGATCGCATTGCCGACATTCCTCGGATTGTGCTCCGACGATCTCGATCGCATCTGTGACAGCTTCAGGACGCATCTGGCTCGAAGCGAGTAGTTCGAGCCCTCGGCGCCCGCATTGAATGGCTACGAGCCATTTAAGGACCGCGACGTTGTTGTTCGTGCGGGAATTGCCCGACTTAAGCCACTGATTTCAAATCACTTAATACCATACGCATTTGTGACTGACTACGCTACGCGAATGATTCGGGCACGATCAAGCATTGCCCGGACCTCACTCCGCCGCCGTGCGCGCCGCGATCATCGGATCGTAGTTGAGCACCGGCGCCAGCCATTTCTCGGCTTCGGCGATGCTCCAGCCCTTGCGCGCGGCATAGTCCTCGACCTGGTCGCGCTCGATCTTGCCGACGCCGAAGTAGTGGCTATCGGGATGGCTGAAATAGAGCCCGCAGACCGACGCGCCCGGCCACATGGCGAAGCTCTCCGTGAGCCTGACCCCGATCCGCCGCTCGCCGTCGAGCAGCGCAAACAGCGTCGCCTTCTCGCTGTGGTCGGGCTGCGCCGGATAGCCGGGCGCGGGACGGATGCCGCGATACTTCTCCGCGATCAGATCCGTGTTGCTCAGCGCCTCGTCCGCTGCATAGCCCCAGAATTCCCGCCGTACCCGCTGGTGCAGGCGCTCGGCGAAGGCTTCGGCGAGGCGGTCCGCCAGCGCCTTGACCATGATAGCGGAGTAGTCGTCGTTGGCGCGCTTGAAGCGCTCGGCCGCCGCGTCCTCGCCCAGGCCGGCGGTGACCATGAAGGCGCCGATGTGATCGGCAAGCCCGCTCGCGCGCGGGGCGACGAAATCGGCGAGCGCCACATTGGCGCGCCCTTCCCGCCGCGCAAGCTGCTGGCGCAGCGTGTGCAGCACCGCCAGCGGGCGCGCTCGCCGCTCGTCGCCGTAGACGAGAATGTCGTCGCCGTCGGAGTTGGCCGGCCAGAAGCCGAAGGCGGCGCCGGCGCGGAACCAGCCTTCCCGGGCGATGCGATCGAGCATCGCTTGCGCATCCTCGAACAGCGCGCGCGCGGCGGGGCCGTATTTGGCATCATCGAGGATGGCGGGAAACTTGCCGGTCAGCTCCCAGGTGGCGAAGAACGGCGACCAGTCGATGTAGTCGCGCAACTCCCCGATCGGATAGTCCTCAAGCACCCGCGTTCCCAGGAAGCCCGGCGGTTGCGGAACGTAATTGCCCGACCAGTTGAGCTTGAGCGCGTTGGCGCGCGCGTCCGCGAGCGAGAGCCGCTGCTTGCTCGCTTCACCGCGCGCATGCGCCGCGGCGATGCGGGCATAGTCCTGGCGGATGTCGGCAAGATAAGACGGGCGCGTCTGCGCCGACATCAGGCTGCTCGCAACGCCGACGGCGCGGCTGGCATCGGTGACGTAGACCGCCTGCCCGCGCCGATAGTTGGGATGGATCTTGACCGCTGTGTGCACGCGGCTGGTGGTGGCGCCGCCGATCAGGAGCGGCAGATCGAAGCCTTGCCGCTCCATCTCGGCCGCGACGTGGCACATCTCGTCGAGCGAGGGGGTGATCAGGCCGGAGAGCCCGACGATGTCGGCGTTCTCCTGCTGCGCCGTTTCCAAAATCTTGGCCGCCGGGACCATCACGCCGAGATCCACGACCTCGTAGTTGTTGCACTGGAGCACGACGCCGACGATGTTCTTGCCGATGTCGTGCACGTCGCCCTTGACCGTGGCCATCACGATCTTGCCGTTGGAGCGCTTCTGCTCGCGGCCTTGCTCGTTCTTCTCCTGCTCCATGAACGGCATCAGGTAGGCCACCGCCTGCTTCATCACGCGCGCCGACTTCACCACCTGCGGCAGGAACATCCTGCCCGAGCCGAACAGGTCGCCGACCACGTTCATGCCGTCCATGAGCGGGCCCTCGATCACCTGCAGCGGACGCTCCGCCTTGCGGCGCGCCTCCTCGACGTCGCTCTCGACGAAGTCGGTGATGCCGTGCACGAGGGCATGGGAGAGCCGCTCCTCGACCGGGCGCGCGCGCCAGGAGAGGTCGGCCTCCTTCTTTTCCTTGCCATGCCCGTGAAAACGCTGGGCCAGCGCGAGCAGCCGCTCGGCGGCTTCCGGGCGGCGATTGAGCACCACGTCCTCGCAGGCCTCGCGCAGCTCGCCATCGAGATCGTCGTAGACCGCCATCTGGCCGGCATTGACGATGCCCATGTCCATGCCGGCCTTGATCGCGTGATAGAGGAACACCGAATGCATCGCCTCGCGCAGCGGCTCATTGCCGCGGAACGAGAACGACAGGTTGGACACTCCGCCAGAGACGTGCGCGTCCGGCAGGTTCGCCCGGATCCAGCGCGCGGCCTCGATGAAGGCGACGCCGTAGCCGTTATGCTCCTCCATTCCGGTCGCGATGGCGAAGATGTTGGGATCGAAAATGACGTCCTCGGGCGGAAAGCCGACCTCGCCGAGGAGGATGTCGTAAGCGCGCCGCGCGATGGCGCATTTGCGCTCGAGCGTATCGGCCTGCCCCCGCTCGTCGAACGCCATCACCACCACCGCGGCGCCGTAGCGGCGCACCGCCTTGGCGTGGGCGATGAACGCGGCCTCGCCCTCCTTGAGCGAGATCGAGTTCACCACCGCCTTGCCCTGCAGACACTTCAGCCCGGCCTCGATCACCGAGAACTTGGATGAGTCCACCATCACCGGCACGCGCGCGATATCCGGCTCGGCCGCGATCAGGTTGAGGAAGGTCGTCATCGCCTGCTCGGAATCGAGCAGGCCCTCGTCCATGTTCACGTCGATAATCTGCGCGCCGTTCTCGACCTGGTCGCGGGCGACCGCGAGCGCGCCCGCGTAATCGCCGGCAGTGACGAGCTTGCGAAAGCGGGCCGAGCCGGTGACGTTGGTGCGCTCGCCCACGTTGACGAACGGGATTTCCGGCGTGAGCGTGAAGGCCTCAAGCCCGGAGAGCCGCAGGCGGCGCGGCAGCTCCGGAATTTGCCGCGGCGGCTTGCCCGCGACTGCGCGCACGATGGCGCGGATGTGGTCGGGCGTGGTGCCGCAGCAGCCGCCGACGATGTTGACCAGGCCGGCGTCCGCGAACTCGGCGAGCAGCGCCGCCATGTAGTCGGGGCTCTCGTCGTAGCGGCCGAACTCGTTGGGCAGCCCGGCATTGGGATAGGCGCAGAGGAGCGTATCGGCGATGCGGGCGATCTCGGCGATGTGCGCGCGCATCTCCTTGGCGCCGAGCGCGCAGTTGAGCCCGATCGAGACCGGCGCCGCGTGGCGCACCGAATGCCAGAACGCGGCCGGCGTCTGGCCGGAGAGCAGCCGGCCCGAGCGGTCGGTGATGGTGCCGGAGATCATCACCGGCACGCGCACGCCTTGCGCCTCGCTGACGTCGGCGATGGCCGCGATCGCCGCCTTGGCGTTGAGCGTGTCGAAGACGGTCTCGATCAGGAGGATATCGGCGCCGCCCGCGAGCAGGCCTTGCACCTGCTCGGCATAAGCGGCGCGCAATTCGTCGAAGGTGACGGCGCGGAAGCCCGGGTTGGCCACGTCGGGCGAGATCGAGGCGGTGCGATTGGTGGGCCCGAGCGCGCCGGCGACGAAGCGCGGGCGGCCGTCCTCGGACTGCGCCTGATCGGCGGCCGTACGCGCGAGTCTTGCGCCCTCGACGTTGAGCTCGTGCACGATGCCCGTCATGCCGTAGTCGGCCTGGGCGATACGCGTCGACGAGAAGGTGTTGGTGGAGACGATGTCGGCGCCGGCGCGGAAATAGGCGAGATGGAGGTCGCGGATTTTCGCCGGCTGGGTGAGAATGAGCAGGTCGTTGTTGCCGCGCACCTCCCGGTTCCAGGCATCGAAGCGCGCGCCGCGATAGCCCTCCTCGTCGAGCCCGAGCGACTGGATCATGGTGCCCATGGCGCCGTCGAGCACCAGGATGCGCTCGGCGGCAAGCCGGCGCAGCGTTTGCTCAGCCGCGGATGTTACGAGGCCGCCTCGCATCACCCGACCCCCCGCGTTCTTTCCGCTACGGCGGCGACCGGGAGCGCAGCGCTCGACTGGACGTCCGGTCGCAATCCCAACAGGTGACAGACCGCATAGACCAGGTCGGCGCGGTTCATGGTGTAGAAGTGGAAATCGGTGACGCCGCGGTCGACGAGATCGAGCACCTGCTCGGCGGCGACCGCCGCAGCGATGAGCTTGCGGGTCGCGGGATCATCGTCGAGGCCGTCGAAGCGGTGTGCGAGCCAGGCCGGCACCGAGGCGCCGCAGCGCGCGGCGAAATTTTTCGCCTGCTTGAAATTCTGCACCGGCAGGATGCCCGGCACCACCGGCACGTTGATGCCGCGCGCGCGCACGCGCTCGAGGTAGCGGAAGTAGAGGTCGTTCTCGAAGAAGAACTGGGTGATGGCGCGCGCGGCGCCGGCATCGACCTTGGCCGCGAGCATGTCGAGATCGGCCGCGACCGTCGGACTGTCCGGATGCTTCTCCGGATAGGCGGAGACCGACACCTCGACCTCGGCGAGGCGCTTGATCCCGGCGACGAGATCGGCGGCGTTGCGATAGCCGCCGGGATGCGGGGCGTAGCGCTCGTCGATGCCGCCGATCGGATCGCCGCGCAGCGCCACGATATGGCGCACGCCGGCGGCGCAATAATTGCCGATCACGGCGTCGATCTCCGCGCGGGTGGCGGCGACGCAGGTCAGGTGTGCCGCCGGCGTGAGCGCGGTGTCAGCAAGGATACGTTTGACGGTCGCGTGCGTGCGCTCGCGCGTCGAGCCGCCGGCGCCGTAGGTGACCGAGACGAAGCTGGGCTGGAGCGGCGCCAGGCGCGTGATCGACTCCCACAGCGTCTTCTCCATCTCTTCCGTCTTCGGCGGGAAGAACTCGAAGGAGACGCGGATGCGCGGCCGCGCAGGCGACTTCTCGCCGGCGTCATGCACGAAACGGCTGGCACGGGTGGCAACGGTCATCACGCCACCTCGCGCGCGATGGTGGTGGGGAGCGCCACGCGTACATCCTGCCCGAGCCAGAGCGAGACGGCGATCTTGCCTTCGGAGGCGGGCTCAGGCGCGAGGTTCTGCTGCAGCACCATGTTCAGTCCGGCGGCTTTCATCCATTGGGTCACCGTGTCGGCGGAAAAGCCGAGCCGGCGATGCGCGTGCTCGTCGCGCAGGAACTCGAGATCGTGGGGAGCGAAGTCGACCACCAGCAGGCGGCCGCCCGGACGCAGCACGCGCACCGCCTCGGCGATCGCGCGCGCGCCGTCGTCGAGGACGTGCAGCACCTGATGGATGACGACGACATCGAAGGCATCCTTCGGCAGCGCGAGGTCGTAGATGTCGCCGTGGCGCACGCTGCAATGCTTGAGCCCGGCGCGGTCGAGCCGCGTGCGTGCGAGCGCCAGCATGTCGAGCGACAGATCGAGCCCGAGGCCGCGCTCGATGCGCGGGCCGAACAGCTCGAGCATGCGCCCGGTGCCGGTGCCGAGGTCGAGCAACGCCTCGATCGGGACGTCCGCCAGCGCGGCACTGATCGCCTGCTCGACCGCCTCGTCGGCGACATGCAGCTTGCGAATGCGGTCCCACTCGGCGGCGTGATTGCTGAAATAAACCTGCGCGAGCGCATTGCGCTGTATCCGCACCGCCGTGAGCCGCTCGCGATCGCGCGCCAGCGTCGCGTCGGCAGGATCAAGGCGCGCGATGAGCTCGCGCGCGACTGCGGCCGCCCCGCCGCGCTCGCCCAGGCGGAAGAACGCCCACGAGCCCTCGCGGAAGCGCTCGACCAGCCCGGCCTCGGCGAGGAGCCGCAGATGGCGCGAAATCCGCGGCTGCGATTGGCGCAGGATGGTGGTGAGATCGGACACGGTCAGCTCGGTTTCCGCCAGCAGCGCGAGAATGCGCAGCCGCGTGCCTTCGCCGGCGGCCTTGAGCGCGCCGTTGAGCGTCTCGAAGGGCAGATGGGCGGAGGTGGGCACGTGGGCAGCTTCCCGCGTTTCGATTTGTGGTCCCCGCATTTTCGGCGAGCATATAAAGATATCTTTATACGGTTAAATCGGGCATTGCAAGGCTCCGGCGAAGCGCCGCCCACGCAGGGTCATTGCCCCGCTGCAGCCCTCAATCCATGATTCTTGCTGACCGGCTTGCGCGCCTTGCCGGCGCTCGACCGGCCCGCGCTTGAGCGCAGCTCATTCGCTCTCTTGGGAGCCTCCATGGACGAGGATGATTTCGGCATTCGCGAGGGCGAGACCGCGGTCGCTTTGCCCGAACGGTTCGACGCTTCGCTCTATTTCATCGGCCGCATCCGCACGCCCTGGAAGCGGCGCGAGGACTGCCCGAAGAATGCACGCGAATCGGAGGCCGTCTGCAGCCTCATCATTGACGAGCGCTGGACGCCGGCGCTGGCCGGGGTCGAGAGTTGCAGCCACCTGGTCGTGCTCTATTGGATGAACCGCTCGCGGCGCGACCTCCTGCTGCAGGTGCCCCGGCATTACGGGGTCCCGCGCGGCACCTTCGCGCTGCGCTCGCCGGCAAGGCCCAATCCGATTGCCATGAGCGTGGTGCGCCTCCTGGAGGTCGATGGTAACCGGCTCTCGGTGGTTGGCCTCGACTGCCTCGATGACACCCCGCTCATCGACATCAAGCCCTATTTCGCCTCCACCGACGCGGTCGCCGACGCCGCCGTCGGCTGGCACGCCGCGGGCAAGAAAGCCGAGTAATCTCAACCTGTTGAACTCGCCGCGCCGGCCCCCGTTAACCATTCCGCAGGTTAATTTTCGGCAAGCTTTTTGAACCTCCCGCCCCCCCGGCCCGACCAATGGTCGATCAAGGGGGACGTACCATGACCAAACATTCGCGTTTGCGGACTGCGGCTGCGCTTGTGGCGCTGGTCGCGGCCACCGCCATCTCCACCTCGTCCGCTTCGGCCGAGCCGTTCAATCCGTTCGAGGCGCTGTTCGGGTCGATGCGCCCGCCCGCAAGCGCGCCCGCCTATGCCAACCCGCCCGCTTACGCCGATCCGAACGAGGACGCGACCGACCTGCGCTCCGAGTTTCGCCGCCAGATCGTCGACTACCGGACCAGCGAGGCGCCGGGCACGATCATTGTCGATACGCCGAACACCTTCCTCTATCTGGTGATGCCCGGCGGCAAGGCCATGCGTTACGGCATCGGCGTCGGCCGCGAGGGCTTCACCTGGTCGGGCAGCAAGACCATCGAGCGCAAGGCCGCGTGGCCGGACTGGACGCCGCCGCCGGAGATGATCCGCCGCCAGCCCTATCTGCCGCGCTTCGTGGCCGGCGGCGAGACCAACCCGCTCGGGGCGCGCGCGCTCTATCTGAGCGGCTCGGTCTATCGCATCCACGGCACCAACGCGCCGGAGACCATCGGCCAGCACGTCTCCTCGGGCTGCATCCGCCTCGTCAACGAGGACGTGATCGACCTCTACAACCGCGTGCATGTGGGCACCAAGGTCGTGGTGCTGCCGATGAGCTCGCACCGCGCCGCCTCGGTGGCGACGAGCATCAACTGAGCGCCATCGCGTCGCGGCGGCGTCAGCCCGCCGCGTGAAAGAGACAACGCCGGCCTCGCGAGCGCGCGCGGCCGGCGTTATGCTTTCCGGCGTCTGGCTTTTGAGATCCGGGAGTCACCATGCGCGCCTTAGCAACACTTCGATTGCTGTTCCCGGTTGTCGCCGCGCTCGTGGCCGGCGCGAGCCTCGCGCGGGCCGAGAGCATGGACGAGCTCTACGCCAAGGCGAGGCTCGAGCAGACGCTCGCACTCTACGGCGCCGGGCCCACCGGCTCGCACGACCGCTGGATCCGGGACTTCGAGCAGCGCTTTCCCGGCGTCGCTGTCACCCTCACCGGCGGGCTGAGCAACGGCCTCAACCGGCGGATCGAGCAGCAGCTCGCGGCCAAGCGCATGGAGACCGATCTCGCGATCTTCCAGACCATCCAGGACTTCGGCCGCTGGAAGAAGGCGGGCGCGCTGCTCCTGTTCAAGCCGGAAGGCTTCGAGGCGATCGATCCCGCCTACAAGGACGAGGACGGCGCGTTCACCGCGGTCAGCGTCAACACGGTAGTCTACGCCTACAACAGCGCGCGCGTGCCCGCGGCGGAGGTGCCGAGATCGGCGCTCGATTTTCTCAAGCCGCAATTTGCCGGCGCGCTCATCACCACCGACCCGACCCAGGACGATGCCGGCCTCAGCGCGTTCAACGTCATCGTGCAGAAATACGGCTGGGACTACATGGACAGGTACATGGCGCAGAAGCCGGTCTTCGTCACCTCCGGCCACGCCGCGGTGTCGAACGCCATCGCCGCCGGCGAGAAGCTTGCCACCTTCGATTCCACCTCGACCACGCCGCGGCTCAAGGCGCAAGGCAAGCCGATCGAGCCGGTGTTCTCGCAGGCCGACCCGACGCCGGTGTTCCTGGTCGGCGCCGCGATCTTCAAGGACGCGCCCCACCCCAACGCCGCCAAGCTCTACCTCACCTGGTATCTCGCCAAGGAGCAGCAGAGCCGCACCGGCACGTTCTCGCCGCGCGCCGATGTGCCGCCGCCGGCCGGATTCGCGCCGCTCGCCTCCTACAACATCGAGCGCGGCTACCGCGCGCTGGTGTCGGACGAGGCGCGGCTGACGGCATTGCGCAAGCGCTTCGCCGGCTACATCGGCAGCCGCTAACGCGCGACTCCGATCCAGCGTGTTCCGGGCGCAGCGCAGCATGAGCGAAGCGAATGGTGCGCTGCAGACCCGGAACCGTTGCGAGCGCCGTTTTCGGAACGATCCCGGGTCTGCAACGCACCGCTCCGCGCTGCGTTGCGCCCGGGACACGAACGGCACGAGTCGTCAGAAACACGAGACTAACCGCGTGTTGCGCACGAGCGCGCGCCGGCGCCGCTAGACTCGCCCCACCGCCGCGTCACCGAATTTAGGTTGCACTGCCGCAACGCCGTCCCCAGCACGCGTTGACAGCAGCCCCGGCGGGCCTACATTAGCGGGTGTTCCGAGGGGAGCTCCGGTTGCGAGGAGCTGAGACACCCGCCGACGCGATACCGCGGGAACCCTTTGAACCTGATCCGGGTCATGCCGGCGAAGGGACAGGACATCCTCACGTGCAAACCTCCATTTTCCTCGCCAAGCTGATGGGGCCCGTCGCGCTCGCCGTCGGCGTCGCCGCGCTGGTGAACGCGGCGGTGCTGCGCCAGGTCGCGGAAGAGTTCATGGCGAGCCACGCGCTGATCTACCTCGCCGGGCTCCTCGGCATGGTCGCCGGCGTGGCGATCATCCTCACGCACAATCTGTGGGTCGGCGACTGGCGCGTCGTCATCACCATCATCGGCTGGCTGATGGCGATCGGCGGCGCGGTTCGCCTGATCCTGCCGCAGCGAGCCGAGGCCGCCGGGCACTGGTTCCTCAAGCGCCCGGCCACCCAGACCGCGGCCGCCGCGATCTGGCTCGCCGTCGGCGCGCTGCTCACCTTCTTCGGCTATTTTCACTGA